>DHIZ01000277.1:37688-38095 GCA_002404055.1 Chloroflexi bacterium UBA4733
GGACCGAAGATG
Organism: Chloroflexi bacterium UBA4733; assembly: GCA_002404055.1. The sequence continues at coordinate 37,701 of DHIZ01000277.1, forward strand.
CGCTCGCAGAAGAGGCCGTCTTTCTCCGGCTTCAGCGTGCGGTAGTTGATTGTTTCCGGCTTCGTCACCTCGCCATACGACCAGGAGCGAATCTGCTCCGGCGACGCCAGGCTGATCCGAATGCCGGTGAAACCGTTGACTTCTAACACTTAGCGCTCCCACCGACTGAGGTTGATATCCTCTAAGGCCGACATCGGTTCGTTGTTGGAGTCGTCCAGCAGTTGCACGGTCTCGTCGTTGTCGTTGAGGACATCGACGGCCAGGCCCAGGCTTTGTAACTCTTTGACGAGCACCTTGAAGCTCTCCGGCACGCCTGGTTCCATAATCTCCTCACCTTTGACGATGGCCTCGTAGGTCTTGACACGACCGACGACGTCGTCGGACTTCACGGTCAG
>DHIZ01000277.1:38337-38763 GCA_002404055.1 Chloroflexi bacterium UBA4733
TGCAGCTTCATCATGTAGATCATGCCAACCGCGACCGGTTCATCGAACGGCTGACCCGTGCGCCCGTCGTAAAGTTTTGACTTGCCCGCCAGTGCGGCCGGCAGTTCGATGCCGCGGAAGCTCTGCCCGAGCTGATCCTCCAGCGCCAGCAGACCATAGACGTGGCCGTTGGTGGTTTTGCCATTGGCCATTGCGCCGGCCGTCACCAGCGCATCCTCCAGATCACCATCGGCCGTCGCCTTCGGTGGACGGGCTGCCTCCAGTGCCGGGCGGATTAATTCCCGCCAGTTCTGATCGAGCCGCGCTTCCAGTTCCGCCGGCAGCATCCCTGTCGGGTCCTCACCGTGACTCAGGTACCAGGCACGGCGAATCTGGTCTTTGATCTCGGACTCCGAAGCGCTGTCGAAGACCGGCGTCGCCATCTTG
>DHIZ01000046.1:0-1051 GCA_002404055.1 Chloroflexi bacterium UBA4733
CCCCAAACGTGCTGGAACTTCGGGCTAAGCGTGGGTCACGTGCATATGGCTGATATCGGAACCCAAGAGGTCCGGCAGGGCCCGCTGGCTGGTCACCAGCGGAGGCAGCAGGGAAGGGAAAACCGTAGCCTGCTGTTTGGTCCCGGTCGGAAGTCGGACCGTCCCATAGTATCGATGAAGTCGCCGAAGGCAACGAGGTGATGGAGAAAAGGGGACGGCTGGGAGGGATCACGCCGGAGGCGGCGAAGGGCCAGACCCAGGGCTGGCAACCCTTGCTGCCCCACCTTCGACGTGTGAACGCGGCGGCCAGACGATCTGGCCAGACCCGGTTCACGGCGGTGCTGCATCACGTCGATGTCGCTGCGCTCGAACGAGCGTTCAAACGACAGCGACGCGGAGCCAGCCCGGGAGTCGACAGGGTGACGGTGGAGGAGTACGAGCAGAACCTGGAGGACAACCTGCAGGGACTGCACGAACGCATCCACAACGGGCAGTACTGGCCCAAACCGGTGCTGCGCACATACATCCCGAAGGCCGATGGGGGCAAACGCGGATGGGAAGTATCCCCTAGAAGGCTGTACAATATCGGGAGCAGGCGACCGCCCCGCTGACGGGGTGCCGTCTTGACGCGCTCATCGCAGAAACGGCTCGAAGCGATCGAGCACGGCCTCGACTTGCGTTCCCAGCATTTCAAGCGTGTCCAGAACGCGAGCACCATAACCGGGCGGACTCTTTTGGAATCGTGGCTGGATGGCGTACTTAGGGCCCGTCGAATAATAAGCGGCCCAATTAGGGCCTCCTTGGCAGGATGGTGTAGTTCCATTCCCCGTGGAAGGGATCGCGTTCGATGCGCAACTGTTTGAGTTGCTCGTCGGAGATGGTGATGCCAGTCGGGTAGGTGCTGGAATCCAGGTGGGCCTGGACGGTCAGGCCAGTAGTCGTTGTGGTGGCGGCGATCAATTTGAGGATGACGGCATGGCTGGTCAGGGGTTTCCCACGCCAATTCATGCTGATGAACGCAAACAGACGGTGCTCGATCTTGTTCCACTTG
>DHIZ01000046.1:1292-3006 GCA_002404055.1 Chloroflexi bacterium UBA4733
GCCATCGGCCGTGATGAGCAGCGTGGTGGCCGTGGGATAGACTGCACAACCGCTGGATCGCCACCAACGGCGGATGCTTTCGACGGCGAACTCTGCCGTATCGTGGTCGATGCCAACGTTGACCCAGCCCGTATTGTTGACCAGGTCGTAGATGCCATAGGGGCTGGCTTTGCCCAGCTCGGGAATCACGAAGTCATACACCCGCACCGGCTCGGGCTGGCCCTTGGGCTGCCATTCGCGTCCGGGATTCTTGAAATCGCCCACCAGTTCCTTCTTCTTGGTATCCACCGAAATGGCTGGTTCTCCGGCGGCGATCTGCTCCTGCACACGCTGGTTGATATGCCCGAATTGGGCATCTCGGTCGATATGGGTGCCGCCTTCGCGCGTCTTCTGGTTGGATTGCAAGCTGTAGCCCAGGTCATGAAGCACGGCGCCTACCACATCCCGCCCCACCACGTGGCCCATGCGCCCCAGTTCCGCCGTCAGCCGGCGCACGCTTTTGCAGGTCCAGCGCAAGGGTGATTCAGGATCCCCCCGCATCACTGGCTCAACCAACCTTTCCAGGTCGGTCGTCAAGCTGGCATCCTGGTCCACCACCCGCTTGCGGCCCGCTCCTGGCCGCCGAATCTGCCCCGGGAGCAGCGACGGGTCGCGCAATTCCTTCAATCCCAGGTGGATGGCTCGCCGCGAGATGCCTGTCAGACGTGAAAGGGTGGTGATCCCTCCCCGGCCAAGGGCCAGCGTCTCGGCCGCGGCCCACAGCCGCCGGGTGCGTTCATTGAACGTTGGCGCCAGCGCCTTGAAGCGCTGCAAGATGGCTGGTTCGTCGACCACTCCCCAACGTAACGCTCCACGCTTCTATCCCGTGACGATTATTGATCGACGGGCCCTTAGCGCCACCGCGGGCGACGAAGACGCAGGTCCTGACCCCGAGGACACGGTGAACGAAGCACTCGCGAAGCGGATGGAGGCGCGCAAGCTGCTGACCAACGCCAGCTACTTCGNNNATTATTGATCGACGGGCCCTTAGCTCGATCACGACCACCGGCGCCTCGCCATCCGGCGTGTCCATCGCTGCCAGCAGCGACACCGGCGCACGCACGCCGGCGCGCCGATCGTCCCGGTCCTCTTGCACAGCCATCACCGGATGTTTTCTCCCCTGAACCGCGTACCATCCGGTAGCGGTTGCTTAGTAAGGGCCTACAGTAGCACAGACAGTCAGGGGCAGAAAGATGGGGGTACCAAATGGATTTTTCGGGTCTGCGAGCGGTGTTACTCGACTTGGATGGCGTGATGTACCGCGGTGCGCGGCTTTGCAATGGCGCGGCCAGCTTCGTCAGCTTCGCGCGGCAGCGCGGTCTGCGTCCGTTCTTCCTGAGCAATAACTCCCGCGCGGGGTCCGATGTGGTGGCGCGGAAGCTGAGCGACTTGGGCGTACCCACCAAAGATGACGAGGTAGTCACGGCGGCCGAGCTCATGGTCGGCTACTTGGCAGGCCGTCGCCACAAAGGTCGGCTGGCTGTGATCGGCTCCGAGTGGGTCAGCGATAAACTGGCTGCCGCCGGCTGGCTGCCAGCAGAGGCAAACGCCGACTGCCTGGTGGTGGGCCTGGATCATGCGCTGACCTATGCCAAGCTGCAGATGGGCGTGGACGCGCTGCTGGGCGGGGCTGACTTCGTGGCCGCCAACCTGGATCCTGTCAATCCTATAGAGC
>DHIZ01000284.1:0-4146 GCA_002404055.1 Chloroflexi bacterium UBA4733
GCCAGGTCCTGGCTGTTGAGGGCCCTGTAATAAGTCTGGCCGTTCTGGGTAATCTCGTCGGCGGCGGCCTTCGCCAGGGCGACCGCGCCCTCCTCGGTCGGCGCCGCGGCCTCGATGCTGAGTAGGTGATGGGCTTGCTTCTTGACCGTCCAAGCGTGCTCGACGGTGCGCGGGTCGGTGGGTGTGCTGAGGTGCTTGGCCACGCCCTGGGCAAAGCCAAACGTGGGCACGATCTTGGTGAAGTCGTCCACCGCCTGCTCGGCGAACAGGCCGCGGTTCTGCTCGTCCAGGCCAGGCAAGCTGATATTGGCCTGGCTGGGCGGGGCGGAGAAGGCCAGCACTGTTTGCGCCTTGTAGCCCGGCGGCTGGACGACGGCCAGGATGCCGCTGGCGATGAGCGCGGCCCCGCTGACCGCCAGCACCACCCAACGCCAGCGTAGGAGAATGTTCCAGAAGGCCCTAAGCTCCATTGGCCACCCTTTCGACGAACTCCTTCATGTGCTGCTTGAAGACACCGCTGTCAAACCGCAGCGCGTGCTCCCGAATTCGCTGGGGATCGTAACGCGATGGGTCAAAGTTGCCCAGCACGTCGGCCAGAGAGTCCACGGTCTGCGCCGCGAACAGCTCGCCGGTGACGCCGGGCAGGATCGTGTCCAGCGCGCCGCCGGCGGCGTAGGCGATAGCCGGCCGGCCCGAGGCTTGCGCCTCCAGCGGCGAAATGCCGAAGTCCTCTTCGCCCGGGAACAGGAAGGCCTTGCAGCGGGCGTAGTAGCGCCGCACCACGTCATCGTCCGGCTCGAAGCCGAGGAACTCGATGGTTGGCCCAGCCATAGCTTTGAGGCGCTCGACGTCGCGGCCGGCGCCGACGATCTTCAGCCGCAAGCCCAGGCGCGTGCAGGCCCGCACTGCCAGGTCGATCCGTTTGTAGGGCGCCAAACGTGAGACGACCAGGAAGTAGTCCTCGACCTTGCGGGCGACCGTATGCTTGCGGACCTCGACCGGCGGATAGATCACCGCGGCCTCGCGGCCGTAAGCGCGGCGAATGCGCTCGGCGACGACGCGCGAGATGCCGATGAAGTGCTGCACATGGCCGGCGGCCCAACGGTCCCACGTCCGGACGGCGTGCATCAGCGGCCGCAGGCCCAGTTGCACCGCGCGGCCTGCGCCCTCGCGCGTGATGTACTCGTCGGTGTTCCAGGCCCAGCGCATAGGCGTGAGGCAATAGCAGATGGTCGTGGCTCGGCCGCTGCGAACGCCGTTGGCGAAACCCTGCGTGTTGGTGATGACGAGGTCGTAGCCGCTCACGTCGAACGACTGGAAGGCCAACGGATAGAGCGGAAAGAACCAGCGATGATGGCTGAAGATGCCCGGTAGGCGTTGCATGAACGAGGCTTGGATCGGCATGGCGTTGATGGCCGCCGGCATGTTGGAGGGCTGCCAGATGGACGTGTACACGTGCGCCTGAGGAAACAGTTCGAACAGTGAGGTCAGCACGCGCTCGGCGCCGCCGCCCTTCTGGTTCAGGTAGTCGTGAACCAGGGCGACTTTCAGGTTAGAACGAGCCAGCGCCGGTGAGGATGGCGGGCAGAGTTCGCAGCAGGATCTCCACGTCCAGGCCGAGGGACCAGTTTTCGATGTAGTACAGGTCCATCATGACCATCTCTTCGAAGTTGAGATGGCTGCGGCCGCTGACCTGCCACAAGCCAGTCATGCCGCCGGCGATGGACAGCCGCTTGTGCTGCCAGGGCTCGTACTGCAGCACCTCGGCGGGCAGGGGCGGCCGAGGTCCCACCAGGCTCATCTCGCCACGCAGCACGTTCAGGAGTTGTGGCAGCTCGTCGATGCTCATCCGCCGCAGGAACTTGCCTACCCGAGTCAGCCGCGGGTCCTTTCGGATCTTGAGAATGGGCCCTTCGGTCTCATTGAGCGCGCGCAGGCGCTGCCACTCGTCTTCCGCCCCCTGCCGCATGGAGCGGAACTTGAAGAAGGTGAAGTGCTTGCCATCCCGGCCGACCCGGATCTGGCGGTACAGCACCGGGCCCGGCGAGTCCAGCTTGATAAGCAGCGGGATGATCAGCCACAGCGGCAGCGACACAAGCAGCATCAGCGCGCCGACCGACAGGTCCAGCGCGCGCTTTAGGACCAGGTTCGGGCCGGCGATGGTGCTCTCGCGGAAGCCGATCAGCGGGATGCCGGCGATCTCGTCCACGTCCACGCGCGACAGGCTCATCTCGAACAGGTCCGGCACGACTTTGTAGCGGACGTTGTGCTCCTGGCAGCGATTGACGATGTCCCACACCTTCTGGTGGGCATCGGTGGGCAGCGCGATGATGACTTCGCTGACGTCGCAGCTCTCGACGACGCTGGCCAGCTGGTCGATCCGGCCGAGGTGCGAGAAGCGGCCAAAACGGCCGTCCGGGTAGGTGAAGTCGTCGAGGAAGCCAAGCAGGCGGTAGCCGAGGCCGGGCGAGGCGGCGACATGCTGCATCATCATCTTGGCCATGTCGCTGCCACCGACCACGATCAGCGTCTCCACGCCCACGCCGCGGCGGTGCAGCCACGACCGCAGGCTGGCCAGGGCGGCTTTGTCCAGCGACAGCAGCAGGATGATGAGGCCCCAGGCGATGAGGTACACGCCGCGCGACTCGGCATAGAGTCGTGACAGGTAGCTGAGGACGATCAACAGACCCACCGACACGGTAGTGCCGTTGAAGATGCTTTGGGCCTTAGTCATCCAGGCCACGCCCCGAGTCCGCCGGTACAGCCCGGTGTAAGGCAGGATGACGGCCATGATCAGCGTGAGCGACAGCTCTACCGGGAAGAAGGCTTCGAGTGGCCGGTAATCAAAGGTCGAGACGCGGCTGGGAAAGCCCAGCGGGTAACGGATCCAGTAGGCCAGCACAAAGGCCGCGTTCAGCACAACCAGGTCGAAGGCCCAGCTCGCCAGCGGAGAAGCCCAGCCTCGGCTGAGCCGCAGCGCCGGGCTGACCTCCGGAGCCGCGCCGCGATCGAGCGCCAGAGCCGATTGGGCCACGCTCAGCGGCTCGCCTGGCGGTAGACCCGCATGATTTGCTCGGCCGCCTTGTCCCACGTAAAAGAGGCTGCTCGCCGCAGCCCCGCGGCGGCCATCTGCTCTCTTCGGCGGCTCGATTGCAGGATCTCCGCTAGCGTCTCGGCCAGCTGGGCCGTATCGTGCGGGTCGACTTGGGCGCCGGCATCGCCGACGACCTCAGGCAAAGAGGATGCATTAGAAACAATGACGGGCGTGCCGCAGGCCATGGCTTCCAGCGCCGGCAGCCCGAAGCCCTCATAGACAGAAGGGTACACAAATACCGCGGCGGCGCCGTACCACTGCGCCAGCTCCTCTGGGGGCACGTACCCGGGAAACAGCACATCGCTCACGAGATCGTTGCGCTCGACCTCGGCAAAAATGTCGTCGAACATCCAGCCCCGACCACCGGCAATGACGAGTGGCCAGCGCCGCAAGCCTCGAGCGTGCAGCAGGCTGTAGGCCCGTACCAACGCTGCCACATTCTTGCGTGGCTCCAGCGTGCCGACGTAGAGGATGAACTCGTCGGGCAAACCCTTGCGGCGGCGGAACTCCGCCAGCTCCTCCGGGCTCGATGGATGAAATGCCTCGTCCAAACCCGGATACACGACGTCGATGCGCTCTGGCGGGACGCGCAGCAGCTCTGCCACGTCCTGTTTGGTGTTGGCTGAATCGGTCATAATCCGGCGCGCTTTTTTGGCGCTGAGCTTGGTGAGCGTGGCCAGGTACTTCTGCCGCTCCGGCCGAAAGCGCTCGGGATAGCGCAGGAAGGTGAGATCGTGGATGGTCAGGACCGCCGGACAGGTGCTGAGCAAGGGCAGCACGTTCACCGGGCAGTGCAGGAGGTCCAAGCCGGCAGCGTGCCCCGGCAGGAAGACCTGCTCCCACAGGATCCGCACGGCTGGCCTGACCGCGGGCAGCCGCGTGTACCGGAAGCGCATGTTAGGTGAATCGCTGAAGCCTCCCCGAGCGGTCTCGTTCAGGAAAACGGAATAGTGGGCGCTTGTGTCACGCTCCTGGAGGGCGCGCACCATCTGTTCGGTGAACCGTGACACGCCCGCCTGCCGGTAGCCGGCGTTGAATGTCACGATCTGGGC
>DHIZ01000284.1:4367-5321 GCA_002404055.1 Chloroflexi bacterium UBA4733
GCCGATGGCGGGCAGGATGAACAGCTGGCCGCGCAGTCCGATGCGGTCCACCTGGCCGGCGGCGTTGTAGTGGATGGGCAGCGCATCCGGCAGCACACTCTGGCGCACGGCGATGTACAGCCAGGTAGCCAGGTCCAGGATCGCGGCCACGCCGACGAGCGCCGCGAACAGTCGATCGAGTCGCTGGAACAGCAGGGCCAGGCGCTGCACCGCTAGGCCGGAGGCAACGGGAAGGATGTTTGGGTGATGATGGCGTTGGTGCGCTGCTCGCGAAGCCAGCTCGCCAGGCTGGTGGCGCCCGGCGCCGGCAATGGCGTCGACACCGCTGTGGGCGTCGGCGGCAACGGGCCTACTTCAGGAACGATGGTCGCCGTGGGTGAAGGGACGGCCGTGGCTGAAGGCGATGGCGCGGCCTCCGGGTGATCGGCGAAGTAGGCCTGGAACTTGTCCCGCAGGACGACATCGTACTGGATCTGGTTGAAGTCGCCCTGCGACAGATGCGCAGTGTTGAGCAGCTGCTTCAAGGCAGCGTCGCCGCCGATCTGGTCGGCAGTCTTCTTGGCCTGAGCGGCCACGTCTTCGGAGCTCACGGAGACGTCGAACTTGCCGGCGTTTTGGCGCAGGAGGTCGGCATCGATCAGGTTGTCCATGGTCAGCTGCTGGGCGGCGTTGAGCTGTGCTTGATCGGTTGCGAACTGGCTGCTCAACGCCGCCACGGTGGCAGATTCCTCCGGGTTGAAAGTGGGTGACGGCGTGAGCGTCGGCCCCGCCGTGCCGCTCGGAGCGGGCGTCCCGCTGGCGTCCGGCGTCCCGCCGGCTTCCGGCGCGCCGCTCGTGGAAGCCGTGGGACTGCCGCTGGGCTGTGGGTTGGCCGTGGCTGTCGCCCGCGCATTGCCCTGCTGGTTGGCGACAATCGCCTGGTACTGGCTCTGAATATCCTGGGTCTGGTGCTGC
>DHIZ01000189.1 GCA_002404055.1 Chloroflexi bacterium UBA4733
GCGAACGCCGTTTTCAAAGAGCGAGGGGTCGCCGCGAAAGCGGTTGATGGCGAATGAGCGTACGAGCCTTCGCTCGTCATCTTCAAGCAGCGCAAAGCTACCCACAATGGAGGCAAAAACGCCCCCTCGGTCGATGTCGGCGGTCAGCAGCACCGGCACATCTAAACGCGTGGCGAGCCCCAGATTCACCAGGTCCGTTGCCTTAAGATTCAACTCGCTGATACTGCCCGCGCCCTCCATCACGATGAAGTCGTGACGTGCCGCCAGCCGTTCATACGCGTCCATCACCTGACCCAGAAGATACGGAAAGTGGCCATAGTACTCGCGCGCCTGCAGAGTCCGCCAGACCTTCCCGTTCACCACCACCTGGCTGCCGGTTTCGGAATTCGGCTTCAGCAGAATCGGGTTCATGTCGGGTTCCGGTTCCAGGAAGCAGGCCTGCGCCTGCGCCACCTGCGCGCGCCCAATCTCCCCGCCCGCCGCGCACGGGTACGAATTGTTCGACATGTTCTGCGCTTTGAAGGGCGCGACGCGCCAGCCCTGCCGAGCCATTGAGCGGCAGATCGCTGTGGTCATCCAACTCTTGCCCACATGCGAGGCCGTGCCCGCCACCATCATCGCCCGCGCTCTCATGCAGCGGCCCTTACCGCACCGATAAACTGGAGGCCGGGGAAGTCTGACCTCCGATGCCGATGGTGACCGGCTGCGGTCCCGGCGCCAGGCCCGGCGGCACCATCACGTTGACTTGGTACAGCCCAACGATACCGGGCGCCAAGCCGCTGAACTGGACCGTCGCCTGCTGGCTGCCGATCTGGACAATGGGCGTGGCCGTGGTCTGCGACAGGGGGCTGCCCAACGCGACTTCCCCGTCGGCCGGCTGATTCGTAACCGGTCCCAGGCCGTTCACAAAAAGCTGCGCGACCTGGCCCCGGGCGACCGGATGCGCCGCCGCAATTAGTTGATACGAGGCATCCAGAGCCGCAACCGCCAATTTGCCCGTGCCGGGATCGGTAAACTCGAAGAAGGCCGGCGCAGCCGCTGCAATTGGAATGGTCAGGGTGGCACTGGCAAGCCCGTCCAATAGAACTTTCAGAACCGCCGACGTGGCGCCCTGCAACTCCCACGGCACCTGCACGTTGATCTGCGTGGGACTGACGTAGGAGAGGCGACCCGGCACGCTGAGACTGCCGGAGTCGAAGGTGACGGCGGTGTTGACCAGCGAAAGCGGCAGGTATGGCGTGGAAAAGCCGCTGACCACCGGACTCAGGCTGCTGCCGCCGATGGTAATGTACGAACCGGGCGCGAAGCCCGGCTCGGGCACAAAGCTGGCGGCATTGACGACGCCCTTGGCTGCAATAGTAGGGTAGTTGCGCGCGGCGAAGAAGAAGTCCTGCTTCAGGCTGCCGGCGGAGGCTTCGAAGACCTGGTCGCCGGGAGTGGCGCCCAGGTTCACGAGAGCGGCCGCGATGCCGTAACTGTCAGTCTGCGCGTCGGCATTGCCAACCGTTCCGCCGCCGCTTAGCGCGCTAATCGTCACCTGGCTGCCCGCCACGCCGACCCCGTTGCGATCCACCACGCGCCAGCCAACCAGGTTGTTGCTGTCGCTGGCGCCGGCGATCTGATTCGCGCCAAGCACCGGGAAGACGTTCTGCGGAATGCCGTCCGTGACGATGTACCAATAGGGCACGTAAAGCGTGGGCCCAATGCCGCTAATCACTACGAAACCTTCATACGTTCCAGGGCTGGGCAAACGTCCCGACAACGTCACGGTCACGCTGGTGGTTTGGCCCGCGGCCAGCGTGCCAGTAGCGGGCGACACGGCGACGGAAGCAGCGGAATCAGCGTCCGTCTGCTGCACCTTGGCGCTGAAACTGCCGGCAGCGCCGCTGATGTTGGTCAGCGCCAGAGACAGTGACGCCGGCAAACCCGTGCTGGCCAGCAGCCCGTTGAACGATAAAGTGGCCGGCGCGGCCGTCATGCCGGTATTCACGGCGTTGCCCACGTTGAGCTTGCCGGAGCCGACGGCTTCGATGCGGGCCACCACGCCGTTTTCCATCACATCATTGCTGGTGGTGTGCACCACGGCCGATTTGTATTGCTCGGGCGTCAGGCCGGGGTGCGCCTGCTTCACCAGCGCCACGGCGCCGGTGACCAGCGCGGCCGCGAAGCTGGTACCTTCGACCGCGGTGTAGCGCGAAGCGGACCACATCTCACCGTTAGGATCGAAGCTCTGGGTCGCGGTGTAAAGATCGGTGCCCACGGCCACCAGTTCCGGCTTGATCGTCGGGGCCGCGCCGATCGACGGGCCGCGGGACGAAAAGCCCGCCACGGTATCGAACGCCGCGGGCACTTCGCGCAGCGCCGGATCGAGCGTGACGTTCAGCGCGGGATGCGTCTTCAGCAGGGTTTGCAGCGTCAGGCCGTTAGCATTGCCGATCAACACCGTCGGTATAGCGGTGTCGGAGAGATTCGTGGGCGTGAAGAGGGCGGTGTTGGCGTCTTCCAGATACAGCAGCGCTGCCACGGCTCCGGCGTTCTGGGCGTTGATTGATTTCGTCGCAAAGGCACACACGCCGCGCTTCACCAACGCGATAGAGCCGGTGAGCGACTTCGCCGGCAGCGGATTACAGGCGGTGCCGTCGTCTCCAGTGCTCGTGACATCGGCCAAGGGCGCGGTGATCGCGGTCGCGGGCCGCGGACCTCCAAAGAGCGCGTCATATTGCGCCGCCGCCAAGGGCGCCATGTCGATGCGGGCGCTTGAATAGAGTACGTGCGCGTTGGTGGAAGCGCCGACCGTGATGGCCGACGGCGCGGTGCCGGGGCTATTGATGGTGCCGAGCGCGGGATAGACGGCGCCGGTTTCGCCGTCGTCGCCCGCCGAGACCACCACCACCATCCCGCTGCGTACCGCATTTTCGACAGCCTGAGCGCGTACATCGCACGCGTTGACTGGAATATAGGAGCGCAGATCGTTGGTGCCGCAAGCCGTGTCGGTGTCGAGCGGGCCATACACGGCCGAATCGCCGCTGGCCAGATTGACGACGTCCATGCCGTCGGCCAGAGCGTCTTCGAGCGCCTGGATCATGGCACTGGCGTTGGTCAGGGGGTTGAGTCCCGGCGAGCCGTAAATTTTGTAATTGCCGAGAAATGCCTTCGGCGCGACGCCGCTGATGGTCGCTAGGGGCGCGATCACCTGTGCGCCCGCCGCGATCATCGCCACCGCCGTGCCATGGCCGACGTGGTCCGCGGGCGAGAGATCGTCGGGCGCCGAAAAAGCCGGGTTGGTGGAACTCAGCAGCGAAACGTAGCTGCGCGCCACAATCACCTTCGAATTGGTGAAGCGGGCGTCGCCTTTCGGGAACCCGGCGGGCGGTTTGAGTGATGGGTCCTGAAAGGCCGGGTGCGTCACGTCGATGCCGCTGTCGATGACGCCGATTCGAATATTGGCGCCGGCGTTGCCCATGCCGCCGATCGCCGCATTGGCCCAGGCATCCGGCACTTTCACCAGATCCAGAGCCTTGTTCAACTGCAGATGCAGCGGAGCGAGGAACGCCGCGCGCTTCACGCCGGGCAGGCCGGTGATGTTGGGCCGCGTGCCGTGCGGCGCCAGCACGAACACGGCGTTGAGCAGCGTCTGGACCGAGCCGCTGACCACCATGTTGCGGCGCTTCAATTCGCGAATCAGCGTGGTTTGCGCCTGGCGCATGGCGCGATGGCCGGCGCTTTCCCGCGCGGTGTGGGTTTCGGCCAGCGGCGGATCCTGCAAGATAAGCGCGTATTCGTCGAGCCGCGCCGCGCGGAGGGTACCTATAAATACTAAGAGACAGAGCGCTACGCGGAGCATGCCTCTATTAAAGACCAGAATGGGAAGAC
>DHIZ01000116.1 GCA_002404055.1 Chloroflexi bacterium UBA4733
ATAATCAATGCGCATCACACGTCTAAAGCGTAGGGCTACGTTCACAAAGCCTGCTGAAGCAGGCTGGACCCCATTTTGGACTCTGCGCAGCCTTCTCCGCCCGTAGGCGCCATCGCTCGACGTCACGGGTATTGCGCCAATTGCGCTGCCCCAACCTTCTGAAAGGTCGCCAGCGTGTCCCTCGACGTTGTCGTGCCTTGCACGGGACCGAAGAGGAGGTTGTGGAAGTCGGCCGGCAGGATGTCACCCCAACCGGCGACGTTCGGCGGCGTGGTCTGCGCGCTTTGGAGGACCCTAAGGTACCAGTCGTAGCCGAACTGCGTGGCCACGCGCTTCAGGAACGGTGAGGGGCTGTAGGCAGGCAGAAAGCCGTTGATGCTGGCCCAGGCATCGGTGCCCTCCGGCGTGGCGGTGAGCCAGTGGATCAGTTGCCAGCTCTGGTCAGGATGCGGCGCGCCTTCGGGCTGAGATATTGCCCAGCCGCCCACCCATCCCTTGTTCTTCTGGGCGGCCTGGGCCGTTGGCATATAGCCGAGCGCGAAGTCCTGGGAGCTGATGGCGCCGCTCTTGGTGAGGCTCACCAGGTGCGTGAAGTCGGCCGAGACGAGCGGGGCCATGCCGATCTGGCCGGTGGCGAGGGCGCTGACCGAGCCAAACTTGCCGTACCCTTTGGTGAAGGCAGTCACCGCCGCAAAGTCGTAGGTTCGCGCATAGGCGGCGATCCAGTCCAGCGCTGAAGTGTTCTCCGCTCCAGCGACCGCCAGCTTGCCATTGCTATCGATGAAACCGCCGCCGAACTGGGTGAACCAGGTGAGCAACGTGTTGGGGTCACCGTAGACCGACCAGGGCGGCGTGCTGCCCATGCGGGCGATGGTGCTGCCCGTCTTCTTGAGCAGCTTCTGGTTGGCAGCATCGAAGTCGGCAATGGTGGTCGGCGGCATCGCCGGATCAAGGCCAACCTCGGCGAACATTGACTTGTTGTAGACGAGGGCGAAGTTGGGATCGACCTCGGCCACGAGCCCGTAGTTCTTGCCGCGGAAAATGTTCTCTTGCCAGCAGGGGGCGTAGAAGTCGCTCTCCTGCACCTTGCTCGTCGTGAGGTACTGGTCGAGCGGCGCCAGCAACCCTTTGTAGGCCCAACTGATCACCAGCATGGCCTGGCCGAGTCCGCCGTAGATGGCATCGGGCGGCACGCCACCAGCCGCCGCAGCAACAAACTTGGTTGGCCAGGGCGAGACGGCCATGTAGGCAGCGTTCACCGCCGGCTGCTGCTTGTTCAGCAACTGGAGGCTGGCGTCGTAGCCCTGCTGCACCGGCCCAGGCCCCCAGGGTCCCCAGACTTCGGTGCGCACCGTCGCGCTCCCCACGGCAGCGGTTGAGGCAGCCACGGTCGGCTGCGCGCTCGTGGCAACGCTGCTGCTCGTGACAGCGGCGGCGATAGAAGTCGTGCTTTTTGGCGCCGTGCTGGTCGCCACTGCCGTCGTAGCGCTCGTCGTCACCACTGACGTCGCTGTCGTTCCGCCGCAGGCAGCGAGGCCGATTCCCGTCACGCCAAGCAAGACGGCCCGCAGGCAGCGCCGTCGTGAGAGCAAGGAGATACGCGGCGGCGACAGGGTCTTGACGAATGTGCTCTGCATTGCCGTTTGACTTCCCCAAATCTGCGCGCGACTCCCCGCGGTGGACGGGACGACCTGCGCGCTGGGGAACGCTATAAGGTGGGAGGCGGGCTGTCAAGGGCACGAACGGGAGGACCCCTTCCGGCTCGCACCGGCAACACCACGCGCGACGCATGCAGCGCATCATGGTAAATGGTGTTCATCGTCGCCAGTCCCTGCGTTTCCTCATAGAGCGGTCCGCCCGTGTTGAGGTTGCGATCGTAGCGCGGCAAGTCGCTGCTGGTGACTTCCAGGCGCAGCCGGTGGCCGGCCTGGAATACCTGGGCCGTCGACCAGAGGTCGACCTCGAAGCGATAGACCTGTCCCGGCTGCAGCAGTGCTGGCCGTTCCAGCGAGTCGCGGTAGCGGGCACGCAGGATGCCCTGGCAGATCGACATGGAGCGGCCATCCGGCAGCACGTCACAGACGCGGGCTACCCAGTCGGTATCGCGCGCTGCGGAAGAAGCGTAGAGGACGGCTTTCACCGGCCCGATAGCGGTGAGATCACGCTCCAGTGGCGCCGTCGTGTAGGTCAACATGCAGCCCTCCAGCGGGCGGTGGTCGCGTGGGGCAAGGTTGGGTTGGAGGAGCAGGCTGGGGATGGGGTCTTGCGGATCGTAGGTATAGCTATCGGGCGGCGGGGCTGCTCCCGGCGGCTCAAAACGCAGCAGGCAGTTGTTGAGGGAATCGGCGCTCCTGCCGGCGCCGGCGTGCAGGTAGAGCGGACGGTAGAGACGTCGGCGCGCAGCACCGTGCCGTCGCGCATCGGCGCCGGCACGTCGTAGCTGATTTCCACCGCATCGGTGGGCTCGGAGAGCGCGATGACGCCGCCCCTAACTGGCGGTGACGTTGGCGGCCAGCCCGCGCCAGTAATACTGGTACTGTTTGGACTGCCAGCCGGCGTAGATATCGTCCCAGGTCAACTGCCCGTGGTGGGGCAGCAGAGAACTGGGGTGAACGGCAGCGGATGCCCCCTGGTAGCGGAAATCCACCGATAGGCGCAGACGATCGGCGGTGACGTTGTCCAGCCCTTTGTGGACGGTGTGGCTGTGGAAAAGCAGCGCGTCACCTATCTGCAATGGGCTGGCCACCCAATGATAGGGGAGCGGCTCCGTCACGATGCCCTTCCCGCCGGCCCCTAACGCCGGGATGTGCGGCAGGAGGCCTTCCGGGTGCGACTCCGCCATGATCGCCAGCCCGCCCAGGTCCGGCGGGCAATCGCCCAGCGGGAACCAGCAGGTGTAGGTGTCGGCAGTGCCCTTGATGTGGATGAAGTCCTGGTGGGCCGGCGTCGTGAAGGCAGTGTTCTCCGGGAAGATCACGCGCGCGATGTTGCGCGGATGCGCCAGCACGTCATCGTCCACGATCACGCGGACGATATCAAGAATGCCCTGCTGATGCGCCAGGGCATGGAATGACTCCAACTTCTGGATTTCGCTATAGACGGCATTGAACTCCGGCTGGCCGGCGACGTAGCGCACCCCCGGCGCGGCGATGGCGTCGTCCGAGTTCGTCCCCGGCGCCAGCCAGCCGGCGCGCGCACAGATCGCCAGGATGTCCTGCCGCGCCTGGTGCATGGCCCCCTGGTCGATCAGCGCCGGCAGGAAGAGGTAGCGTTGCTCCGCCATGCGGCGACGCAGCACCTCCGGCGCTTCCTGTTCGGGATCTGATCGAATGAACGGTTCAGTCTGCATGTCGTTCGCTCCTTGTCACTATGCAAGCGTGCCAGCCTCAATCGAATGGTACACCACGGGCGAACAGGGCGGCCCCTGCTCGGGTTGATCTAAACTGCCGGTCAGAGGCCCTGGCAACCCGGGCAGCAGCCGAAGAGCGTGAGCGCGTGGCGGTCGATGCGGTAGCCACTGCTCTGCGCCACGTCTGCTTCCAGCTCGGCGATGCGGCAGTCGGTCACCTCCTGCATACGCCCGCAGGCCGTGCAAATGAGGTGGTGGTGGTGATCGGCCAGGCCGCAGGGTAAGAAGTGGCGTTCCTGTTGCGCCTGATCGGTGGGCATGATGACGTGGGCGAGGTTGCAGGCTACCAGCAGATCAAGCGTGCGATAGATCGTCACCAGCCCGATGGTTTCGCCCTGGCCCCGCAAGCGGGTGTAGAGATCGGCGGCGGTGACCGCCTCCTGCCGTTGCAGGAAGCAGGCCACAATCTGCCGCCGCGGCTCGGTCGTGGCGTAGCCTCGCTCTGTGAGTCGTTGCAATGCAGCGGCTGCGGCAGCATCCGGCAGGATCATGATGGCGGCGCCCCCGTCATCTGCGCAGTGGCGCGCGGCCAGCGCCGTCCTGCCTCACGCAAGGCCCGCGCCAGCGATCCGCCGCCCACGCCCAGCACCACCACCACCACGAGCAGGAAGCCGATGTCGAGCTGATCGAGGTTGTGGACGCGCAACGGCGTCACGATCTGCCAGGCGACCAGTTGCGGGGCGAACAGGCTGACCAGCCCGGCGGCGGCGAAGGCCAGGCCGCCCCACCAGAGCGTCGTTCCGGCGACCCGACGCGCGACCAGGGCGATCGCCTGCTCGGGTAAGCGCCGTCGCCACATCCACCAGCCGAACAAGGCGCCGGCGGCCGCCTGGGTCAGCATGGTGCCGACACCAAAGGCCAACCCCGGCAGCCAGGACGTGGCGACGTTGGGCATGGAGGGCGCCAGCCGCGTGTACAGGAGGATGGCAAAGGGCCCGACACCCCAGCCGGCGATGAAGCCGTGCAATGCCGCCATCCAGGGGCGCACGGCTCGCGTCGTACCCTGTTCTAAGGCAGCCGGTTCCAGGCGGCGCGCTTTTTCGCGCCGGAATGACGGCAGATGCAGGTGGGGGCTACGGCCCAGCCGGAGGATGTAGGCGCCGGCGCCGACCATGGCGATGCCGACCAGGAGATCCACCACGGCATTGACACGATCGCCCTGGAGCCAGCGGGCCAGCGCGACGTAGGCGAGGACGCAGGCCAGGGCACGTTGCACGGTGAAAGCGCCGGAAAAGGCGATGCCGGAAAGCAACCCCCGCCGCGTGGAGTAGCTCCCGATGGCATAGCTGAACGTGATCGGCCAGGTGTGCTCATCCGGCGTGATGCCGTGCACGATGCCCAACAGCAAGGCGGTCAGCAAGATCATGCCGACCGGCAGCCCTGCCGGTGGACTCCACAGGTTGACGCCCATCGCTGCCTTTATTTCCCGGTACCACGGCGTTCATGCCGTCTGTTCAGATTGAAACCGACAATCGTTTTCAATCTGCGTCCAGCATACGAGCAAAATCGGCGCACGTCAAATCGGCGGCAGACTACGCTGTCGAAAAGGCGGCCGCCATGTTCGGCGTCGCCGGGTCAGCCGCGCCGGCGAGGTGGGGCAGCTTCCAGGCATCCTCGATGGTGCGCAGGAGCGCGTAGTGATCGTAGGGTACGCTAATCTGCCCGCCGCTCCGGGCGAACGGGCTCGTCACCAGGGTAAAGACCCGGCCACCCCGGGCCAGATGGCAGCAGCCGCTGGTCGCGCCATCGGCGGCTTCATCGAAGGTGATGAACAGGGCGCCACCCTGCCGGTAGGCGGTGGAGTTGAGAATCGTGGGCACGGTTTCGGACAGCCAGTGGTCGCTCTGCGCGAGGGAGCAGTCGTGTCCGTCGTGGCAGAAGTCGGGGGTAATCCAGGTGAAGTCCGCCACGTTGCCGGCGGCAAGATCCGCGCGGAACGAACTGAACGGCAGGACGTGGCGGCAGCGCTGGGGGTTGTTCCGAATATCGGCAAAGTAGAGGAACGGGTTGTGTTTCTTGGCGTACTGGCCGAACGGCCACAGCGGCAGTGGCGAACAGGCAGTGGGCATCCCTTCCATGTAGGCTTGCCAGCGCTTGCTCTGCTGCTCCAGTTGGTCCACCAGGTTCGGTCCGCTGACGCTGCAAGTGAGACAATCGCTGGTGATCCCAAACGTGCTGCCCCCCAGCAACGCGAGGTAGTTAGGCAGACTCGGGTGGGTGATGGCGTAGTAGTGTGTCGCCACGCTGTACGTGCTCCCCAAATGATTGAGGTAGGGCATCGTGTTGGCCTGGATGACCTGCTCGAAGGTGGCGTTTTCCAAAACGATGACAAATACATGCGTGAAAGCTGGGATGCCGGCGTTGCCCAGCACGGGTCGCGCACCCGTGGAAGTGCCGCCGGCCACACCGACCGTTCGGCTGCTGACCGCGCTGACAGCCGTGTTGCTAACCGCGCTGACAGCCTTGCTGCTAACCGCACCGGCCGTTCGACTAGCCACCGTCGCCACTGCCGGCACTGCGGTTGGCGCCACGCCGCTCGACGGTGCGGCCTGACAAGCGCTCAGCCCGAGCAACGCCGCGAGCACAAGAGGGACGGGTGCTCGTCGCGTCAAGGCACCAGTGCCAGTACAGACAACACGTCCGGCGGCAAATCGGGTCGCAGGGCATAATAGGCCCAGACACCGCGCTTCTGACTCGTCACCAGCCCCGCCTCCTTCAGGCGGGCCAGATGATGGCTGACCGTCGGCTGCCCGACATCCAGCGCGGCGGTGAGGTCGCAGACACAGACCGGCCCCCCGGCAGCCCGCAGCAGATGCAAGATCTGCAGTCGGGCTGGATCGCCGACGGCCTTCAGCAGCGCGCTCAACTGCCCCACGCGCTCCCCCGCCAGTAGCGGCGCCACCGGTAGACAGCAACCCCGCACGCGCTCAGCGGCGGGGAGGGGAGGTGTTTCGGCATGCATCCTTCGAGTGTACCGTCTCGGCGGAACCGTGCAGCTGCAAGCAGGTGAACCGCGCCGTCCCTATACTACGCGGCAAGGCAAACTGTAGGAGAAGGGCGGGTAATGAAGGCGCGCGCTGCAACCGTTGCTGATGCGTCCGCCATGGCGGACATCTATAACGCAGGCATCGCCGACCGCATCGCCACCTTCGAGACCCGCAGTCGAACGGCGGACGACATTCACTCCTGGTTTGACGATCGCCACCCGATCGTCGTCGTGGAAGAACCCGGCGCCGTCATCGCCTTCGCCGCCACCTCGACCTACCGTCCGCGCGACTGCTACGCCGGCATCGCCGAATTCTCGGTCTACGTCGCCCGCCACGCCCGCGGGCGAGGGGCCGGACGCAAGGCGATGGAGGCGTTGCTGGCAGCAGCAGAAGCCGCCGGCTACTGGAAGCTCGTCTCCCGTGTCTTCATCGACAACGCCGCCAGTCGGCGCCTCCTCGCCAACCTGGGCTTCCGTGAGGTCGGCATCTACGAACGCCACGCTCAACTGGACGGCGTGTGGCGCGACGTGGTGATCGTGGAGCGGTTGCTAGGCCACGGCGGCGAAGTGACGACCTCTCGCTCTGTCCGGGTTTAATGCTGCTGTCCGGCGCTCGTCAAGCGCGTGGGCAGGCCCCCTCCGGCTCGCACCGCTCGCCAGGTTCCCCCGTGCGCGGGGGGACCGATCCTGCGCTTCAAGGGACGGTCGCTTGCGGGACGATATGGTTGGACCGAAGCATTGACACTACCGCCCCACGAACTCCCGTACCCGCTCCCCGATCGCCTCGCGCACCTGTCGATACACCACGACTTGCTCCGCTTCGCTGCCCATGGCCTGCGATGGGTCGGGGAACGACCAGTGTTCGCGATTGACTGCTCCCGGGAAAAATGGGCACTGCTCGTTCGCCTGGTCGCAGACGGTGATGACAGCGTCCCAGGGCTGGCCCAGGTAACGCTCCAGCGTCTTGCTCTCCTGGCCGGAGAGATCAATGCCTACTTCAGCCATCGCGCGTATGGCAAGTGGCCGCACTCGCGTCGCCTCAGTTCCGGCACTGTGAACCTCATACCGGTCGCCGGCCAGATGCCGCAACCAGCCCTCCGCGATCTGGCTGCGTGCTGAGTTGTGAGTACAGAGGAAGAGGACGCGCCGCCGTTCCGTCACGGCGACTGCCCGCTGGGTAGGAGCGCAGGAGCCGCCGCGAATCGTCTCGCCAACCAGAGCGCCACGTACACCAGCCCGACCAGCGCCGGCACCTCGATCAGCGGCCCGACGGCGGCGGCCAGCGCCTCCCCGGAAGCAATGCCGAACGTGCCGACAGCCACGGCGATGGCCAGTTCAAAGTTGTTGCCGGCCGCCGTGAAGGCCAGGCTGGCAGTCTCGGCGTAGCCAAGGCCGGCGCGCCGCGCCAGCCAGTACGCTCCGAAGAACATCAAGGCGAAGTAGCAGACGAGCGGCAACGCAATACGCAGGACATCCAGTGGCCGTGCCAGGATGACGCTACCTTGCAGCGCGAACATGACGACGATCGTGAACAACAGCGCCAGCAGGGCCACCGGCGCCAGGCGCGGCATGGCGATGTCGTCGTACCAGGGGCGTCCCCGCAGCCGCACGCCGCCAAAGCGCGTGATCGCGCCGGCCAGCAAGGGAATACCCAGGTAGATTGCCACGCTCTGCGCAACCTCACCGAAGGCGATGCGCACCGCTTGACCACCGCCGAAGCCGAACCAGACCGGCAGGATGGCCAGGAAGAGGTAGGCATAGAAGGCGTAGGCCAGCACCTGGAAGACCGAGTTGAGGGCGACCAGCACGGCCGCCACCTCGCCGTCGCCCCCGGCAAGCTGATTCCAGACCAGCACCATGGCAATGCAGCGCGCCAGCCCGACCAGGATCAACCCGGTGCGGTACTGCGGAAGGTCGGGCAAGAAGAGCCAGGCGAGCGCGAACATGAGCAACGGGCCGACCACCCAGTTCAGGAGCAGGGAAAGGCCAAAGAGCTTCCAGGCCTGGCGGAACCTGCCGAGTTCCTCGTAGCGCACCCGCGCCAGCACGGGGTACATCATCAAGAGCAACCCGACGGCGATGGGCAGCGACGTTGTCCCGACCTGCAGCGCCCCCAGCACCCGCTGCAAACCCGGCGCTACCGCTCCCAGCGCGATGCCCAGGGCCATCGCCAGCAGGATCCACAGCGGTAGCAAGCGGTCCAGCAGCGAAAGGCTCCCCACGACGGCACGCACACTCGCTGTCGGCCTGCCAGCGGTCATGGCCCCAGCCACTCGCTACTCCCTTCGTCCATCCCCGCCGCCCAGTATATTAGCACATTTCGATATATAGACGCAAAGTTCCGGGTATTTGCAGCGTCGTATACTGGTGGCACGCCGAACGGAGAAAAGCTGCGCGTGTTGCCGGAACCAACGACCGACCTCTGCCTGCCGATCCTCCCTTTCGCCCCCTTGCGCCCGCCCCTTTCAGGGCCTGCCGCCCAGGACTACGCGCGGTTGGGTAAGGCGCTGGCAGACGAGACGCGAGTGCAAATCGTCGCGTTGCTGGCAGCGCAAGGGCAGCCGTTGTGCGTGTGCCACATCGAGAGTGCCTTCGCGCTCAGCCAGTCGGCAATCTCCTACCACCTCAAGGTGCTGCGCGACGCCGGCCTGGTGCAGACGCAGCGCCAGGGCACCTGGATCTATTACCAACTCTGTACCGACCGGTTGAGGGAGTTGCTGCCGCTGATGGAGGCTCCGACATCCCCCAGCACGCCCACCCGGCGCTAAAGCGCTTCCCCTACCCCGGCCCAATCTGCGGCAACTCACGCGCCTCCTGGTCATCCGGGCCCGCGCGCCTGTCGTTCTTGGGCGGCTTACGTACAGAACGAGCGGGTGGCGGCGCAACCGCCGGTGCTGCTCCGCCAATCTCCGGCAGGGCGGCAGTTGTTACGGGCGCCGCCCGGTTGCCGCGCTCGACAACCGGATGCCGCCTCTGGTCTACCGGGGCCGGTAGTGTCTGGATATCCGGCAGGTCGCGCGCGCGCTCGACCCTGGCCGGCGGCCACGGCGGTAAGGGAGCCTGCTGCGGCAGTGGTGGTGGCGCCGGCGGCGTGCTCGGTACAGGTCGCGGAACTGGATTACTGGGACGGTTGGAGGCGCTGGGAACAGGTGGCGTCGGACGGTACACCGGCGCCGCGGCAGCTCGGGCGCCCGGCAACAGGCGGGGATCGGTGAGTCGCTGGCCGCCCACCAGCGCCGTGTTCACGACTTCCCACAGGTCGTGGCAGACAGGGGCCAGGGTATCACCTTGAAAACCTGCCTGGTAGCGCTGCGGGTCAGGCGCCAGCATGTTAAGGCGCGTGCGCAGCATCGTCAGGCGCGCGCCAGCGGCCGCCAGGTCGCCCTTGACACGCTGGATGCCCGCCGCCAGCCAGTCCGGCGGCTGCGATGGCTGCAGCAGGGCCGTCAGGTCGGCCAGCAGGAGGCCGGCCGCGCCATGCAGGCGCTCGGCAGCTAGCAGCAAGCCGGTAACGTAGCCCACCGGCACGGGCCTTGGCAGCGAGAACGCCGCCACCTCACCACGTGGGCCGACCATGATGGCCGCGACAATCCAGGGTGGGCGGTTCGGATCGGCGGCGGCGGCGCTCGCCTCGGCGACGATCGTGTCAATCGGTCGCAGCACCGCCGCCGCCAGGTCGTGGCTGGCTGGGCTGAGCGAGTTCGGCCGGTCGGGGTGCGCTTCGGCCTCGGCCTCGCAGAGGCTGCGCGCCAGCGTTACCAGACCATCCCCCAGCCACAGCGGCATGGCCAGCGGCGCGATGTCGGCCAGGACGCGCCATTCCTCGCCGATGTGGTCGATCTGGGCGGAGAGGCGACGATCGGCGAGTTGCTGGCGCAGGATATCCAGCGACCCGCTGGCGGCCAGCAGCGCGTTGACGTCGCCGCCGCCAACGTCGCCGCTCCACGACGTTTTGAGCCGTTCTGCCCAGGTCATCAGGTTGCCACCCGGTTCGCTCCCTGGCCGGCGCGGGCTATTCGAGCATGCGCAGGAGCGCCCGCGCGATCACCTGCGGGTCGGTTTCGGAGCCGAAAGGCAGGACGCGGACGTGGGCATTCGCCGCCTCGATCTGCTGGTACGAGCGCAGGGCAGAATCGTGTTCCGGCCCGTAGCCCAGGATGGCCAGCGCGACGTAGACACCGCCGGAAGCCTTCTGGATAGCCTTGCCGAAGGCATCGCTGTCGTCGGCCTCGCCGTCGGTGATGACCAGGGCCATGAGCAGTGGGCGTTCCGCCGGAGCCGTCTGGCCGAACTCTTCGGTATAGGTCTCGATGAGCTTGTTCCAGCCGGGGATGATGCGCGTGCCGCCAGCCCAGCGGATGGTGCGCCACTTCTCTTCCAGGTTAGCTGGATTCAGGTCGCCGATGTCGCTGGCCTGACCGCCGGCAAAGACGACAGTGCGCAGGCCGCCACCTTCCTCCTCGTGCCCCGCCTGAGCGTCCTCTTTGGCCAAAGTGGCAACAATGATGCCGATGGCTTCTTTGATCGTCTCCCGGCGTGGCGTTGGGTCCCGCTCGGACGTGCCGTAGTTCATTGATCCGGTCACATCGAGCAAGAGCATCGGCTCTTTCTCGACGTCCTGTGTCTCGGCGGGCATACTGGTTGTTACCATAGAACCTCTACCTCCCTGGTGGGGATGTTGACCTGCTCGCGCAAGTCCGCCCCGCTACTCTGCGCGGCGTTCCGCGACGCTTGCCGTCGTTCGGCCACGTCTCTCAGTATACGTGGGCGTAACGAACGCGCCTGGTCCGACGCGGCCTAACGCTCGGCGCGGATCAGGGCGATGGCCGACGCCGCGTGGCCGGTGCGGGCGTTGCGCCGCCGATCGAGGAGTTGCACCTGGGCAAACCCCGCCTGCTGGATGGCTGCCAGAAGCGACGCTTCCGGCCAGGCGCCGCCCACTCAACGGAACCAGTCCTCGACGGAGGTCAATTCCCCATCTTCCAGGGGCCGCGTCAGGACAGTCTCGGCAGCGACCAGGCGGCCACCCGGCCGCGTCACGCGCGCCACTTCCGCCAACACTGCAGCCTTGTGCGGCGCCAGGTTAAAGAGACCGTTGACCAGCACGACATCCACGCTCGCTGTCGGCAGCGGCAGCGCCTCCGCGCTCGCCTGGCAGGGCAACACCCACGGCGCACCCAGCGCGTCGGCGGCAGCGGCGGTGCAGCGCACCATCCCCATTGCCAGATCGACGGCAATCACGCGGCCGGCGGGGCCGACCGCTTCCGCCGCCACTGCGGTGTCCACACCGGCGCCGCACCCCAGGTCGAGCACGCGTTCGCCCGGTTGCAGGGCAGCAGCGAAGACCGGTGTCGCCACGCCCGTGAAGCGGGCGACGCTCCCGGCCGGCAGGCGATCCAGCAACGCTGTCGGGTAGCCGAGGGCCTCAGCAAACTCCCGCCCGACGCGGAAGTTGAACTCGCCTCCCGGATCGGCCGCCACCGCCTCATAGCGTTGGCGCACCGCCCGCTCCAGCGTGTCGGCGCCGAGCCGTTCGATCAGGGTTGAGGATATGTTGGTTGCTTCCATAGCAGCAGTATAGCCGTTGCTGCGTGGCGAACGTAAGCCAACAGGGCCGCGACGAGCAACTCGCGGCCCCGCCACGGAAACGTCAGCGATGATGGGCGATCTGGCGAAGAGCATCTTCGTCATCATCCCCGGACGCGCCGAGTAACACGCTCACCATCAAGAGGCTGGGGAAGGCGTGCAGCAGCGTGTGACGGACCTCCTCGGCCAGCCGAGCGCCATCGCGTACCGGCAGGTCCCCGTTGAGCGTGATCGGCACCTCCGCCTCCAGGCGATGACCGAGCCAGCGCACGCGCACCCGCTGCACCTGCTCCACGCCGGGTACCGCCGCCGTGACGCGCTCGATGCCCGCCACCAGTTCCGGGTCGATGGCATCCATGAGGCGACGCCAGATAACCACCACCGTGTCTTTCACCACGAACAGGATCGCCACGGTGATGAGCAGGCCGATGATCGGGTCGGCCAGGGGGAAACCGGCCCACACCCCAAGCGCGCCAACCAGGACGGCCAGGGACGTGAAGCCATCGGTCCGGGCGTGCTGGCCGTCAGCCACGAGCGCTGCCGAACCGATTTGCTTGCCTTCACGGATGCGGAACTGGGCGACCGCTTCGTTGCCGATGAAGCCGACCAGCGCCGCTGCCATCACCCAGCCCAGGTGGTGCAGCGGTTGGGGATGGACGAGCTTGCGGTAGCTCTCGTAGGCAGCGACCAGGGCGCTCAAGAAGATCAAAGCGATGATCGCCACACCGGCGATATCTTCGGCGCGCGCGTAGCCGTAAGTGTAGCGCCGCGTCGGCGGGCGTCGCCCCAGCACGAACGCGATGCCCAGAGGCACTGCCGTCAGGGCGTCACCAAAGTTGTGGATGGTATCGGCCAGCAAGCCGACACTGCCACTGATCAGCACCACAGCAAGTTGCAGCAGCGCCGTCACTCCCAGACCCAGCAGCGAGACCTTGAGCGCCCAGATCCCGCGCTCGCTTCCTTCCAGTGCTGCGTCGACCTGCGACTCACCGTGGCTGTGGCCATGGAAGAAGGGCAGCGCCTCGCGCAGCCGACCGAACCACCCGTCATCATGCGCGTGTGCATGGTCGTGTTGCTCGTCGTGGGCGTGCCCATCAGCCGCCGGACCATACTGGCCAGCCTGCCCATCCTCGTGCTCATGGTCATCGTCATACGAATGCGGGTGCGCCTCGGCGTGATCATGCACGCCGCCCTGGTCGTGTGCTGCGTCGTGATCGTGCGCCGGATGCTGATGGCTATCGTGGGCATCCGAAGGGTGGTCGTGCTCGTGGTCGCGCATAGTCGCCAGGTCGCCGACTGACATGCTGTATTTCCTCCTTGGACCGCCTGATCCAGCGAGCCATGCCGAACGAAAACGACGCATTGGCCGTGCCATGGTCTCGTTCCACTGGAGCATAGTGAACACTGCTGGCAAAGGCAACCCGACGGCACTTTTGACTTTTGGCGCTGCCTGCGGTTTGCTGTACTGCGTTGCCGTGTTGGCCTCGATCTTGGTACGCAATCAAGCTATGGGCTTGCCCGCTCGCGCGGTAAGAAGGGAAGAGCATGCGGCTGGGCCGGCGCAATCGACAGCCTTCCAGTGTCGAACAGCATCCGCACGGCGGTGACTGGCTGCGCGAGATCGTGTTCGGCCTCAACGACGGGCTGGTGACCACGCTCGTCTTCATCATGACGGTCAGCGCCGTGGCCGGGACCGGCTCGCTGGTGCTGATCGCCCTCAGCGAGATCGTGGCGGGCGGTGTTTCCATGGCGCTGGGCGGCTACCTCTCCGCCAAGACGGAGTACGACATCCTCCAACAACGCATCGCCACCGAGCGCGCGGAGATCGCCGACGAGCCGGCGGAGGAGCGCGCCGAGTTGCGCCGCATCTATTATGACAAGGGCCTCCGTGGTCCCTTGCTGGATCGCGTCGTCGCCCAACTCACTGCCAACGACGACCGCTGGCTCAACGCGCTGCTGCGCGACGAGCACGGCGTCATCACTGACGTCGGTACGCCTCCCTGGCGGCAGGGCGCCCGCATCGGCGCCGCCTTCGTCGTCGGCGGCCTGATCCCGGCGCTACCGTTCCTGGTGAGCCTGCCCCACCCGCGCCCCCTCGCCTACGCCCTCACTGCGCTGACCGCGCTGGCCCTGGGCGCGCTCAAGGCGCGCTACACCCTGCAAGGCCCCGTCCGCGCCGCCCTGGAGTTCCTGGCCATCGTCACCGGCGGCGCGGTCGCCGGCATCGCCATCGGCGCGCTGCTGCACGCGGTGTGACGGCAAGCGTGCCGGTCGGACCAGGATGGTACCGGTGAGGTATCCTTCGCCCGGCGTTCCAAAGCATAGGTAGCGCGGGGATCTAGCCCGGCTCGTGCATGACGGAGAAAAGGTCGGCCACCGACAACGAACCGCCGGGAAAGAGGGGGGATGTCAGGGATTGTCCAGCACGAAGCGTCGCGCTTTCCGTAAATCGTCCGCCTGAAAGGACATACTGCCGCACTGTCCGTAATTCGGGGTCGACTAGCCAATAAAAGGGGACGCCGAAGCCTTCGTACATCCTCCATTTCTCGCCAGCGGGCAGATCACGGTCGCGTGTGGTAGGGGAGAGTATCTCGATGATAAGGTCGGGTACTCCCTCGATGGCGTCGGCCTTGCTGATGCCCTCGCGCCCGGCGCGAATGAAGAAGACATCCGGATTGAGAGCATTTTCCCGGCGCTGCTGGGGATCAAGGAGCACCGCGACCGGACCCAGGCGCGCCCGACCGTAACCCGCGCTTTGCGCCTGCCGCAGCCACATGTACAGCTCTTCAGCCAGTTCACCATGGTTGTTGGTCGGCGCCGCCATTTCGACAGGCTCCCCGTGCAGCAATTCATAGCGCCGACCATCGTCGGGCACTGTCAGCCAGTCGTTGAAGGTGTACCGTTGTTTCGTGAGGACCATCCTGCTCACCCCACCTATCGTCTACTGTGCCGCCAGCGTGCAGTGTAGCGTCAAGTGCAGTGCCACGCTTTGGTCCGCCATCAGGACGTGCCCTTTTAGATGTGGCAGACTGCCAGGCCTCGCTTCTCCAAATACTGCTGATGGTAGTCTTCCGCCGCATAGAACGTCGGCGCAGGCGTGATCTCCGTGACGATTGGCCGTTTGTACTTCCCGGATTGCGCCAACTGCTCCTTCGCCGCCAGGGCCGTCGCTTCCTGTTGGGCGTCGTGGACGAAGACGGCGGAGCGGTACTGGCTGCCGACATCCGGCCCCTGCCGGTCGCGCTGTGTCGGGTCGTGCTCATCCCAGAACACCGTCAGCAGATCATCGTAGGACACGCGCGCCGGGTCGTAGTCCACTTCGACCGCTTCCGCGTGGCCGGTGCGGTGGCTGCAGACCGCCTCGTAGGTCGGGTTGGGGACCGTCCCCCCGATGTAGCCGACCCGTGTGGAGCGCACTCCGGGCAAGCGCCGGAAGGCCGCCTCCACTCCCCAAAAACAACCGGCAGCAAATGTGGCTCGCGCCATATGCTGTACCCCTCTCAACACAGACGTTTAATCATGACCATGCATGATACAGGACGAGAAAGCGCTGTTTGACGACGCGGGTCAGGGAACGCTTGACAGTGGAATGGTCCGCCTATAAACTGGCTTCATCAGTGTTTCTCTACGGATTCGGACCCATCGGCGCGGATGTGCGCCGGGGCAAGCTTAACGGAAGGTTACGACTGTGGTCAGGTATACCAGACGGACACTCCTCCTCCGGGCGGTCTTCGGCGCCGCGGGCGCCGGTTCGATCGCTCTGTTGGCTGCCTGCGGCGCCGGCTCGGCGGCCACGACCGGGTCGTCGGCCGGCACGGCAAGCGTCCTTTCGGCATCGACGGCGGCCGCAGCAAAGAGCGCCGCCGCCACGACAACGGCGGCGGCAGCGGCGGCGGCGACCAGTGCGCCAGCCAAGGCGGGTGGCAACGTGACGCTGCACCTCTATGTCGGCGGCGACACGAACATCCAGGACCTCTGGAATAACAGCCTGCTGGCCGCCTGGAACAAAGCCAACCCCAATACCCAGGTCCAGTTGATCTTTTCCGAGCACGGTACCGGCGATCAGGCCAGCTACGATAAGCTGGCTGCCGCGCAGCAGGCGAAGAAGCCGACCGATGTCGACCTGTTCGAGGGCGACACACTGCTCCAGCAGGGCGGCGAGGCTGGCCTGTTTGAAAAGATGGACGCCAGCAAGGTGCCCAACATCACCAAGACCGATCCGAAGGTCGTCAGCCAGTACAGCAGTTTCGGTGTGCCGTACCGGGCATCCTCCGTCGTCCTCGCCTACAACAGCGCCTTTGTTACAGACCCGCCGAAAACGCTCGACGACATCTACACCTGGATCAAGGCCAACAAGGGCAAGTTCACCTACAACCCGCCGGATACCGGCGGCTCCGGCCAGCACTTCGTCATGGCAACCCTGAAGAAGTTCATCCCGGCCGATCAGTTGTCCACCTTCCAGACGGGCTACGATGCCAAGCTCGAATCGTCGTGGGACCAGGGCTTCGCCCTGCTGAAGAGCCTCGGCGCCGACATGGAGAACAACGGCTTCTACCCGAAAGGGAACGTGCCCATCCTGCAGGAACTCGGGAAGCAGACGATTTATGTCGCGCCTGTGTGGTCCGATCAGGGCCTGACCTATCTGGCGCAAAAACTCCTACCGGCGACGGTCAAGCTCTCCACCATCGATCCTCCCTTCAGCGGCGGCGCCGCCTATCTCGGCGTGCCGACCGGCTCCGAACACAAGGATCAGGCCTACCAGCTCATTAACTGGGTGCTGGAGCCCGCCCAGCAGACGGTGATTATCAATAAGGTCAACGGCTATCCGGGCCTGGAGTGGCAATACATGCCCGCCGACGTGCAAGCGAAGTTCGCCGACCTCGCCAAGGCCTACGACACGTTCGGCTTCAGCTCAAAGTTCAGCAGTGACTTGAATAAGGCATGGTACGAGAAGGTCGCGGGGACCCCGCCACCGGCTCCGAAGTCCTAGACATGGCGGTGACGGCGCCGCCGGGGTCCACGGCCTGGGTCACGGGCACTCGCAAGGCGCCGTCACGCTGGCGGCAGAGCCTGATCGGGCTCCTCCTGGCGTCGCCGCCGTTTCTGCTGATGCTACTGCTGATTGTTGTGCCGACGGTCCAGGCTTTTCTGTATTCCGTCGGCCAGGTACCCACGGACAACATCGTCTTCCAGGCCGATATCGATCTCGTCTCCAGCGCCGGGCCTACCTTCCTCGTCTACTCCCGCCTGCTCGCCTCCGTGTTCTTTCAGGCTGATCTGCAGTTGACCCTGTTCGTGACCTTCGTCTCCGTATTCCTGGTCTTGCTGATCGGCTACGTGCTCAGCCTCTATGTCCGGTTCGCCAAGGGGCGCTTACCGGCGATCGTCCGGATGCTCTACTTGATTCCCTTGTTTATCCCCGTCGTCATTGCGTCCTACGCGCTCATCGAGTTTTATGTCAACAGTGGCTTCCTCCAGGTGATCCTTGAGCACCTTGGCATCCACCACTACGCCTCGCCGGTCTACGCGCCGGCCGGCATCATCGTCGGCCAGATCTGGGTCAGCATTCCTTTCGCCGTCCTCTTGATCGGGTCGGGCTTGGACGGCGTGTCGCCGGAGTTGATCGAGGCGGCCCAAGACGTCGGCGCCTCCTTCCCGAGCATCCTCTGGCGGATCGTGACACCACTGGTGTCGGTGCCCTTGCTGATCGTGGCGACCTTTACCTTCATCGGTGTTCTGGGCAGCTATACGATCCCCTACCTCCTCGGGCCCAACGCCCCGCAGATGCTGGGCGTCGCCATGACGGCCTACAACGGCTCCTACCAGCGGCCCCAGCCGGCCGTCGCCATGGCCGTCATGACCTTCATTCTCGCCGCCGTGGCCGGGGCAATCTACGTCTGGGGCACGTCGCGCACCGATCGGACGGTAGTATGAGCTACACCTGGTTTCTGCGCGTCGGCGCCTTGCGTCAGGTGATCGCCCTGACCCTGGTGGCCGCTCTCAGTTGCTTCCTGCTCTTGCCCCTCTTCACGCTGATCATCTGGGCGTTCGCCAACCAGTGGCAGTATCCCTCGGTCCTACCCCAGGAGTGGGGTCTGCACTGGTGGCGCGAGGTCTTCCGGAATGGTAACCTCGGCAGCGCCATCAAGCTCAGCTTCGAGATTGCTCCGATCGTTACCCTGGCGTCCGCCGTCATCTGTCTGCCCGCCGCCTACGCCTTTTCCCGCTTCACCTTCCCCTTCCGGCGGCCGCTCTTCGTCTCGCTCCTGGCCGTCAACGCCTTCCCCAAGATCGGCCTCTACATCAGCATTGCCACGCTCTACTACCGGCTCAACTTGATGGATACCTTTCTGGGCGTCGTCATCATCCAACTCGTCAATACGCTCGTCTTCATGACCTGGATCCCCACTGCCGCCTTCAACGCAGTGCCCAGCGAACTGGAAGAGGCGGCGCGCGATGTCGGGGCACGTGGCTTGACGGTCTTCCGCAAAGTGACACTCCCCCTGGCCCTGCCGGGGATCATCGTCGCCAGCATCCTTGCCTTCCTCGCCTCGCTGGATGAAGCGCAGGGGACGCTGATCGTCGGCACGCCCTCACATATCACCATGCCGGTCATCATGTACGTGCTCGTCGCCAACTATCCGCAGCCGGTGGGCGCCGTCTTCTCTATCCTCCTCTCCCTGCCGTCGCTGGTGCTGCTCCTTTCCGCCCGCCGCTTTCTCACCGCCGGCTACCTGGCCGCCGGGTTCCGGGTGAAATAGGGGACACGAACGCCATGGCCCGCCTCACGCTTGTACACGTCACCAAACGCTACGGCCAGACCACCGCCGTCAATGATGTGTCCATCGAGATCGGCGACAACGAACTGCTCTGTTTGCTCGGGCCTTCCGGCTGCGGCAAGACGACTACCTTGCGCATGCTCGGCGGCTTCATCACGCCCGATGAAGGGGACATCCTGATCGATGACCAGACCGTCGTGCGCCTGCCACCGGAACGACGCCCCACCGCCATGGTCTTCCAGCGGCACGCGCTCTGGCCCCACATGACTGTCTACGACAACATCGCCTTCGGCCTCCAACTCCGCCGCATTCGCCGCGCACAGATCGCGAAAACGGTGGAAGAAGCGCTCGTCCTGGTCGGCTTGCCCGGAAAAGCGAAGCGCTATCCCCACCAGCTCTCCGGCGGCGAAGCCCAACGCGTCGCCCTGGCCCGCGCGTTGGTCTTGCAGCCGCGCATCCTCCTGCTGGATGAGCCGCTCTCCAACCTGGACGCCCAATTGCGTCTGCGGATGCGGGAGGAAGTCCGCAGCATTCAGCAGCGCGTCGGCATCACGACAGTCTTCGTCACCCACGATCAGGAGGAGGCGCTGGCCATCGCCGACCGCATCGGCGTTATGCAGAGCGGCCATCTCGAACAGTTGGCCAGCCCAGATGAACTGTATGCCCATCCGGCGACGCTGTTCGTGGCCGGCTTCATCGGCAGCATGAACCTGCTCTCCGCCACCGTTCAGGACGGCAAGGTACGCCTCGGCGACATCGCCCTACCCGTCCCCTCGGGCGCCCGGCTACAAGGCAACGCCGTAGTCGTCGCCATCCGCCCCGAAGATATCGCTCTGGGCGCCCAGGCAAACGGCGCCGGCTGCCGCGGGGTGGTGCAGCAAACCATCAACCTGGGCGACCATAAGGTGCTCGCCGTCGACACCGGCGGCAGCGGTCGGATCAACGTGTCCGTGGCCCGCGAGGATGCGCTCGCGCCCGGCGCCGCCATCGACCTCACGATCACCCGCTACCAACTCTACGAAGACGGCCTCCTGCGAGCAACGTCGGCATAATCCCATTACGGTTTCGTTAGGGTGAAAGCAGGGCCGCGACTGCGGTCTGCGGCCCTGATTGCCCCACCTAACCCTCACTATGCCCTGCTTATCCTCCCGCCCAGGAAGACTGCCTGCATGCGCGGATCGGCTGCCATCTCCTCCGCCGTCCCCGCCAGCACCAGGCGGCCGCGCTCCATGACGTAGGCGTGCTGGGAGATGGCCAGGGCTTGCCGCGCGTTTTGCTCCGCCAGCAGGACGGTGAGGCCGGTCCGGCGCAGCTCGGCGATGAGCTCGAAGACCTGGCGCACCAGCAGCGGCGTAAGCCCCAACGACGGCTCGTCCAGCAGCAGCAGCCGCGGCCGGGCCATCAGGCCGCGGGCGATAGCGAGCACCTGCTGCTCGCCGGCGGAGAGCGCGGCGGCGGATTCGCGCCGGCGCTCGCCCAGTATTGGGACTCGCCGCAACATGTCGTCAAGGTCAGCCCGGACCGCCGGGTCGTTGCCGCGCCAGTAGGCGCCCAGGCGCAGGTTTTCTTCGACGCTCAGCGTTGCCAGGATGCCCCGCCCCTCCGGCACGAGGACGAGGCCGCGCCGCACAACGACGTGGGGCGGAGTTCCCGTGATCGGGAAGCCGTCCAGCAGCACTTCACCACCCTTGGGCCGTATCAGACCAGAGATTGCCGCCAGCGTACTGGACTTACCGGCGCCGTTCGGCCCCAGGAGTGCGACGATCTCGCCGCGCGGTACACGGAAGCTCAACCCGCGCACCGCGCGCGTCTGACCGTAGGCCACCGCCAGGTCACGGACGTCCAGTATATTCCCCGGCGTTTGGTCGGGCGGCGCAGCGCTGGTACTCACGCTTCTTCGCTTCCCAGATAGGCCTGCTGCACTTCGGCATTGGCGCCAACTTCGCGCGCCGGCCCTTCCACCAGCACCTTGCCCGCGTTCAGCACGGCCACACGGTCACATACATCCAGCGCCAGGTTGGCATCGTGTTCGGCAAGCACTACCGTCACGCCGCCCTGCGTCACTTCCATGAGCAGACGGAGCAGGTTGCGCGTCTCGGCGGCGTTCATGCCGGCGGACGGCTCGTCCAGCAGCAGGTACTGCGGCGCCTGGGCCAGCGCGCGGGCAATATCCAGGCGTCGCTGATCGCCGGAGGTGAGCAAACCAGCCGAGCGGTCAGCGACGTGCCCCAGGTGGACCAGCTCCAGCAACGCTTGCGCCCGTTGGCTACGACGGCCCCGTTCGCGGCGCGTCAGCGCGCTGAAGGTCAACTCCTGCCAGAGGCGGCCATGGCCACGGCGGTGCTGCGCAATGATCAACTGTTCCCGCACGCTGCTCGCCTGCAGCAGGCGCGGTTGCTGGAAGGTACGGGCGATGCCCCGCCGGGCGATGCGGTAGGCCGGCAACTGGTCGATCCGTTCGCCATCGAGCACGATCCGGCCGGAGGTCGGCCGTGTCGCGCCGCTGATCAGGTCGAGCAGGGTCGTCTTGCCCGCGCCATTGGGCCCGATGATGCCGAAGACCTGATGTTGGGGGATGACGAAGCTCACATCGGAGACGGCCACGACGCCGCCATAGCGGCAGGCGAGCCCTTGCAACTCCAGCACAGCACGTTCCCTTATGGCGCCGGACGCAGTGCGCCGCTACCGACTGCCGCCGGCTCATCATCATCCGGCTGGTCATTGCCGGTGCGCCGGTGACGCTGCCAGCGGATCAGCGTGCCGCTGATGCCACCTGGGAAGTAGACGATCACCAGCAGGATGCTCGCACCGGTCAGGATCTGACCCAGATCAAAGGCGCCGAGTTGCTCCGCCGCGAGCATATTGGAGAGCCCGCGCAGCGACACGGGCAGCAGCGTCAGCAGCGCCGCGCCCGGGAAGGCGCCCCAGAAAGCGCCACTGCCTCCGAGCACCGCAGCGAAGAGCATCTCCACGGCTCGCGCCAGACCGAAGTCGGCGGGAGCAATCTGGTGCGTCAGGTGCGCCGAGAGTCCGCCGGCCAGCCCGGCGATGAAAGCGCCCAATAGAAAGGCGATCAGTCTATGGACGTTGACGTTGATGCCGAGGCTGGCGGCCAGCAGCTCATCCTGGCGGATGACGGCGAAGGCGTGGCCGAGGCGCGAGCGTTCGACGTGCCAGAGCAGGTATGTTATGACCAGCAGCGCCAGACCGATTTGCCACCAGGCAGTGTCATCGGGAATGGCATGGATTCCCCCTGAACCGTCCGCCATGGGCAGGCGGAGGGACCCGAGACCGATCACTTTGCTAAACCCCAACGTCATGATGGCAAAGTAGACGCCGCGCAGCCGCACGACCGGCAACCCGAGCGGCAGCGCGACCAGTACCGCCGCCAGTGCTCCGGCCGGCAATACCGCCCAGAAAGGCCAGGTGGCATCGACGGTCAGGAGGGCGGCAGTGTAGGCGCCGATGCCCATAAAGGCGGCGTTGGCGAGCGACAGCACGGCACAGGAGAGGGGGACATAGACCGAAAGCGCCAGCAGGATGTTGATGCCCATGAGGTTGAGCAGCGTGCTGTGTAGGGCGTACCAGTCGTTCAGCGCCGCCATCTACGTTGCCCACAGGCTGTGTCGACCGAAGATGCCGCCGGGACGCAGCACCAGCACGAGGAACAGGACGACGAACGCCATGGCGTCACGGTAGGGCGCGCCCACCACCGAGCCGCCGAACACCGCGACCAGGGCCATCGCGAAACCGCCGACGACGGCTCCCGGTACGCTGCCCATGCCGCCCAGGACGATGATGGCCAGCCCGCGCAACTCGACCTGCTGGTCCATACCGACGGCCACACTGTTGACGCTCAGTGCATAGAGCGTCCCGGCCACGCCGCCCAGCGCCGACGCCAGGAAGAACGTCTGCGCGATCACCCGCTCTACGTCGATACCGAGCAGGCGCGCGACGCGAGGACTTTCGGCAATGGCGCGCAGCGCCCGGCCATAGCGGCTGGCCTGCGTCAACCAACGCAACAGCAGCAGGAGCACAATGGCGAGCGCCGCCGTCAGCAGTTGCAGCCAGCCGACGGCAACCGAGCCAACCGTGAACGCGCCGGAGGGAATCGTGCCCGTCGGAAACGTGTGCGCATCTGGACCGAAGAAACCAACAGCCAGCCCTTGTACTATGGCCGCCAAGGCCAGACCAGCAATCAGCGGGCTGAGGGGCGGAGCCGCCCGCCGCCGCAACGGCGCGAAGGCGAAACGATCCGTTAACAGGCCGAGCAGGCCGGCAACCATGGCCGCCATGAGCAGTGCCGCCGGCAACGGCAGAAGCACGACCGCCATCAACCACCATGCCATCAGCGCGCCACACATGAAGATGGCAGCATGCGCCAGGTTGAGCACATCCAGGAGGCCGAAGATCAGCGCATAGCCAACCGCAAACAGGGCATAGACGGCACCCAGGGAGATGGCGCCGGCAATCTGCTGTGGCAGCTCTGTGAGAAGCATGACTCTCCTCGATCGCTCCCACTATACGGGATGCGCCATGCCGGCATCACCAGTTGGTGAAGGAACCGTCCTCGCGGCGTAGCCTGTTCAGGTCACGCATCTGGAAGGGGTGACGGCGCGCCGTTTCCCGATCGAACTCCACGCCTAACCCCGGCGCAGTTGGCGGCAGCAGGTAGCCGTCGGCCCAGGGCATCTGCACCGGCACGACATCGGTCAGCAGCGTGCCCGGCTTGCGCGGCTGCTCCTGCACTGCGAAGTTGCTGGTGGCCAGGTTGAGGTGCAGGCAGGCGGCCGCCGACACCGGCCCCAACGGGTTATGCAGCGCGAGCTTGATATAGTGGGTCTCGCACCAGCCGGCGATCTTGCGCGCTTCGGTGATGCCGCCGACGATGCAGAGGTCGATGCGGGCGTAGTCGGTCAACTCCTGCTCGATGACCTCGCGGAACTCCCACTTGCTGGCAAACTGCTCCCCCACGGCCAGCGGTACCGCCGTCTGCTGACGCACCAGGCGCAGCGAGTAGGGCCCTTCCGAGCGCAACGGGTCTTCGATAAAGAAGGGGTGGAAGCGCTCGCTCTCCCGGCAGAGCCGGATGGCATCGGGCGAGTCCAGGCGCGTGTGGACATCGAAGCAGATCTCGATCTCCTCGCCCACGGCCGCCCGTACCGCCTCGAACTCCTTCAAAGCGCGGCGCACCGCCCGGCCCGGTTCCAGCACATCGGCCTGGTCGGCGATGCCCCAGCGCACGAACTTCCAGCCTTCGGCCACGGTGCGCTGGCAGCTTTCCACCAGTTCCTCCGTGGTGCGCCCGCCGTTGTGCGGGTAGCAGACGACGCGATCCCGCACGAGTCCGCCCAGCAGTTCGTACACCGGCACGCCGAAGCGCTTGCCCTGGATATCCCAGAGCGCGATATCGATAGCCGAGAGCGCGCTGCCGACGATCTTGCCGGCCGGAAAGAAGCCGCCGCGCGAGAGCAGTTGCCAGATATGCTCGATGCGGCCGGGGTCCTGCCCGATCAAGAGCGGCTTGAAGTGCTCGATGGCGCCGACCACCGCCAGCTCCCGCGAAGTCAGCCCCGCCTCGCCCACCCCGGAGATGCCTTCGTCGGTATCCACCACCACAAAGAGAAAGTTACGCCCCCCGCCCCAGACGGGGAAGGTCTGGATGTCGGTGATTTTCATGGGGTGTTGGTCCTTTCATAGGTAGGGGGTAATGATACATGATGGGAATGATCGTCTCGCCGGCTGCTCACCGGACGATTCTTGCCTTTGTTGGCGAACTCCGTCGAGCGGCAGAACCCGAACACGGGCGTATGCAATACGCCCCTACGGGCTCGGTTGGGGGCCTACGTCGGCGCACGCGGCGATCTCACCACGCACTCGGGGGCGAGGAGGCCTTCGGCGTTGGCCCGACCGGCGGCGTGGCGAAAGCGACCTCGTGGCCCGCCGCGCGGGCTGCCATGGCATAGGTCAGCAGCGGATGAAGATGGCCCGTCGTTCCGATGGACGTAAAGAGGAGTTTCACTTCAACATGCCCACGGGAAATTCCTGCACTTCCAACGTCCTGAGATTCAGCTTTGCGGATGCATGATCAATATCGATACCTACGACATTCCCCTCGTCATCGAAGTCCAGCACGACTCCCTCTGCCACTTCACGCGAGTCAGCACCGATGCGTTCGCTGAGGTCGATGTATAGCGAGTCGGTCTCCGGGTAATAGTGAAGTTTCACACTCGCTCCCGCCAGTATGCCAGACGGGCCAGACGATATAGCTGCCCAGTCAACAACCCACACCACATTACCCGACAAGCCCGTCCGAGCACACGATGCGG
This sequence comes from Chloroflexi bacterium UBA4733, assembly GCA_002404055.1. Next base: position 25,090 of record DHIZ01000116.1, read on the forward strand.
ATGACCTCGACTGCCGGAGACGCGTCGTCGGCCTCCTCCTGCGCCGGTTGGAGGCGGTGCCGCTCGCGCAGGGCTTCCAACCGCCGGATCAGGTCATCGCCGCGCAAATCAACGCGCCGCACGTCTTCCAGATCGGCCACGACTGTGGACGGCAGGTAATCGGTAAAGACCTGCTGCAAGATGCCGACCCGTCGTGTCCCGGCGCATCGCCTTGTAGGCGGTCATCACCCGCGCATTGGTGGCGGCCGGCAGCGGCACCGCCAAGACCGCGTCCATCGTTACCACTGCGGCAGCTGACACCGTTCCCTGCATGAGCTGAGGCTGTGGCACAAGCCCTTCTACGAGCATGTTCAGAATTGGAATAGTGCAGTCTCTCGTTAAGAATCCTGCGACCTAAGCACGTAACCAGAACAAAG
>DHIZ01000049.1:0-28374 GCA_002404055.1 Chloroflexi bacterium UBA4733
GTTATTTCGTGACGGGTCCTTAGGTCACTACTGTGGCGATCGCCGGGAGCGTCGGGAACAGAAAGCAGCTATGCCCGTATGCCAGAAAATCGCCGCGGACCAAGAACGGCTGCCCCAGCAGGGCGGCCAGGTCGGTCTCGAACGAGGTGCGAAGTACCGTGAGGTCGCAACGCCTCGCCGAGAAACCAGTGCCCGCCACAGCGACAGCCGCGCGACGACCAGGCCGCCGCCATGCTCCAGGCCATTTAAACCATAGGCCCACGTCGGTAGCCAGATGTCCGGCCAGCCAAATGCCCCGAAGAATGCAGACCATAAGATCGTCAGGAAGTGGACGCCCTCGGACCACTGGAGTGGCCCGGTACGGGCGGCGGCCAACCGACCCGTCCGGCGCCTCCCAAATCGGGACGGCGATGCGGTAGAGCGTCGCGTTGATCAGAAAGGCGAATAGTGGGATCCGAGAAGCTAGCAGTGATATTGCTGTCTTGTCGCACCTCCACCGGACTCCTGTGTTGAGAAATGCTCGGGCGCAGTTACGGCCGAAGGTCGTATCAACCCGGTGCTCCATCTGGGGAAGGGCAGCGCCTGCGCCATCGCTTACCCGCTGCGGATCTTGGCCCACGATGGTGACGAGCATAGCACTGGAAAGTACTGATCCGTCGAGGCAAGGGCTTGAGTGCGCCGCAAAGTTTTGCACGCTCGCTTGCTTCTCTCCTAGAGACACGATCCGCAGCCAGAAGGCACGGATGCGGCTCCATCTGGAGAGCTTGCCTGCCATGCAAAACTTTGCGGCGCACTCCAAGGGCTTGGAACCCTTTACACGTCACCCTCCTCATGCTACCATGGTGCCGTTTCCCTACGGCGACGTGAAGCGCATTGGTCTCTTTCGCAAACGGTCAGCCGGACTGGCCACTCTTGTGCCACCCACACGTCCCATTTGGGAAGAAAGGCGGTTGGAGACAATGGTGACGAATCGGAGCAAACTGCCAGGGCATAACTTCGGCGCGATCGTAGGGTTGACTGGCGGTGTATCCCGGAGAACGCTCCTTCGCACGGCCGGACTGAGTGCCGCCAGTCTGGCAGCGGCCGGATTGCTTGCCGCTTGTGGCGCGGGGAGCGCGCCAGCCGCCGCCGGCTCGGCCTCAATATCGAGCACAACAATAGCGCAGACGGCCTCCCAGTCCGCGGCGACGGCCACCGCCAGCAGTGCTGCTACTTCTCAGACCGTCCCGGTGACTTCCGCCGCGGTGGCCCCGGCGGCGCAACCCGGCGGGGTCAGCCTGGGGATCGTTTGGAGCAGCGGTAGTGGCTCAAACTCAGCATCACCGGAGGTCAGTGCCTTCGAACAGGTGGCAAAGCTCTTCGCCCAGAAGAACGCCGGGCTCACGGCAACGATTGACCAGGGGATGGACAACACCAAGGTTCTCACCCAGCTTGCTGGCGGTGCGGGTCCAGACCTCTTCATGGTCGATTCGACGGGCGCGCTCGGCGGCTTCGTGACCAAGAGCGCCGTTGTGGATCTGACTGCGCTCTTTGCCCAAGACAGCCAGAATCTGCTCAAGCAGTTCCTGCCCCAGACAGTGAACGCCATGACGGTCACCGGGAAGCAATATGCTATCGCCGCAACCGTGACCTCCTCTGGATTATACTACAACAAGCGCGTCTTTCAGGTGGGGGGCGTGGCGGAGCCCACGGCGGCCTGGACGTGGAACGACCTCCACAGCGCCGCCGTAACGTTGACCAAGCACACCGCGCAGGGCACCATGAACCAGGCCGGCTACGTGCCGGACAGTACGACGCTGAGTTGGTCGACCGGTCCGACGACCTGGGTCTGGAGTAACGGCGGCTCCTTCTTCAACGCCGATCAGACCAAGTTCACGTTGGGCGATAAGGCGGCGGTTGAGGCGCTGCAGACCTTCGTTGATCTGCTCTTCAAGGATAAGGTGATCCCAACCAACGCCGACGTGAAGGCAGAAAACCTCAAGGGAACCTGGGACTTCATGGAGCAGGGGCAGGGGGCGATGTTTGAGTCACCGTCCTGGAATGCCTCCTGGCTGCTGAACCGCCCCCAATACCAGAAGGTGTACCAGGACCTCGTCATCCAGTCCTCACCTCGCAGTCCCAACATCGATCATCCTGCGGTCGAGTTTGGCTTTTCCCGCATGCTGGCGATGAACGTCAATACCAAGGTCAAAGACGCGGCGTGGCGACTGGCGACCTTCGTGGATACGGATGACGATGCCATCTTGACTGGCGGGCTCACCGGGAGCGGCATGCCAGCCTTACCGACGAAGTTCCCGGTCTGGCTGAAGATCGTCGGCACCGGAGGCGGTCAGGAGATCTTCACCAAGAATATCGGGCAGGTACGGTATGCCGAACACCTCCAGGGGAATCCAGCGGCTGACGCCCAGATCTGGAAGCTACTGAACACGGGCTGGGGTGACGTTCTTAGTCAGAAGACGGACGTTGCCGGATTCATCCAGAGCGTCACCCCGCCAATCGAGCAGGCACTCGCCGGAAAGAAGTGACGCCGCCCCGACCAAAGCCAGAGGGAGCGTCTCCGATACCACTGCCCACGGCTCGACAGCTTGCCTGGCAGGATCTCGAGTTCGGCATGTTCTGCCATTTCGGGGTCAACACGTTCACTGGACGGGAATGGGGCGACGGGCACGAAGACCCTGCGGTCTTTAATCCCACTGATCTGGATTGCCGGGGGTGGCTGCACGCGGCCCGTCAGGCCGGCATGCGCCACGCCATCCTTACAGCCAAGCACCACGACGGCTTCTGCCTTTGGCCCACAGCAACCACCGATCACGGCGTTCGGAGCCGTCCCTGGAAGGGCGGTACCGGCGATGTGGTCCAAGAGTTCGTCGACGCCTGCCATGCCGAGGGCATCCTGCCGGGACTCTACTGCTCTCCCTGGGACCGTAGTGCCCCCTGTTACGGTGACCCAGTGGCGTATAGTGCGATGTATGACCGTCAACTGCGCGAGCTCTGCGGCAACTACGGGCCACTCGCGGAAATCTGGTTTGACGGCGCCGGCTCAGTCGGCTACCGCTATGACTGGCCGCGCATCATCGGGACGATTCGCGAACTGCAGCCCGAGGCGGTCGTCTTCAACATGGGCGATCCTGACATCCGTTGGGGCGGCAATGAAAGCGGGTTTGGCTCGCCGGACCTGTGGTCCACCGTGAATACGTCGCGTCGGGATGTGCTCTGGACGTCGGAGGAGTACGCGCTCCCGGACGCCGGCCAGTACCTGCCGGCGGAGATGGATACCGTAATCAACCGCGCCGGCTGGTTCTGGCATGCGGACTCAGCGTCTAAGCTCCGCAGCTTGGAGGAGTTGGTCGGCGTGTACTATCGCGCCGTCCGTATAGCGCCGGGCGATGCTGCTGGGCGACACCACCTCCACGTGAGTGCCGTGTCATAGACGGAGACCCAAGTCTTCTTTGTCTTCGGACAGTATCGTAAGACATGGTTCAATCCACGCCTGTTCGGACATGAACGTTTGGCGCCGTGAACCAAAGAGGATGGCGGTCATAGTGTCATGTCAGTTTGAACTATGTCTTAGACAAGGTTCATTTTGACATGACAGTTTAGCTTTCAGGCGGCGTGTTCAGACGGGTCAGCACGAGGCGTGTCGGTGCTGGCGGTGTGTAGTTCGGCCGGCGCATAGCCGAGGACGGTCAGCCAGTCGGTTGGGGCGTCGGCGACGCCGCTGCGCTGCAAGGGATTCGTGCCGGTATGCAGGCCGCGCTCAGCGACGCGGTGGTTGTAGGCGACGGCGAGCAGCGCGAGCAAGCCAGGGGAGAGGGTGCGATGGACGGTCAGATGGGGGCGGAGGACGCTGTGCCAGGTCTCAATCGGGCTACTCGCGCGCACCGTGGTGTTCCAGGTATGGAGCAGCATGCGAGCGGTGGGGCGCCAGTCCGCAGGGAGGCCGACCAGGAGGTCGTCGGTGGCGGGACCCAGGATGGCGCGGCGTTGCCAGGCCCAGGCGAGGAGGGCCAACCCGTCTGGTCCCAGCCGCGGCCCCCACTGCTGGTGGACCAACACCCACTACGTGGGTACCCGGTGGCGACGCGAAGCTGACGAGCGCTGGCAGTGCCGCCACCAGTTGGCGGTGCAGTTGGGTCAGGTGCGTGCGCTGGGGTGCGGGCGTGGCGTCGGCCAACTCGGCCAAGAGCGCCAGCAGGGTGTCGAGTTCAGACTGACGCGCAGCGGCGTCCAGCAGGCCGTGCGGCGTCACCACCACCACCTCCAGCAACCGGCGCAGTTCGCCGGTGAGATACTCCAGGCCAGTCAGGATCACCCGGGCATGGGCGAGGTGCGCGGCGTGGGCGATGGGATCCGCCTGCGGCGGGGTCCCCGGTCGCCCGCCGCGCGGGGGACGCCCAGCCGCCACGCGGGCTGCTTGGCGGTCCACGGTGGCCGTCTTGGCCGCCAACTCTGCCACCCAGCGCGCCAGCCGGCCCTGCACCTGGCCGCAGGTATGCAGGACGTGCCAGACGTCGCGGCGGTGCTCCCCGTCGGGCGCCACGGTCTTCGCCGCCTGACTGAGGGCCGCGCCGCCATCGCCGATGCTGACCGACCAGCGCAGCCCGCACGCTTGCGCCTCCCAGAGCAGCAACGTCCAGCTCTCCGCATCAACCCCGACCAGCCCCGCCGTCTGCCAGACCGCGCCGCTCAAGGCGTCCACCACGCTCAAGCAGGCCCCATGCCGGTCATTGCCATAGATCTCATCGAAGCGCCCAAAGGGCACCCGGATCCGCAGCCCGACGCGCTGACGCGAAGCGGCCGTGGGCGCGCCATCACCCGCAGCGCTCGCCGCTCCGCCTCCGTCACCACGGCGCTGATCGTTCCCAGGCTCACCGCCCGCCCCTGCTCCGCCAGACAACGCTGGATGCCGCGCTCGCCCGCATGCCCTTCGACCAACAGCGTGAGGATCACACGCTCCAAGGCGCCGTCTACCGACCGGACCACCACGGGCGGTGCGAACGCCTGCTCCAACGCCGCCCGCCCACGCTCCCGCCAGGTGTACAGCGTCTGCCGCGCCACTCCGACCACTCGGCTCAGCCCAGTCACCAGCCCGTACTCGCCCTGCCGACTCAACAATTGCCCGACCACCGTCACCCGATTGACGACCGTGCTACCATCTGTCGCGTCCATGGATTCCTCCTGGTAGGTTGGTTCTTGGCTTCATCACCAGGACCATACCTGCCAGACGGGCACAACGGCACTCCCTCAACTGTCATGCCATAAACGCCGGATTTGAACCTTGTCTTAGTGGCGCATCCATCAAGTCCCGGCGACTCGATCGGGCCGCGAAGGCGGGCACCGCTTTCAGTAGCCCGCGACTTCGGTCGGCGGGAAAGGACCCGTCGAACCGAAAGGGACATGGCAGATGCACCTCTCAGTTCAACGTGACGGTGCCGCAGCAACGACCTGCACCGTCCCGGCCAGCAACTCATTGCCCCCTGACGCCAGCGGCACCCGCGCTCCCGTCTTCGGGTCGTACCAGCCGACCTTGACCCGGTACGGCCCCGCCGCCGCGTCCTTGTGAACCGTCAGCACCTCATTGTCGATCACCACGTCGCCTCGCCGCCAGTAGGAAAGGGGAAGCAAGTTGTAGAGCGGCGCACCGTCAAAGGCTGCCGCTGTCTGCCCGGCGGCGTTGACGACGTGGACGAACAGCCAGGTTCCATCCGGTAAGGGTTGCTGGACGCGCCAGTAGAACGTCACGACAGTGGCCTGGCCGGCGGTGAGGGTCGATTGGGGAAACAGCACCGCCGCTAAGGCGACGTTCGCAGCGAACTGACCGCCTGCAACCGGCGTCGCGCCGGGCGGTACCGCATCCGTGACCGGGAAGGGCGGTGGATACGTCGGAGCGATGACCAGCCAGGGGAGCGCGAAGGCCGACAGGGTGCCGGCAGCGAGCCCGGCGGGTAGCAGTGCGCCGAGTCGGGACCAGTTGGCGACAAGGCGGCGCAGGCCGATGGCCGTGAGCGTGACGAGCGCGGGCAGGGCCGGGTACAGGAAACGGCTACTATCGTAGCCGGTACGGGGGCCGGTGAGCAGGAAGTAGCGCCCGAGGATTGCCAGGAAGGGTATTGCCAACCAGACGAGGAGCAAGATGCGATGGTCCTTCGGGGATGCATTTTCCGGCAGACTCGGCGAACGCCGGAGCGCAACAAAGCCTCCGCCGAGATACACAAGTCCATAAACCAGATAAAGCCAGCCCGGCATAAACACGTTCTGGCGGCCAAAGGCGCCAAAGAGCGAGTGCCACATATCCACCGCGAAGCTGCCGGGCAGAGACCAATCGAGCGGTCCGGTGCTGCCCGGTAATGGCGGAGGCCACGTCACCCGATCGCCGATCAGGTTGTGGTCGCCCTGGTGGATCCGCCAGAGCCAGAAGGCGAGCGCGGGCAGCAACGGAATAGCGAGATAGGCCAAAGTCGCTGGTCTGCGGCTCCGAAGGGCCTGCCCGGCCAGTAACAAGCCACCGATGGCGACGAGTGGTAACAGGTCAAGTTTTGTCAATAGCGCCAGGGTACTGATCGCGCCAAAGGCCAGGCCCTGCCGGTAGCTTCCTCCGCCCCGCCAGACAGCAATGAGCAACAGCAAGGCGCCCAGCGTATTCGCCAGAACGTCGTTGTCGATGGTTGCGGACGCGAACAGGAAGCCGGGCAGCAATGCCAGGAGTGTCGCCGCGAGCAGCGCCGTGGCACGATCGCCGGTGGTCTCGCGGGCGATGCCGAAGGTAAGCAGAATGGTCAACGCGCCCAACAAGGCGGAGAGGAGCCGGATGCGATGCGCGGCCAGGAAGGCGCCGTGATAGGGCCAGCCCTCGTCCAACAGGTGCGCGGTCGCGGCGACGCCGGAAGGGTCATTCAGCCAGCCCATGTGCGGATTTAGCCTGATGCGCGCGGCATCACTCAGGTCCAGGCCGAGGGCGACGGGCGCGACAAGCAGGTAATACAGCGGCGGCTGGTTGCCCTCGTTGTTCCCGCTCGGCTGGATGCTCGGCAGGCGACTCGGCAGACGGTGTTGGGCCAATAGATACACGATGTACTGAAAGTGCTCAGACTCGTCGGAGGCTTCCCAGAGCGGAGCGGCAACACTGTAAGTGGCAGCGCACAGCGTGAAACCAACGAGCAACAGGGTCAAGAGGAGGCGATGCCGGACGCGCGCGGTATGTGAGGGTTCCCCAGCCGGTGAGTCGGGCACAGGTGGCGCCGGCGTTGTAGCGGCGCCGGCGGTGACATCGAGATTGGGACTAGCCACGTGTGAGTGAATGCTCCAACCCGCTCCCCTCAAAATCGTGGCGCGCTGACTTGACCGCTAATGTTCCGCTCGGTCCGTCGTGCTGTGACGTCACGCCGAAGCATGCTACCCTACGTTCTCGGGACAGTCGCCCCGGCGCCTTGGGTTATCGCCGCCGTTTACCCAAACCCGTGACACGTGGAAAGAGTTGGCTTGACCGAACGCAGCGTCGCCCCGCCGGATTTAACTTCGGAACAGGGCATTGGTCGCGGTATGGCGCTGGGTGGCGATGCCGTCTTCGCGCTCGCCGATGGTCGCGTGGTCTTCGTGCCGCGTGGCGCCCCGGGCGATGTCGCCGACCTCTCGCTCACCGCAGTGATTCGCGGCGTGCAGCATGGCCACCTGACAACGCTGCACGCGCCGGGCCCGGGCCGCGTCGAGCCGCCCTGCCCCTTTTTTCGTGCCGGTTGCGGGGGCTGTCAGTGGCAACAGCTCAGCTATGAGGCGCAACTGGCGGAGAAGCAACAACTGTTGCGGGAGACACTGCGCCGTTTGGGCAAGCTGGACGCCATCCCGCTGCTGGACCCCCTACCAGCGCCGGACCCCTGGCACTACCGGGCGGCGATCCAACTGCACGTCGACCCGGACGGACACGTCGCCTTCACTGGTGTACATTCCCACGATCTCATCCCCATCGACGCCTGCCTCATCGCCCACCCGCTGCTCAACCGGCTGATCGCAGCGCTCGGTTCTCCCATCGCTCTGGCGATTCTGCGCGACCGAGTGGCGGCCATCCGAACCGTCTCCGCGCGGGTCGCCTCAGCCGATGGACAGGATCAGTTGCTCCTGTTGTTTCAGAGTCAGGGCGGACGACCACGCTCGGCGCGCCGGTTGGTGGAGGCGCTGCGCCTCGAACTGCCGGAGATCACCAGTGCGTCCTTACTGGCCTTGCCGGAGGAGGAAGCGTCACCGAGTCGCCGTGGGCAGCCTGTGCTGCAACCACTCGTCGGTGAGCCGTTCCTGCCGCACGAGGCGGGCGGCAAGCGGTTCTTCGTGGGCCCGCTGGCGTTCTTCCAGGTGCATGCCGAACAGACGGAGCGCCTGCTGGCCATCGTTCGGGATGTGATCGCCGCTGAGCGTCCGCAGGGTCTCCTTGATCTCTATTGTGGTTCAGGTCTGTTTGCGCTGACCATGGCAGATCTGGTGGGCGAAGTCATCGGCTATGAGTCACAGCCGGAGGCGATCCGTCTGGCCGAACGGGCGCTGGAGGCCCAGCTTGTGCTGCATCCCGCCGGCAGCAAGGGAGCCAATGCCCGCGTGCGCTTCCACCGGGCCGACGTGGAAACGCTGCAACCAGACGATCTGCGCGGCGCGGACGTGGTGATCCTGGACCCGCCACGGGCCGGCCTCCCCGGTCAGCTCATCGACAGCTTGCTGGCAAGCGACCCGCGTTGCCTGATTTATGTGTCCTGTGAGCCATCCAGTCTAGCTCGGGACCTGCGCCGTCTGACTACCGGCGGCTGGCGCCTCGACTCGGTACAAGTTCTGGACATGTTTCCGCAGACGTACCATATTGAGTCGATTAGCGTGCTGCGGAGAGGCTAAATGGACAGGGCCGCGATTGCGATCGGCGGCCAAGGCCGAGGGGCACTGCGGTGCGCGATGATGCACGCGACCGCAGTCGCCCTCGTCTCTTGGCCGCCGATCGCAATCGCGGCCCTGTCCCTAACCTGTCCTTGTACTACCCCGCCAGCCGGTAGCAATCGCGGTGGTACGTTGAGGTCGACCAGCCGGCCAACTGCTTGACGACCAGAAGGTCGCGATCGGTAATGGCCTTTGAGCACTTGCCACAGGTGTGGCTCGTGAGCTTCGCCGACTTATCGCGCCCCGTCACGTTCGTCTTGGACGCGGCGACATCTTTCTTTCCTGCCATGGTTCAAAATTTCCTTTCCCGAAAAGTGTAACCGATGCTTACTGGCGGTTAGCGATCAAGGTCCGCACGCGATCCAGCAGCGCATCGGCCACGGCGCGCTTTGAGAGCAAGGGCAGGACCTCCGGCGCTCCCGTGCGACTGAGGATCGTTACCTGGTTCGTATCGGCGCCGAAACCACTGCCGGGCGCGGTCACGTCGTTCAGGACATTGATGTCGAGGTTCTTGCGCTGGAGTTTTCCCCGGGCGTTGTCGATGTGGTCGCCGGTCTCGGCGGCGAAGCCGACGAGCAGAGGGTGCTGCGGCAGCGCGCCGATCTCACCAATGATGTCCGGGGTTTCTACCAAACGCAGGACCAGTTCCCCGCCGTCGCGCTTGATCTTGGCACCAGCCACCGTCGCCACTCGATAGTCGCTCACTGCCGCTGCCTGGATAAGCACGTCAGTCTGGCTCAGGCGGCTATGCAGGGCAGTGCGCAACTGCTCAACGGTTTCGATGGGAACATACGTCACATGAGTCGGCGTCGGAAGCGCGCTCGGCCCCGACACCAGCGTCACCGTTGCCCCGCGCGCCGCCGCTGCCTCGGCAAGGGCGTAGCCCATCTTGCCGGAACTACGATTGCCGATATAGCGCACCGGATCGATCGGTTCGCGGGTACCACCGGCCGTGACCATGATCCGCAGTCCGGCGAGGTCGTCGCGTCGGCCCAGGAGGTCGGCCAGCGCCAGCAGCAGCGCTTCTGGTTCGGCGAGCCTGCCCCGACCGCTGAGGCCGGAGGCCAGGCGGCCCTGTTCGGGACCGATAATCGTGCAGCCACGCGCACGCAGCGTTTCGAGGTTAGCCTGCGTCGCCGGGTGCTCGAACATGCCGCCGTCCATCGCCGGGGCCAGGAGCACTGGCGCCCGCGATGCCAGGGCGGTCAGGGTGACGGCGTCGTCCGCCAGGCCGTGGGCCAGCCTGGCCAGCGTGTTGGCGGTGGCAGGGGCGATCAGAAGGAGTTCAGCCGCTTCAGCCATCGCTATGTGGGCGATCTGGCCCTGAGCGTCCATGGCCCAGGGATCGATCAGGACGGGTCGATGGGTGAGCGCTTGAAAGCTGAGCGGCGCGACGAAACGTTGGGCAGCCGGAGTGAAGAGTACGTCCACCTGGGCTCCGGCCTGTACCAGCCGGCTCACCACGGTGAGCACCTTGTAGGCGGCGATGCCGCCACATACGCCGACGGCCAGGCGGCGACCGCGGAAGGCGTCGTTCACCGTGTACTCCCGTCGTTGGGCGCCTGCCGCTCCCAAACCAGGCGCAGGCCCTCCAGGGTAAGGGCCGGCGCCAGTCGATCGATGGCTGGGCAAACGGGAGCCAGCGTTTCCGCCCAGCCGCCGGTAGCGATAGCGGTGGCCTGGCCGCCCAGTTCCGCGCGCATGCGCTGGATCATGCCTTCCACCAGCGCCGCATAGCCGAGGACGATGCCGGATTGCATGTTGGTGACAGTGTTACGGCCGATGGCGGCCGGCGGCGCCACCAGCGCGATGCGCGGCAGTAGCGCAGCCCGCGCAAACAGGGCTTCCGCCGCGATACCGAGTCCGGGGGCGATGGCCCCACCCAGAAAGGCGCCGGTGTCCGACACCGCGTCGAACGTGGTGGCCGTCCCGAAGTCGACAATAATCAGTGCTCCGGCCACCATGGTGCGCGCCGCCAGCACGTTGACCAGGCGGTCAACGCCGACGCTGCCCGGTTCCTCGACGTCGATTGGCACGTCGGGCAACTGCTCCCGCCCGACGACGAGGGTTGGACAGCACAGGTGGCGCGCCAGCGCCTGCGTCAGGGCAGGAGTAACGGGAGGTACCACGCTGGCGACAACGGCCTGGCTGACCTGTCGGCGGTCGACGCCGGCGCTCGCCAGCAAACCGAGCAGCAGCACGCCCCATTCATCGGCCAGCCGGTGGAGGTCGGTCTGCAGCCGCCACTGCTCCCGCAGTTTGACGCCGTCAAAGAGGCCAAAGACGGTATTGGAGTTGCCGATATCCACAGCGAGCAGCATCGTTCGCCTTCCTCCTACGCTACCCGCAACAGTCTAGCAGCGGGGGGATCAACCACGGGGTCCTGGGGGGTTGGAAGTCAGGTCTCGCTGCGCGAGCAGTTCGTCCAGCGCAACCTGACGACGTTCCAAGGCGGCAAGGTGGTGGCCGAAGAGCACAGACACGGTAGTGAAGGTAACGAGCATATCCATGCCGAACATGATGCCGCCACCAAGACGCTGGTCGGTGAGCGGTGTCAGTCCCCAGGCAGCCTCGCCGGCCTGGTTGAAGACATAGAGCGGCACGGCGGCGAACGCCAGGAAAAACTGTCCAAGCAACAGCATTGGCAGGTGACAGAGCGCGACGAAGATGATCTTGCTCAGCGCCGCCCCCCTGGGCCAAACTCGCAGTGGTTCCACGATCAGCCACCAGAGCAGACAGCCTGCGAAGAGGAAGCTGAGGTGCTCCAGGACATGCACGGATTCGGTGTGCGTGGCCAGGGCGTAGATAGCGGGAACATGCCAGAAGCCGAGCACGCCATTGAAGAGAACAAAGACGCTGACCGGCTGGAAAAGCAGCACGCCCACTCGATGGAGCCACCGCCCGCGCGCCAGCGGGCGAATGACCAGGTGGCGGACCGGGCGGGGGAAGGCCCGAAGGATAGCTCTGACCGGCAATCCCAGCAACAGGAGCGGCGGCGCAACAACCAGCAACAGCATATGTTGCAGCATGTGGGCGACAAAAAGGAAGCTTGCCAGGCCATCCAGCGGCGAAAGGAGTCCCAGCAGGACCACGAGTTCACCACCGAGAAACGACGCCGTTCGGAGGCGCGGCCAGGGCGCTCGATAGCGGTTGCCCGCGCTGCGCCGCCACAGCCACAGATAGACCAGCAGGCTAAGCGCGACCCCGGCGAACACCGGCGGTTCGAACTGCCAGGCAGGGAGCGACGGTAGCACGTCGCGTCCGCCTCCCTCATCTCCTCAGTCACGTGTCGAAATTTTACCGCACCGATGACACCCGCAAGCGCATGTCTCGCCTTTTTGACCGCCATCCAGCGCTTCCTGTACACTAGTAGGCTGTTGTATGAGCAGACCAGACAGAAGAGTACAAAAATATGAAGCGAACGTGGCAACCGAAGCGTATCCCGCGACGGCGCGAGCACGGCTTCCTGAAGCGAATGTCGAGCCGTTCCGGCCAGCGCATCCTCAAGGCTCGCCGCTTGAAGGGGCGGACGCGACTGACCGTCGTGTAGAGGTGGACAGAGAGCATCGCTTGCGCCGGAGGGACGATTTCAGCCGGGTTCGGCAGGGTGGACGGCGGCTGGCGCATCCATTGCTCCGGCTGCAGTGGGCGCCCGGCGCAGGGACGGTGACCCGCTTCGCGTTCGTGGTGAGCAAACGTGTGGCCACGCGAGCGCACGAGCGCAATCTGGTACGGCGTCGACTCCGTGTACTGGCGCGCGCGGAATTGCCGCAGGTGGCAGATGGCTACGATGTGATCGTCAATGCGCAACCGGCGGCGCGGCTGGCCGGCTATCAAGAGTTGGACGCCGCGTTGCGGCAACTCTTGCGGCGGGCCCGCCTGCGACGGGTTGAATCGCCGAAACCCCCGCTCGCACCATGAAACGTGTAGCGCTCGGTCTGATACGCGGGTATCAGCGCGCGCTCTCGCCGCTGTTGCCGCCCACCTGCCGTTACCAGCCCACCTGTTCGCAGTACGCCTACGAGGCGATTGGCCGGTATGGTATAGTCCGAGGAAGTACGAAGGCATTGTGGCGCATCTTACGTTGTCATCCTTTTAGTCGGGGCGGCTTCGATCCTCTACGGTAGGTCGGTTCCCGACTCCTTGCCTGGACGACATGTGACCGTATAGAGGAGGCACTTCCCACTTTGGGCAATCCCTGGACGTTCCTCGTTATTCAGCCAATGACCTGGGGTCTCAATGAGCTGTATCACTTCACCGGTAGTTACGCGATAGCGATTATCCTATTCACCGTCTTTATCAAGATGGCCCTCTACCCCCTGACAATCAAGCAGTTGAAGAGCCAGCGCGCGCAACAGGCGCTGCAGCCTCAGTTGCAGGAACTGAAGGCAAAGTACGGCGACGACAAAGTCAAGCTCAACGCCGAAACCATGCGTCTGTACAAGGAGAACAACGCCAACCCGGTTGCGGGCTGTTTTCCGACGCTTGTCCAGTTTCCTGTGCTCATCGGCCTGTACAACTCGCTGTACGGCGTGATCAAGGAGCCTAATTTTCAGGCCCACGCCAATTTCCTGTGGATCAAAGACCTTTCCCTGCCGGACTTCTGGTCGGTCGTCGCGCCCGGCAGTACTGCGCATATCTACAACGGCCTGTTCATCCTGCCCGTGCTGGCGGGAGCCTTGCAGTGGGTGCAACAGCGCATGATGATGAACCCGGCGGCCAACCAGGATCCCCAGCAGAAGATGATGAACCAGATGATGCAGTTCATGCCGCTGATGGTGATCTTCTTCGGCTTTCGGTTCCCCGCCGGTCTGGCCATCTACTGGGTCACCAACACGTTAGTGTCGATTATTCAAGCCTATTTCGTCGTCGGCTTCGGTTCATTGGTGCTGCTGGTGCCGGCGCTACGCCGCGTCGGTTCGCCACGCATCAGCTTCGGGCTGTCCCAACCGGCGCTGGCGGCCAGGAACGATGTCCCGAGTAACCCGGCGAGCAAGGCATCCGAGCGGCGTCCGTCCGCGCCACCCACGCGCGGCTCCGGGCGATCGCCGGTCAAAGACGCTACACTCAAGGGCGCGGTGGCGGAGATTGCGGGCGAGGGGCTCGCGAATCGCCGGAACGGGCAAAGCAAAACAGGGCCGACGCAAACCGGCCCAGGGAAGAGCGCACCGGCTGGTGGACGTACGCGTCCGGTCGCGCGGAAACAGGGGAGTAAACGGTAGCTCTATGGATCGCGTCGAAGCGACCGGTCGCACGGTCAACGAAGCAGTAGAAAATGCTCTGGTACGTCTGGACGCTACGAGGGACCAGGTAGATATCGAAGTCGTCCAGGAGGGGAGTCGGGGAATTCTCGGCATCGGCGCTGAGGATGCCCGTGTCATCGTCACTATCAGGGCCGTCGTAACCGCCCTGGTTGCTACCGATGTCGATCAGTCCGATGCTGCCGAACCGGACGCCGCGACCCCTGCCCCACCAATCAGCAGCCCTCGAGGTTTTCGCCCTGCACGAGATCGTGGCGCGGGCCATCTGCGCCGGGGTCCGGTAGCGACCGCCAGCGACGAGCCGGACCCCGGGGAGCCGGCGGGGCGACCGCTCGGTACTCCGCGACCTCCTTCTGGATTGGACACCTTGCCGCGCCGCGCTATGCAGTCGTTAGACGGCGACCTGACCGACGCGGAGCTGGCGGACGAGCCGGATGAAGCAACGGCGGCCCTGGCCCTGGCCGGCGATGAGTTGGTTGATACGTCGGTCGGCGTTTTGCTGGAACTCCTCGAGCTCTTGCGCGTCGAGGGCGACGTTGAGGTACGCAGCCGGAGCTACCCGCTGACGCTGAACGTCCACGGCGGGGATCTGGGCATCCTGATTGGCCGCCATGGTGACACCCTGGCGAGCTTGCAGTTCATGGTGAACCTGATCGTAGGCCGGCGCATGGGTCACTGGACCCGGGTCGTCGTTGATGTCGAGGAGTATCGCCTGCGCCGCGAGCGCACCCTGCGCGACGTGGCCGGTCGGGCCGCCGAGCGAGTTCGCCGCACCCGCCAGGCGGTGACCCTGGAGCCGATGCCGGCCAACGAACGTCGGATCGTCCATATGACCTTGCAGGGCGATCGCTTCGTGGCGACACACAGTGTCGGAGAAGGCGACGGCCGCAAGGTGGTCATTTCGCCGCGCGGCCGATGACCACTGCCGGTTCACACGATGGCGACCCTGACGATACCATCGTCCCCGATTATGTAGTGCTTGGGCACATCACGCTCGATCGTGTGGCCAACGGGCATGTGCTGGGGGGCACGACATCCTACGGCGCGTTGACAGCGCAGCGTCTCGGCTACCGCGCGGCAATCGTGACCTCGGGTGCGCCGCGCGAGGCCGAGGAGTTGCGGCGCGCCGGCATCCAGATCGCCTCAACCCCGGCAGCCGCTCCGACGATCTTCGAGAATATCTACCAGGGAGGCAGTCGGCAGCAATTCCTCCGTTCCCGCGCCGGCGACGTGCTGGCGGATACTATCCCGCCCACCTGGCGGCAGGCGACGGTCGTTCACCTGGGCCCGCTGGCGCAGGAGCTGGATCCCGTGATCGCTGCTGAATTTCCGTCCGCCCTGGTCGGCGCCACGCCGCAGGGGTGGCTGCGTGGTTGGGATGCCGACGGCCGCGTGTGGCCGGTTCCCTGGGAGAATGCGGCCGCCGTACTGGCGCGGGTGGACGCGCTCGTCTTCAGCGAGCAAGACGTCAACTACGATCAGAGCCTGATCGACCGCTACGTCGCCATGACCCGCCTTGCCGTCGTGACCCGCGGCAGCAAGGGCTGCGTCGTCTATACCGAGGGTACGTCGTGTACCCTGGACGCCTATCTCACGGATGAAGTCGAGCCGACAGGCGCCGGCGATGTCTTTGCCTGTGCCTTCTTCCTGAAGTACGCCGAGACAAAGGACCCGTGCCTGGCGGCGGATTGGGCGAATTGTGTCGCGTCGTTTGCCGTCGAAGGCCCCGGCACGACGGCAATTCCAACGCTGGCGCAGGTGCGGGGGCGGTTCGGCCGGGGGAGCACTCTCTGCTGACTCTTGCTGACGAGGGGCGCCTGCAGGCCCCCGTTACGCCTCGCCGTTGGCCCGCTTCCCCTTCAAGTACAGATCAGCGGCTGCCTTTAGCGTGCCGAGGCCAAGCGTTGCGCAGCGCGCGCGGGAGACGACGACTTCGCGGCCCATCTGGTCAATAAAGGCTTCGTAGTCGAGCGCTTCGACTTCTTTCGGCGTTTTGCCAACGGCAATCTCGGTCAGCATAGAGGCGCCGGCCTGACTGATGGTGCAGCCGTGACCGTCGAAACTCACCTCGGAGATGTGGCCGGTGTCGTCGACGCGCATGGACATGGTGACGATGTCCCCGCAGCCGGGGTTGCCCCCTTCGGCCTTACTGTCGGCCGGGTCCAGCACCCCTTTGTGACGGGGGTGCTGATAGTGGTCGAGGATGTCTTCGACGTAGGCTTCGCGATCCATTAGATACTCCGCGCCTAGCGCTCGATGGGGACGTTCACGAGCGAGCCCCACTCGGTCCAGGACCCGTCGTAGTTCTTGACATCTTTGTAGCCGAGCAGATAGTGGAGTACGAACCAGGTGTGGGAGGAACGCTCACCGATCCGGCAGTAGGCGATCGTCGGCTCGTTGGGCCGGATACCCTTGCCCTCGTAGAGGGTCTCCAGTACGTCGGCCGACTTGAAGGTGCCGTCGGCGTTGGCCGTCAGAGACCAGGGAATGCTTTTGGCACTGGGCACATGGCCACCGCGCATGGCGCCTTCCTGCGGGTAGTTGGCCATGTGGAGCGCTTCGCCGCTGTACTCGGCCGGGGAGCGCACGTCGATGATGTTCTTCTTGTTGATCGACGAAAGCACTTCGTCGCGGAAGGCGCGCACGCTGGTGTCAGGGTCCTTCGCCTTGTAGGTGGCCTGCGGATAGGAGGTCACGTCCTTGGCGTAGGGGCGCTTCTCGGCTTCCCACTTCAGGCGACCGCCGTCCATAACCTTCAGCTTGCTCTCGGCGTGGCCATAGTAGCGGAAGAGCCAGAGGCTATAGATGGCGAACCAGTTGCTGCGGTCGCCATAAAAGACCACGGTGGTGTCGTTGCTGATGCCGCGCTCGGCGCAAAGCTTCTCGAAGCCATCTTTGTCCACAAAGTCACGGCGGAGCGGGTGCTGTAGGTCGGTATGCCAGTCGATCTTGACGGCGCCTGGGACGTGTCCGATCTCATAGAGCAAGATATCCTCATCCGACTCGGCGACGCGGATGGACGGATCGCCCTGATGGTCGACCACCCATTGCGTGGTGACCAGCATCTCGGGGTGCGCGTATTCAGCCACCTGGGTTCCTCCTTTTGGATCAACGGGGATCATCGTCGGATCGCCGCAGCTTGGTACCGACTGCTCACAGGCAGTCTACCACCGGCCAATAGTATACATGCTTGATCGAGCAAGTCAACATTAGCCGGCGCGGTTGCTACTCCGCATGGCGCAGGTCGTGCTCCACCTGCTCGCGCGTGAGTGTCAACTCGGGCGACTGGGCATACTCCGACTCGATGGGCTCGCTCGCCGTGCCGATGGCGCACGGAAGCGGGTCACCCTCGCCCAGTGTGCCGCCTTGCGCTCGCCTGGCGTGCCAGGCCTCAGCGATGAGTTTGGTGTTCGCCGCCATCTTCTGCGCGGCTTCCCTGGCGTAGGTCGTCATCCGGCCATGATCATGGTCGAAGGCGTCGCCGACCCAATGGCGGGCGATCTGGGTGTGGTACACCTCGTCGGCCCAGTCGTAGTCCTGGTACATCGTGGCAAGCGCATCGCCAGCGACATCGCGGCACCACTCGAACTCCTGTCGCTTCCCTGGCGGGTACTTCATCATGCCCTGCTCGACGTTGAGGCCGAGGTGGGCGTAACGCTCCAGCGGGCCGATGGAGAGGTAGCTGTAGCCGGGGCCGATGCGCAATGGCCAGTCGCGGGGATCCCGGCCAAGGTGCTCAAGGACTGCCCGGCCAATCATGCTGTGACGCGCCTCGTCGAACATGTGGCGCGTGAGGTCGTAGAGAAAGGCGAACGGCTGCCCCTCCAGCTCATAGAGCGCCGACGCCGGGTTCTCCGTGGCCGCCATTTCGTTCAGGCGGCCGCGCATCATGAAGATGAACTTCTCCGGCACGGTTTCCGCCGGCGGGTCGCCCGGCTCGTTGAACTGGAAGTTGACAGGGTACGCTGGGTCGCGCCGTGGGTGCCGAGAGATGCGGAATGGGTCCTCACTGCGCAGGGGCTCGGCCGCTCGCTCGGGCCGCGCCTCTCGCCCGGTGACGCCGCCCGCCGCATCAAGCAACTGTTGCAGGTGCTGTCGCCACTCTTCCACGCGTTTGGCCACTGCGGCATCGGCGCAGAGCTCCGCCATGGCATCCCGGGCCCAGGCGACCTGTTCCTCGTCCTCGCGCAGGATGATGCGCAGCTCACGAACCGTCGGGAAGTCAGCCACCTGATTGGTCGTCTGGAGGTGCCAGCGATAGGCGTCACAGAGGGCGGCCTTGACGAGCGTGTGTACCCCGGCGAGGAACTCGGCCAGATTCGCGGCGTGTCCTAGCTCGAGCAGGAGCCGATCGAGCGCCGGATCGGGGCAGACGTCGAGCAGCTTCGCCGGCGTGCGCATGGTCGGGACGCGGGTGCGCAGGGCAGCGGCATGCTGCGCGTCCTCCCAGGAGTGGCGGGCCAGCGCGTGCTTGCCGTCTATTTCGGCAGTGCCGGGGATCCAACCGGCCAGGAGCCGCATCAGCCCCTGCTCGAGCCAGGCGTAGCGGCGCAGCAACAGCGCGTTTTCGGGGATGAGCAGCCCCGGTCGATCAGGCTGTTCGATGCCGGCATACGGTCGCACGTTCGTTTCCTCCTCGAATCTTCGACGCCAGCGGCCCCGCTGTTGGGATCAGGCGCGGATCGCCCCCGACGTGAGGCCACGTACAAAGTAGCGCATGGTGAACATGAAGAGCAGCAGCAAGGGAAGCGAGGCGACGACGTAGGCAGCGAACAGCTCCCCGTAGTTGACCTGGAGGGCATTCTGCAGACCGATCAAGCCGAGCGGGAACGTCTTGACGTACTCGGATTGCAGGGTCACGAGCGGCCAGATGTAATCGTTCCAGGTGGAGAGGACGTCGATGATCACGACGGTCACCATAATCGCAGCGGCGAGCGGCACGGCTATCTGCCAGAACACCTGCACCTCGCCGGCGCCATCCATGCGCGCTGCTTCAAAGAGTTCTCCGGGCATCGCGGAGAAAAAGCTGCGCATGATGAAAATGCCGAAGACCTGACCGCCGGCGACGTCGAACAGGATCAGCGCCCAGTAGGTATCGAGCAGGCCCAACCGCCGGGCGAGCAAGAACTGGGGAATCAGGGTCAAGATGCCGGGCACGATGAGCAAGATGATGATCCCCATGAACAGGATCTCGCGACCGGGAAACGGGTAGCGGGCGAAGACGTAGGCGCTCACTGTCGAGAGCGAGAGGACGCCGAAGGCGGAGGCGCTGGTGACGATTAGACTGTTGCGGAGGTAGGGCAGCACCAGCAGCGCCGCCTGCCCATAGTTCTCCAGGTGCGGCGGCAACGCCGGCAGCCAGAACGTGTGCTGGAACTGGTCGACGTCCTTCAGCGAGGACACGAGCAGGAAGATGAATGGATAGAAGGTGAATGCTGCAAGGATGATGAGGCCAGCCTGCAGCGGCACGTCGTGCCGGTTCGCACGCTTTCTGCCGCGACGCGCGCCCAGCGCCGGCCCGAGCCGCGCTGTCGCCAGCGCTTGAGGTCCGCTGGGATCTTCGTTCATAGCGCTTGCCTGTTCACGTCGTCGGCGCCTGCGCCTGGTCCAGCGGGGAGCGGATGAAGCGCAGGTTGGCCCAGGTGACCGCCAGGATGAGGACGAAGAGAAAGGCGCCGATCGCGCAGGAGTACCCCATTCGCCCGAAGCTGAAGGCGCTTTGATACATGTACATCGCCGGCACCATCGTGGCATAGCCGGGGCCGCCACTGGTCAGGATCAGCACGTCGCCAAAGCCGCGGACGTTCTCGATCAAGGTCAGCACGGCGATGACCTTGATCTGGCCCACGATGAGCGGCACATCCAGCGCCCAGACACGGCGCAGCCCGGATGCCCCGTCCAGGCGTGCCGCCTCGATGGCCTCCTCTGGAATGTTTTGCAGGCCGGCCAGGAAGATAAGCAAGGCGATGCCTCCCACCCACGGGAAGCCGACGAAGGCCAGCGCGGGAAGCGCGATGCCGGGGTCGCCCAGCCATGACTGGGCGAGCGCGCCGGCCCCAATGCCGCGCAAAAGTTGATTGAGCAAGCCGAGCTGCGGGGTGTAGATGAAGCCCCAGATCAACAGCACGACGATGCCGGGAACGACCAGGGGCACGAGGAAGAGCAGCCGCCAGAAGTAGCCGGCGCGAGAATTGCGCAAGTTGAAGATGAGTTCGGCCGCCAGCAGGGGCATGACCAGATGAACCACCAGCCGGAAGATCGCCAGAAAGCCCATGTTGTGTACGGCTTGCTGGAAGACTGGATCGCCGATCATCTCAACGTAGTTCTGCACGCCAATGAACTGGGCGCTCAAACCGTCCCAATCGGTGAAGGAGTAATAGATCGCGGCCAGCATCGGGTAGTACTTGAACCCCAGAAGAAAGGCGAAGCTCGGGGCAAGCGCGAGATAGCAGAAGCGGTAGCGATACGCCCGCCGCCAGACTGACCCGCGCGTTGCCGGCCGGAGGAATGGCCGCACATCCGCACCCGATGCTACCGCCAAATCAGGTTCCCTTTCGCGCTCCTTGTCGATGCGTCGGTGACGCCCGGCCCTGTCACCTCGACTTGAGCGCCCAACGACCTATGGCTTCCAGGTCGGATTGTCATGGAAGAGTTGATCCGCCGCGGCGACCATGTTCTTCTGTATCTCGGCGACTGCCTGTTGCTGGGTCATTGAGCCGGAGAGGAAGAGCTGGCCGATGCGGTTATGTTGGTCCTTGTACTGCAGCGTCAGCGGATTGTCGTTGGAAATCCGAAAAGTGCCGTTCTTCGTCCCATCCATGAACACCTGCAGATCGGCGGCGACGGGCGCGCCGACGATGTTCGGTGCATAGCCGCCGAAGTCATTGACCAGTGGTCCCGCGTTCTTGGCAGCGGTCAGGAACATCAGCCAGTCGACGACGCCATCGGCATTGGCCCGCTTGATATCCGCTGTCGGTATGGCCCACTGGGTGGCGGTCGCTCCTCCGACAAACGGGAAGCTGGTGGTGGCATATTGGCTCGTTGCCGAGGTGATCGTCGGCGGCATGAACACGCCCATGTCGAACTTGCGCTGCGTGTCCAACTTGAAGTTCCGGTAGATCCCGGTGTGCCCCCAGATCTGTGCAGCCTGGCCGTCAATGAAGGAGCGCTGGCCGGTGGCGGA
Organism: Chloroflexi bacterium UBA4733; assembly: GCA_002404055.1. The sequence goes on from DHIZ01000049.1 coordinate 21,355, forward strand.
GTCGATACCGACGAAGCCGGGGGTGAAGGCCGGCGTCCAGTCCTTGAAGACGCGCAGGATGTCCTGGTACTCCGGCATCGTCGCCGCGTAGGTCCCCTTCTTGACGGCGCGAGCCAGGTCCTCCTTGCTCACTTCCCAGTTGCCGCTTCGCTTGAGCGGCTGACCGGTGATCTCGCCAGACGACAGTTTCTTGTCCAGGAAGATGTCCTGAAAACAAGCGAAGCTCCACTGCCAGCGCGAGACGTCGCTCTTCATCCACCACGAAATCGGGACCAGGTCCGCTTTGCTCTTCACGACCGGCGTCTGGTCCATCCACGCCTTCCAGTCGCCAGGGGTAGTGATGCCGGCTTTGGCGAACGCTTGCTTGTTGTAAATGATGCCGGTGACGACGAGGTCGAGCGGGATGACGTATTGCTGGCCATCGACTAACTTCTTGCCCGGCATAATCAGCGGATTGAACGAAGCGAGCCACTGCGTATTGCCAGGTTCGTAGGGATTGGGCTTCGCAAGATAACTATCGAGCGGCTGAAAGACCTTCTCTTTCAGGATCCCCTCAATGCGGGCGCTCTGCCAGTTGATGATGTCCGGCGGATTGCCCCCGGCGAGCTGGGTGGTGATCCAGACGTCCGTGTCGCTCTGGCCTCCGTTGTTCAGCACCACCCAATCGACCTTAAAGCCCGGATGAGACTGCTGGTACATCGACACCAGTTTGGTGATGTACTGCGGCGGCGCCGCAGTGGTCCCGGACTGTTGGACGGGGGTGTAGTCGCCGGCCATCATACGAATTGACAGCGGCTTGGCGCTCACCTGGGAGGCCGGAGCCGGCGCCGTGCTCGTTGCGGCGCTGGAGGACGATGTCGCGGCGAGCCGGCTGGATGAAGCAACGGCCGACACGCTACCGGAAGGCGCACTCGCCGCGGCCTGACTGGATGAGCCGGCGGTCACCGTGGCGGCGGGAGCCCCGCCGCACGCGCTGAGCAGCGCGATCCCAAGCCCAGCCCCGAGCGCGTTGAGGAGGACGGCTCGGCGGGAGCAGGTGGTGCTGACCGGTGTGTCCGCTCGCATTGTGTTGTTCATTTGACGTTGTTCCTTCACACGGGCTGGCGATAGCTCAACCCGGGGGTGAGTGTACAGCGTGGACCACAGGTGTCAATGGTCACATTCCCAATGGGGTGCGCCCCTAATTCGTTGACAGCAAGCGAGCATTGCGATGCGTCTGAGGACAGGGCGGCGACTGCGGTCTGCCNNCGCCTCTCCCCGACCGAGTACCGGCTGCTCAGTGCCCTCGCCAATAACGTCGATCGCGTGATGGTCCACGAAGAGCTCCTCCAGCAAGTCTGGGGGCCGGAGTACCGCGACGAGACGGAATATCTCTGGGTCTACATCCGCTATCTGCGCCAGAAGCTGGAAGCCGACCCCGCCCACCCGCGCCTGATCGTCAGCGAACCGGGCGTCGGCTACATGCTGCGCCGCCCGGAGCCGGTCGCTGTCGCCACACTACCCCCCGCGCCGACCGAAGACTGAAAGGACCCTCGTGCCCACGCACCCCTCCAAAACGCTCGAAACGTTCCCCAATCCCCACCCAACGAACCGCTACACGATTACCCACGTCTGTCCAGAATACTCAGCGCTCTGCCCGGTGACCGGCCAGCCCGACTTCGGCACGATCCGCATCAGCTACGTACCGGGCCCCCGTTGCGTCGAACTGAAGTCACTGAAGCTGTACCTCTGGTCCTTCCGCGACGAAGGCCACTTCTTTGAGGACGTGACGAATATCATCCTGAACGACCTCGTCGCCGCCATGCAACCCCTGCGCTGCGAGGTGGTCGGTGAGTTCAACGTGCGGGGTGGCATCACCACGACGGTGACGGCCGTGTACGAAAGCGCAAACGCAGGATAGGCGTTTGCCCGTCCAGTCGTCAGTCCATCACCATGCCGCCGTTGACGTCCAGCATCTCCCCCGTGACGAAGGATGCATCGTCGGAGGCGAGGTAGGCGACCGCGCCGGCCACGTCGGCGGGAGTGGCCAGCCGCCCGGCGGGGATGCGCTGCATGAGGGTGGCCAGTTGCTCGTCGGTGAACTGGTGGCCCATCAGCGTTTCGCCCGTGCCGGGGCAGACGGCGTTGGCGGTGATGCCCAGGGGCGCGAACTGGCGGGCGATTGACTTGGTGAAGGAGAGTACGCCGCCCTTAGCGGCGTTATAGGCGATGCCGGAGAGCACGCCACCCTGCTTGCCGGCGGACGACGATATGTTGACGATGCGCCCGTAGCGCTGCGCGACCATCAGCGGCAAAACTGCCTGGCAAAGCAGGAACGTCCCTTTCAGGTTGACATCGACGACGAGATCCCACTCCTCCTCGCTGCAGGTCAGCACGTCGTTGAGGCGGAGGATGCCCGCCGAGTTCACCAGCACATCGATCCGGCCAAAACGGGCAGCCGCTCGCCGGACAGCGGCACGGACTTCAGCAAGGCTGGCGATGTCGGCGGTGAGTGTGACGGTCGTCGCGCCTGCCTCGGCCAGCGAACGTGCAACCGTTTCCAGGCGACCTGCCTGACGGTCCAGCAGGGCAAGCATCGCCCCTTCCGCGGCCAGACGTTCCGCGATGGCCTGGCCAAACCCTTGCGCCGCGCCTGTTACCAGGGCAACCCGGCCTTCCAACCGCCGGCACGTTCCTTTGTCCCCCATAGCCCCTGACTCCTCGCACTCGCGCTGTCGCACGCCACATGCAGCTATTGTGGCATGGCCGGAACACGGGCGGGACGGCCAATACCGTTTGGATGAAACAGGGGAACCATGGCTGGAAATCGAACAGGGCGGCGACTGCGGTCTGCCGCCAAGCGACGGGGGCGACTGCGGTCGCTTGGGTCTGCCGTCAACGGTTCGCAACGCGACCGCAGTCGCCCCCGGTACAGGGCGGCGACTGCGGTCTGCCGCCCTGTACTACAGGGTACAAACATCGTTCGCTTGTTGTGCGCCACTCTACGCTACACTCGCGCCCTATCGTCCGCAAGGGAGCAACGCGCCTCAACGCGGCACCTGAACCCAGCACCGCTGCGCCGAGGACACGCCGGCGGCGTGCAGCACAGCCTGCGTGGCCAGGCCGTCTTCCAGCGTCGGAGGCAGGTCGCGGCCGGACTGGATGGCTTCCAGGAAGGTGCGCAGGATGCGTTCGGCGCCCATGGCCAGAAAGTCGGCGTGGCTCACGCCCTCTGGCACGGCCTCACCGGGCAGCGTCTGCCAGGAGTGGTCGGGACGGTAGAGACGCGCCTCGCCGTTGGCGTAGGCCAGGCCGCCTTCGCTGCCGTCGATCAGCAGTTGGCGATGTCCGATCGGAAAGTCGGAGTAAACGGACCCGAGGCGGCTCAGCGCCATGGTTCCTTCGGCGCCATTCTCCAGATGCAACAACAGGTTCACGTCGTCGTCGATAGTCGTCGGCTGCGGCTGCCCGCTGACCGGATCGTAAAGGGGGGAGCGGTAGGTACGCAGGCTGGCACAGACCTCTGTGATGGGGCCGAGCATGAACTGGATGAGGTCGATGGCGTGCGCTCCGAGGTCGCCGAGGATGCCGCTGCCGGTACGTGCCGGATCGGTGCGCCAGGTGAAGGAAGGCTTCGGCCCGAGCAGCCCGGCGTTGAAGTTCTGGGAGTGGACGTGATAGATAGCGCCGAAGTGGCCGGCGGCCAGCAAGTCGCGTACCTGCAGGAAGAGCGGATTCCAGCGGTTGCTGAAGCCCATCAGGGTGCGCACGTCGGCCTGGCGAACGGCGTCGACCATGGTGCGCGCCTCATCGAGCGATGTCGCCAGCGGTTTCTCACAGAAGATGTGTTTGCGATGGGCAGCAGCGGCCAGCACTAACGGCGCATGATAGCGATCGGGCGTATCGATTATGACCGCGTCAACTCTTGGGTCCTGCAGCAAGGCTTCCGGGTCTGAGACCACGGTGGCAATAGCGTGCCGTGTTGCAAAAGCCTGGGCCCGCTTGGGGTTGGGACCGCAGAGGGCGTGGACCTGAAACTCTGGGATGCGCCGGAGTCCCTCCATGTGTGCTCCGGCGATGAAGCCATAGCCGAAGAGACCAAGGCCGATGGTCATTGTGCTCCTACTCCTTTCCCGTGGTTCGATGGCGGTCTCACTGCACCGCGCCCCTGATACTACCGATAGCGCCGGTAAAGCGCCAGCACGGTACCGTAGATGGTGAGGTCACGCACGCGCAGTGCTTCGCCGCCGGGTTGCGCCGAGAGCAGGGTGGTAACGCCGGCCTCGGGAAGGTAGCGGCGCACGGTGGCCCCGCCGCCATCCAGCAGGGCGACGACAGTGGCGCCGGACTGCGCCTCGTTGCCGGGGCGCACGACGAGGATGTCGCCATCCAGCAGCCCTTCGCTGCTCCAGCCGAATCCCTCGACGCGCAAGGCGACGGCGCCCTCGCTCCCGTTGAGCACCTCTCGCTCGACGGCCATGGGGGTCTCGTCGCTGTCGGTCAGGATGAGCGGCTGTCCGGCTTGCAGGCGTCCGGCCATTCGGACCAGCACTGGCAAGCGGCTCTCTGCCGTAGTCGGCAAGGGCAAGAGGAGTTCAATCGGCGGACGCCGGTTGGGGAGGCGGCGGATGTAGCCTTTCTGCTCCAGGGCGAGGATGTGCTTATAGACGGAGGGTGAGGAGATGTTTCCCAGCTCCTCACCAATAGTGTTCAAGGCTGGGGCTTGCCCGGTCTGCTCCACCGTTCGCGTGATGACGTCGAGGATGTCGCGCTGGCGCTGGGTGAGCGGCTCGGTCACGTCGCCTCCTTCTGGGGCTGGCAGTCGTGGCCAGGCAGTGTGTGCCTGCTGGCGCTGCCTATCCTGCCCTGCCAGGCGTACCGTTGTCAACCGCGGGGCGTATTCGGACGTTCAGCAGCGCTCCACCGGCGGGTCGGCGCCGCTGCCGACCCGCAACGATGGCGCCACCCACGGAAGCACCCTCGCCCTTGGTTGCCCCGGCGCTGGATCCTTGGCGATAGGTCAGGAATGGTGGGAATGGGCAGGAGCCCGGTTGGCAGACGTATGCCGACCTCGCCGAAGATTACCGGAAGGCGGTTGCTCACAATACCGAGGAGAACAACCGGAAATCGCGCCTGCAAGGCCGCGGGGTCTGGTTGCTGTTGGCGGGTACAATCTGTCTAGTCGGGGTACCCTTCACAGTCTTGTGGGCTACGGCGCCGAATCTCCTACAGTTCGGCTGAGCCGAAGGGCGCAGGATACGCAGGGCGCGGAAGGGGAGCAGCACGATGGCAACGAATACCAGCAAACCGACGATGGAGGGGCGGCACACTGTTGTCAAGTTCCCGCCCCCTTCCGGACGTCCCAGCGGCAAAGGCTTGGAGTCGATCACCAGGGGCGGCGGGGAGCCAACGGTCAAGCGGGTGCTGGTACCCGATCTGACGACAGGGAAGAAGTAACCGGCGTCACCGCTGATACTTTCCGTTGCGCTCCTGGCACGTTGTTCGGGCATCTCTCAGGCTTCGGCGACAGACGGGTCACAGCCACGCTGACCCACGTCCAGTCAAGATGGATTGGCAGCAGCGCAGACGGCGCTGGTGACACGGCGTGTGGAATGCACCTATATCGGACACCCTATCGGACATACTACAGGCACTTGGAAACATAGGCGCCGGTGGTGCTGTAAACGTCGAACAGCCGTGCCGGGCGGCGGCCACCCTACCATAAATGGTAGGGTTACGATCGACAAGCCTGCTCAAGCAGGCTGGGGGACGGGTCGTGTCCGATATTACCGCTCAGCCTCTCAGGTTGCGTCCTAGGCCGGGGTCCCGGACAACGGGATGCCGCTCTAGCGGTCCAGGGTTCCGGGCGGGGCGGGAACGACCGCAGGGAGGGGGCCGAGTCGGTCTCGTCCCTCAGGGGGTGTGGCATGTGCGAAGATCCCAGCCTGTACGACGAGACCGGGCGGGTCAGGGCGAGCGCGGTGGTGACCGCGCTGACCTGGATGGTGCGCGACTTTCAGGCCGAGGAGGAGTGGCCGGAGATGGCGCGGCCGCTTCGCGTCGGCGCGTCGCACTCTTGCTCTACGACGTCTGCTGTTGCTTCAAGGTGTCGGAGCGAATGGCACGGGAGCTGCTGGGCGATGAGGCCTGGCCGCGCATTCGGGCGACCTTTGCCCCCAAGGGCGGTCCATTGCGCCGGACGCGCGTCAATGCGAGTTGACGAGGCGGAGACGCAGCGGGCGGCAATCGCCGCTGCGCTGGCGGCCGGCCAGACGGGGGCGCAGGTTGCCAGGACGGTGGGCTGCGAGGCGAAGACGGTCTATCGCTTCCTGGAGCGCGCGGCGGAGGGGCTGGCGGCGGACGGCCGCCGCGCGAATGGCGGCAGGCCGCCGGTCTACACGGATCTGGCCCGGGCAGCGGTTCGGAAGGCGCGGGTGAGCGAGCCGGCAAACGGGCCAGTGATGCTGCACCACGTACTCTTGCGAGACCCCGCGCGGTTCGGCTTGACTGCTGCCGAGGTGCCATCGGCCCGGCGCATCGGGGAGCTGATCCACGAATGGGGCCTGGCCGTCAAGCCGGTCGGGCCGAGGGATCGCCGGCGTTATCCGGGGCACGCCGCCACCGCGCCAGGCGTGTTGACGATCGACACCTGGGGGCCCTGGCCGGTGCGGGCCAACAAGGTGTACCTCGCCACGATCCAGGACCGCTGCACGCGCCTCGTCGCCGCCGTGCCTGCTGGCGCAGTTCGCTACGCCGAGGGAAGCGATGAGGCGAAGCCGGGCGTGACGGGCTCGACGTGGGCGCGCGCCATCGCCGTGGCGCAGCGCTTCCTGGTGGAGGGGCGGCTGCACGCGCTGTACACCGACAATGGCGTCGGCATGGTCCCGTCCTTTGGCGCCCTCCACGGCCGCTTGCGGGCATCGGCGCGGCGCGCTACGCCCTGTCCCTGGGCGCCCGTCTGGTGTACATTCCGCCTGCCCAGCCTTGGCACGGCCGCCTTCGGCGTCGGCGCGCCGAAGGCGGCCGTGCAAGCTGGAGCGC
>DHIZ01000049.1:28540-28681 GCA_002404055.1 Chloroflexi bacterium UBA4733
GCGCTTTCACGGCTGCATGGAGCCCGAGTACTGGCGACGGGAGCGCCCCACGACACTGGCGGACGCGGTGGAAGGGTTGCGGAACTACCTCAACTACTTCAACACCGAACGACCCCATAACACTACATTGGCGTGATCAGC
>DHIZ01000347.1:0-6207 GCA_002404055.1 Chloroflexi bacterium UBA4733
CCTCATGGGCGTCGGCGCCCTTGGGATCGTGCTGTCCATGGTGTTCTGGTCGTCATGGGCGGGCCCCGGACGCTTCACACGCCGTCCATGAGGGCCGACTGGTGAAACGAGCACCAGGACGATTGATCAGAAGTAGCCGGTGCCAGCCTCGCCAGGCTGCGTCTGCGCGTCGACCGGGCTAGGCGATCCTCTGGATCGACCCACAGCTTCCATCGGCTCGAGTGGGCTTGAACAGCGCATAGGAAGGCCGGCAAACATCACTATCGGTGGATCCCAATTGTCGTTGCCGACGGCAGGCCGGGATTCTCTCCAGGGCTGCTAGCTGAGGTCGCCACGAGCACGGGCGTGCTCGATGATGCGGCGCGCCACGGCAGTGGCCTGGTCCCACGGGATGAGCGTCGCGTAGTCCGGCGTGGCGCCGCCGATCAAGGCAACGCCGTCGTCGTCAGCTCGCAGCTCGACGTCGCGAGAGGCCCGCTCGGCGCGGACGGCGTCTAGTCTCTCGAGGTCCGCCTGGTCCAAGAGTTCGCTATCGAGCAGGGCGCCCAGTGCCGTGTCGAGCTTTGCGGCGGAAGCCTTGAGTCGCTCGTATCCAACGTCGGCCGCGGCGTCGTCGAGCAGATTCTCTCGAGCCAGGTGGTAGGCATCGATCAACGAGTCGCGGCGCTGGTGGCGTTCGCTCACAGGGTGAGATCCTGGGCCGCTCACCTGCGGGTTGTCGAATCGGGCTAAGCGGCCGGGTTGAAGCGGTTCCACTGCCGAGCCTGCCGCACCCGCTCGCAGCGAGCGCACAGCACGCCGTCAGCGGCCACGGAGAGCACCGTCGCCAGTCCTCCGCATGATGGGCACGCCGCGTGCTTTAGGCCGGCATAATCCAACGGAGTTACGCCATAGGTTGCCGAGCATTTCGATGAATTACTGATGGCTTATGCCCATTTCCGCCCCTGCCACGGCGCCAGAGCGACAGCAGCATCAGCGCGGCGCCAGCCCCTGCGATCGTGCCCCCGTAAGCCACGGGCGGAGCGGAACCGGTTGATGGTGTCGCGATCGCGGCAGCACCGTACGTGAAGAAGGCGCTGAGGGTGCGATCATGATTCACAGTCAGCGTCTGCTTTCCGAACATCTGCCCTGGATGGCCCGGCGTAACTCGCCCGGATCCCCTGATAAACACGAACGTCTCAGTCGCTCCGACGGGAAAGTTCGTCGTTTGCACGTATGTGTGGCCGCTCCCTGCGCAGGGCGCGTTGCAGAGTTCCAGGCCGGTTTCTCCCCACTGGACCGCAAAGCTGTCCCCCGTTGGGGGCGTGCCATTGATGGTGAGTCTGAAGGTAATCGTGACCTCCGAGGGAGTCTGTGCCCGAACAGGTGACGCCGTCACCGCTAGAGCGCCAGCGACCAAGCTGCAAACCGTGACCAGTCCGAAAACCCTTTTCACCGTCGTATCTCCGTCGGCCGGTCGCCTAGAGAGGGCGCTTCGTGGTCGGCGTGCGTAGAACGACTTGTGGCTGACTTAGTTACCTCGACGGCAGCACGCGTGTGGCGGACCGTGGAGTCGAGGTGGTGACCGTCACCGGAGGCGACGTCGACCTCAACACTGACGACGGCAGGATGCGCTCAGGGATCATGGTCTACGTGGCCCAGCGCGAAGCGGACGGCATCTCGACCAGGGTGCGTCGACAGAAGCAGCAGCGCCGCGAGATGGGCCTCCCCCACGGCGGCCGTCGGCCCCTGGGATGGCGCAACCTCATGGAGCCCGATCCCGTGGAGGCGGCCGCGCTCAGAGACGCCATGGAGGCCGTGGTGCGCGGGGCGAGCCTGTTCGACATCGCCGCCCGATGGCAGGTCGCTGGTTTCGGCGGACCGGGGCGGATATGGGGAGGGACCGACGTTCGACGGATCCTCATCTCGCCGCGCCACGCTGGCCTAGTCGTCCATCGCGGGGAGATCGTGGTCGACAAGGACGGCAAAGAGATACGGGCGGCGTGGCCGGCGATCGTACCGCGCGAGCTCTGGGAAGCGTGCCGCTCGGTGCTTGCCGCCCGGGCGACGGGCGTCGGCACCGCACGACGTCGGCCGTTGTTGACGGGCCTGCTGCGCTGCGGCGCGTGTGGTTCGAAGATGACGCGGTCAAGCACCAAGCGGAGTCGGGTTACCTGGCGGTGCTGGAGAGACAAGCGCGGCTGCGGTGCCGTGTCCATCGGTGCGATTCCGCTGGAGGCAGTCGTTACCGAGGCTCTGTTTGAGGACGTCGACGGTGAGGAGCTCCGGGCGGCGTTGGCGAGCCGCGATGCCGGGCGGGTGCAGGCGATCCGGACGGACCTACACACATCTCGGCGAGGCGCTCTCGAGCGACGCGCGCCTGCAGGCGACCACGCGCTGGTGGAAGCGCATGTCGGCACTGAACCGCGCGGACGCGGTGCGCAGGCGCCGTGCCTCATCCGTCCGCACAGGGGCACGCGCGTCTGGCGTGAGCAACGGAAATGGTGCGTTCACGAGTTCCACAGTGTCAGCGGTTCCTCTGGTGGCAGCCAGAACGCCCCCGGTGGCGGGTGCCGGGGGCGAGAGAGGGTGATCGGTCTTAGGAGGTCGGCGGCAGACCCAGGTCGCTCCGCAGGGTGTTGGTGGCCAGCCCAGCGAGGATCTGACTGGTGGGCGCGATAGCCGCCTGCATCTGGGCCACGGACAGGTCAGGCATGTCGAGGCTGGCGTTGTAGTCGGCCACCACCTGAGCGTCGGCGTGCAGTTGAGCGGCGACGTCGGCACTCATTGAAGTCGGGAAGTTGAGCTGCTGGAGGCCCAAGTCGAAGGCGCGGTAGGCGTCGCGGGCAGCGAACACGGCGGCCCTGGCGTTCGTCAAGGTCTGAGCCTGGAACATGTTGGTCGCCGTCGCGGAGGTGAGGGCGTCGTGCTCCTGGTGGTCGAGGACTTCAAAGTCCACTTTCAACTGTGGGAGATCGGCTGTTGGCGACGGCGTCGGGGCCTTGGTTGCTGTCGAGGTATTCGCGGTTGTGGTCCCACCAGCCGCTCCGCAGCCAGCCAATCCCAGAATCGGGCAGCCCGCCGCTGCCAGCCCGATGAGTGTGCTCCGCACTGCCGCTCCATTACCGATGCGCCAGCCCTTGGCAGGATCGTTCTTGCCGGTCATCCGCCGATGCCGGGATAGGCCCACGTGTCGCAGTGTGTTGGCTTGGGCGGCGCACTGCCGAAGCCGGAGAAGACTGCGGTGCCGTTAGCTGGCACGTAGGCGACCGAACTCTCGGACAAGCCAGTGATGTGACCGGCTGGGTCGTGGCAGGCGACAGCAACCATGACGTTCTGCTGCGGGGTCGCGTACTTGTTGGCGACCGTGCCCTTGACGTCGAACACGCCAGAGTTCGCGAGGAACTCCGAGTCGGCCGACCAACTCACAGCCGTCGCGGTGTCGACAGCGGCGGGCATGTCATCGACCGCCCACTGGCCCACGCCCACATTCACGGTCTTGACCGCAACGCCCCCGGACGGGTTCATCAGGAAGTCGACGACGATACCGACGGTCTGCCCGGACCGGACCACGCCCGCGTAGCCGTGCTCGGTGTCCAAGACGGTGCCCCCGGCGTCTGACAGGGTCATCGTGACATCGACGGTCTGAGCCTGCTGGTTCGTCGCGTTGGTGACCAGTTGGAACCCGAGAGGCCGGGTGGCGACGCCAGCCGTGCTGTAGCCGGTAGCACCCAACGTGAGAGCCGGTGCCGCGCTCGCGGTTGGCGTTGCAGGCGCAGTCGTTGCGGCAGTGGTCGCCGTCGTCGTGGTCGGACTGGTCGAGCCGCAGCCAGCCAATCCCAGAATCGCGCAGCCCGCCGCTGCCAGCCCGATGAGCCCTGTTCGCATAGTCGTCGTTGCTGTCCCTTTTCGCGTGCGACCGTACCACCGCCTAACCCGCCTTTGTGGAAGCGGTCAGGCGAACGGGCGGCCAGCGCGTCGGCTACCGGCGTTTAGGGCGTCGTCGCTGGCCGCTCACTGTTGGGCGGCGCATGTATGGCGCTCTCGCCAAACGCCTGCCGGGGTAGGGCTAGACCGGAACTGACCGGACCAAGCTGCTACCCGGTGCTCGCGTGGACCAACTACACTGCGCGCAAATCGCTGGTCAAATCAAAGGAGGAATGATGGCTGTAGGAATCCGCCTCAAGCTCACTGGCGTCACCGCCGAGCAGTTCGATAAGCTCCAGGCGGCGATCGACCCGGACGGCAATCCCCCAGATGGAATCATCTTCCACTCGTCCGGTCCGGNNGCCCGCCGCTGCCAGCCCGATGAGTGTGGTTCGCATCCTGTCGGTCACGCACCTCCACGCTGCCACCAGCGGCGCCGTCGGGGCGCCGTGTGGGCCATCGTGGCAGGGCGCTGGCCGAGTAGTTTCAGACTGCCATCCGGCACCGACGTTCGGGAAGGATGGGGACAGAGTGCTACGGGTCATGCCGGCTCCGTTCCGGGGCTCCTAGGCCGTTACAGGGGCACGCGATCGGGCTATGCGGCCGGGTTGAGGCGGTTCCACGGCCGAGCCTTGCCAGGGCGGCGCGCAGCGGGCGCACAGCAGGCCCTCAGCGGGCGGGCTAAAGCCGGGACGGACGGCCCACGGCTCTAGCGGATCCCCGCGGAGGCGGTCGGGTACAGAGGCGAGGCCACCGGGCCAAAGTCGGGGAGCCGCGCCTCGAGGATCGTTCGCTCTGGGAGTCCACGACGATTCCAGGAGGACGGCCCGGGCCTCGGGTTGAAGTCCTCGGCGATCACCTGAATGCGGTAACTGCTGCCGTACAGGCCGGCTGCGAGACCCGTCGCCAGCCGCCTGTTGTCCTCGGTGTCGGCCAACGGGACGCTGTAGTGGACGCCGTGGGCATCCTCGACGAGATCCGCGATCGGCCCCAACGCGGCCTTGCCGAACTGCGAGCTCCAGCCGTGTTGAAAGTTGACCTTCATGCGGTCCCGGCTCTCCGCAATCGTCTTCGCAAAGGCCCCACGTCGGAACCGCTGCAAGAAGTGGCCCTCCGGCTGTCGGTCGACCTCGCTCCACACGCCGAAGGTCACGCAATACCCGTGCAACGTTCCGGGTCTGCCGTCTATCGGGTCGCGCATCGTGCGCAACGCTTCCTCGATCTGGTTCGCGACCGTCCACAGCGTTCGTGTGCCGATTCCTGCCGACCGCGCCTTGGCTTTGATCCGCCGACTCTCCTGACTGCGCCCGTCAGCGAGGATCGAGCGCAAGGTGTCGGCCGGCTCCGTAGCGAAGAACGCCGCGGCGCGGCGGCTCACGGCGCCAGCCCGCGATGAGGAGCCGACGGACGGTTCAGCAGAGAGTGGTTTCCTGCCAGCGGCAAGGAAATCCCGCAACCGCGGCTCCTGGTCGCGGAGTTCGGGCAACCGGATGACCGGGCCGAAGTCGGCGGCCGAGCGCTCGTCAGCAGCCAGCTGGTTGTCCTCGTGGAAGGCGGTCGTTTCGCCGACCATCAACGTCGTGATCCCGTCGAAGAGGCGGTACAGCTGCAACATCGCACCGTCCATGCCATAGTCCACGGCCGCGGCGAGGCCGACCACGACGAAGAGGTGATTTGTGGCGATGCGGCCCGCCCCCTCGGCCGCCGCCGCATCCGCCAGCCGGTAGGGCGCGTCGTAGGCGGCCAGGTCGGGGTCCGGCTCCTTGGCCGGCCGCGCCGTCAGCGGGTCTGTGCGGAAATCGAACTCGATCATCGGCACCGCAACCTTGGCGTCGCGGCAGATGTCGACCACCAGCGACTTCCAGAAGACCCAGGAGCCGCGGTAGCAGAAGACGGTGACCTCTTCCGCGCTCGCCGGCTTCCAGCCGGGGACGATCTCACGCCCGGTGGTGACGCTGATCGCGATGGCGGCGGTCAGCCGCGCGAGCTCGAGCCCGCTGCCACCGATCAGTGTCGTGACGGCGTCGCGCGGCAGCGGCCCAAGCAGCAGCACCTCATCGGTCATTGGGTCATCCTCAGCACGCTGTCGGCGTCTGTCGCGGTAGAGCTGCTCGGGCGCGAGCAATCCGCGGGCCGTCACCGGAACCACCAATCGTCGGCCCGGATCACGTTCGCGGGATTGTATGGCGGGGCGAGGGCGCCCCCAGGCACACGCCGCCGGCCGTCCAAGTCGAGGTCTTCGGCAGCGGCGGGCGCCTGCTCCACTGGTGGAGCTGCAGACGCCGTCTCGACCCGGTGTCG
>DHIZ01000347.1:6272-7269 GCA_002404055.1 Chloroflexi bacterium UBA4733
TCCTCACTCGCCGCCTGCCGGCAGCGCTGCCCGCAGAACCGAGCGGTCCGGCGCATGGACAGGAACCGCTGACCGCAGCGGGCGCAGGCGACCTCGCGGCGGCGCGTCAGCATCGGCCAAAATCCGACGCTAAGGACGTTCCGTCCGACGCTAATCCGACGCTACGGGCAGGGGTCAGCCCCTTTTGCGAGGCACGCGCAGCACGCGCGGCAGCGGCAAACTGAGGCCCCATAAGGGATATGGTCACTTGTCTCTCCTCGGTGTGCGAAAGTTTGGTTTTTCTTGCGTTTGGCGGGCCGTGCCGCAGGGCGTGCCCGTCGGTTCTCGCGACCTCCCCCTCCCCCCTATGCATCGGCTGCATGGGCATGCATCGGCTCGCCGGTGTCCTCGCCGCGGTGAGGCACGGAGGGCCAACTCACGGCGGGACTGTGCAAGGGCTCGGGCTGCCGTCCCCGGCATGGGAGCTCGCCCGTGCCCGCGGCGACCTGAGCTGTGTTACTTGTGTGGCTTGTGTGGCGTTCCACGCCCGGAGCCTCATCAGACGATCGACCCCAGAGGGCACACCATTGAAACGCGCACTCGCAGTCACCCTGGCACTGATCGCAGGCACCCTCGCCCTCGGCACTGGTACCGCCTCGGCTACTGATTTCGGAGCGATCCCGGCGCCCACCACCGTCTGCGGTGGCAGCGTCACGTTCACTGGCATCCCGCAAGGTGCGGTGGTCGTCACAACCCCGAAGCTCCGCCAGGTGCGTGGGTTCCAGAAGCCCGGGACAGAGACGTTCCAAGGCAAGCCTGGTCGGTACACATTCCTAATCGAGTCCACCATCACCGGCGAGGTGGACCTGCACACCGGTGGTAGCGGTTCGTTCACCATCAAGGGTTGCGTCTCCCCGAACGTGCCGACCACGGGAGGGGCATAGCCGCTCACGGCGTCTCCCATGCGACGATGCTGTCCGCCGCCGTGGATCGGTAGTGGCGAAAAAAAAAAAAAAAA
>DHIZ01000347.1:7392-7969 GCA_002404055.1 Chloroflexi bacterium UBA4733
ACTCCGCGAGGACCGCCGCGACGCCATCGGTGCTCGCAGTAGGTTCGTCAACGGCGGGCGCGAGTGCGTCAGGAACCTGCGGGGCGCCATTCAAGGAGGTAGCGTTCCCCGTACCCATCCCCCCAGGGAGTGCAACGTCCGCAACATCCGCAACGCGTATTCGAATTGGCGTTGCACTCGTTGCGCTTGTTGCGGTACCTGGGGGGATGGGCGCGCGGAGGTAGCGAGCGAAGGGGTCGATGAAGTCGGCGAGCATGTATCCCCGCGGCGTCGAGCCATCGGGGAGCCTGATGACCTTCGGCTCGACGCCGTAGCGCTTCAGCCTCTTCGCCAGCTCGCGCTGACTGATGCCCTTCCCGTCATTCCAAGCGCCCCAGCCGGACTCCTCGAGCGCGTTCAGGGCGGCGCAGAGGCCGGCGCTGGTCATGCGGTCCTTGCCATCCATGACCACCTTGATATCGGCAAGGAGTCGGACGCCGACGCTGGCATCTTCGGCCACCCGCCCCTTGACGACTGCCACGGCCGCCTGGCGCGCACGCTTCGGCCACTCTCCGCCTGCTGATATGGAAGTATTTGT
>DHIZ01000042.1:0-16513 GCA_002404055.1 Chloroflexi bacterium UBA4733
AGGTAGCGGAAGATGACCGGGTCATCGTAGGCCACGATCTCCAGGCCGCGCTCGAGCAGGGCGCTCCGCAGATGGGAGGCACTCAGCAAACCGTCCGGATCGCTGACCACGTACAACGGCGACCCGTCCAGGGGGAAGTGGGACGTGAGGCGTTCCACCCAGTCAGGCATGCGACGGCTCTACGTGGATCAGGATGCTCGGCGTCACCTCGGTGAGCAACGCTTCCCGTGCTGCGAGGGCTACAGCGTCGCGACGCTCCTCGGCGTTGACCTGTTCCAGGCGGTGCTCCCGGACAGTGTCGAGTCCGGTGTGTGCGGCCACTTCCTTCCTGGCAGTAAAGAGCACGTGGAGCTTCTCCCGTTCCTGTACCAACCAGGCGCGGTGTTCCGACGCAAGCGCATGGTAGCGGGCGGCTGCCTCCGCCTGGGCGGCGCGCTGGAGTTGCTCCCAGCAGCGGGTCACCTTCCCAGCATCAATGACTCCGAGCGCTTCGATGCGCGTTACCGGCTCGGCCAGCACTTCCCAGACCCGGCGCGCCGAGGGGATGAGGAGCGCGCCGTTGTCGTGGAGGAACAGGGGGAAGAAACGGTGGTAGCGACGCCCTTCAGTCGTTGCTGTGAGTTGCCAGAGTGACCAGAGGCCGGACACTCCGGCCACCAGCCCGCTCACGGCTAGGGTCGGCACAGGTTGTCCGGGGACGTAGCGTTGCCCCCGCTTGCGGATGGCCTGCAATCGCGGCTCGGAGAGCGTCACCAGGCGATCGGCGCCGGCAGCCAGATCGGCGCGCACAAAGGTGACGCCTTCCCATTGCTCGCCATCGGCCCAGGTGAGGTCGTACCCATGGAGACGGGCGGTTACTGTCCCGCCTTCAGCACGGATGGCCCCAAGGGTCAGCGCTGCCACCCAGCGCGGGAGGAGATGCTCGACCGCGGCACGAGCGACGGCAGGGTCCGGTGCTGCGTCGGGACGAAGCATTGCCGTCCCGGACAAGGAAGAGTCGGCCTGCCGGCGAAGTTCCTGCGCGAGGGCGGCGGCCGCAGTCTCCAGTTTTTCGGGATGGAGCAACGATTCGACGTAGAGCCGGGCAAAGTCCGCCTCCACGTCGCCGGAATCCAGGACATCCCCCAGCTTGTCGACGCCCAGGTCCTCCAGGATGACCCGCAGCTTCTCTTGCAGCACCTCCTGGACGCGATGCTCAACGCCAGCCTCCAGCGTCAGGTTAAAGGCGCGTACCGGCTGGGACTGGCCGATACGATCCACGCGGCCGATGCGCTGTTCAATCCGCATCGGGTTCCAGGGCAGGTCATAGTTCACGATCAGGTGACAAAACTGGAGGTTGATCCCTTCGCCACCGGCCTCGGTAGAAACGAGCACCCGCGTCTCCGAAGCGAACTGCTGCTGCACCTGGCGTCGCTCGTCGAGGTCCATCCTGCCATTGAGCGTCACCACGCTGTAGCCGTGCGCGCTGAAAAAACCGGCAAGCATCTCCTGGGTCGCCGTAAACTCGGTGAAAACCAGCAACTTGAGCTGTGGGTCAAGCTCCTCCCGCTCCAGCTCGACCAGGAGACCCAGGAGACGCTGCGCTTTGGCATCCATACCGGCTTGTTCGGCCTGGCGGGCGAGGTCCAGCAGGCGCTGCACGTCGCGGCGCTCGTTTGGCGAGAGGGGGACAGTACGAGTCAGTGTCTGCTCGACCGGTTCCGCCTCATCCTCCTCCAGCAGCTCCGGCTCCGGCGCCAATTCCCCGCCAAGCGCGACGAGCCGGCGCTCCAGGGCCGCGCGGATAGCGCGCGTGCTGCTGGTGGCCAGCCGCTGGAACAGCACCAGGAGGAAGCCAACCGCGAAGCGGCGCTCCCGCATCGCCAGGTTATAGCTCTCGCGAACGTACTCGGTCACTGCCGCGTAAAGACGCTCCTCCGCTGCGTGGCGGCCATCCCAGGCGACTGGAACCAGCCTGGTGAGGCGTGGCCGGAAGAGTGGCTGCCCTTCCACGTCCACGGCTGCGCGCTTCTCGGTGCGCGCCACGTACGGCAAAACACGCTCGCGGACTACCGACGACGGTGAAGGGAACTGCCGATCATCAAGCAGCGCCATGAGGCGGTGAAAGGCGTCGCCTTTGCCGTTGTGCGGCGTGGCCGAAAGCAAGAGCAGGTGCGGAGCGGCGCCGGCCAGCGCCCGGCCCAGTTTGTAGCGGGCGACATCGTCCGTGGCGCCGGCCAGCCGGTGCGCCTCGTCCACCACGACCAGGTCCCAGTCGGCGGCAACGACGGCTTCGAAGCGGTCGCGATTGTAGCGAGCGACCTGTTGAGCCGACCAGCCCTGCCGTTCCGCCAGCGGCTTGATGGCGTCGAGGGAGGTGACCACCTGATCACAGCGACGCCAGAACTCGGCCGGGTGCCGGGTGCTGCGGGCAGCCTGGTCGGATGGCAGGAGCAGCTCGAAGGATTCTGCGAAGTGCGTGCTCATCTCGGCGACCCATTGCCCGACCAGTCCCTTGGGCGCCACAACCAGGATGCGCGTTATCCGCCCGCGCAACTTCAACTCGCGGATGATGAGTCCCGCTTCGATCGTCTTGCCCAGCCCAACCTCGTCGGCCAGCAACAGGCGAACCGGATCGCGCGCCATGGCACGGGAGAGCGCAGCAATCTGATGGGGCAGCGGAATGACCGGCGCATCGAGCGGCGCCAGCAGCACGTTGCGAGCGATAGCGTCGTCGATGCGCGCCGCCGTGGCGGCTACCACCGCGCCAGAAGGGGAGAGCACCGGCGCGTCGCCAATGGGGACCAGCGCCTCTGCCAACAGGAGCTTTACACTGCCGTCAGTCGGGTCCCAGGCGCGCACGGCAGGTGAGCCGGGGCCGGCGAGGAATTCCAGCACCAGGACTGGGGAGCGCGTGAGACGAGTCCAATGCCAGTTGACGGGTACGAGACGATCGGCGTTAGACACTGACGTCGCCACTCTCTGCGCCAATCATAGCAGCCTTTGCTACTCGGGCTATCATCTTGGTGAGCAGCTCAGTGCGCCGCGGGCGTGAGGATGAACCCGAAGAGGCAACGGACCAGATGTAGTCATGATCCGCGATCCTAGCACTGAAAACTACCGAACGCTTCGGAGACTTGACCTGCCTACGCTGTCTGCCTCTGTCCCTTCCATTGTGACGCCCTTATTGTCGTCCAATAGTTGTTTACACGTTGCAAGGAAGCGGTAGAACGACAAAAGCCCATTGCGATTGTGGTTCCCCTGTGCTAGAATAGCCCCTGTGAACGCTGAGATCTTTACGACCGTCGACATTGCCCACTTGACCGGCTTCTCAGTGCGCCAGATTGATTATTGGGCCCACCAGGGGTTAGTCGTCCCCAGCCTGCAACAGTCCGCTGGACCCGGCACCCGACGACTCTACACGGGTGGCGACTTGGTGCAGTTTCACTTCATACGGCAACTCAAGCAGGGGGGATGGTCGACACAAAAGGTGCGCACCGCCGTGACGCGCCTGCGTGAGGTAATGGAGGATCCCCACCCGCTCAGGACGGCGGTACTCTTCGATGGCAAGAACACTCTCTTGGCGCTCTGCAAGACCAAGGACGGAGAGCGCATCCTATTCGATGCCCTCTCTGCTCAAGGCCAGCGCGTCATGTCGATAGTGCTCAGCTCGCTTGTCGAGCAGGCACGGCAGGTCTACTCGGAGGACTGGCAGGAGCGTCGTGTGACGGAGTCGGCGACGCCATGAATGCACGCGCCTTACAACGCCTCATGCTCGATGAACTCGGCTACGCCAATAGCCTGGGCCTCGACGAGTCGCCGGAATGGGAAAGTGGGCGCCCCATCCCCGACATCAACAGCGCCTATGTCGTTCGCGGATCGCGTGTGCTTTACTTCGCTACGCTGGATCATCCGGACCCCGATCGCTTGTTGGATCTCTACCGCAGCGTCTGGACGGAAAGCCAAGTCCCACTTCTCTACGTGATCTTGCCCACCGAGATTCGCGTCTACAACTCCTATGCCCTGCCTCCTGAGCATGCCGAGGAGCTTAGTCTGGGTAATCGGTTGCTGCAACATCTCACGCATTTGACCGACATTCTAGAAGCACAGCAAGCAATCCGTAGCAGACTGCGGCCATATGGCCGCACGAACCTGGATACTGGCGCGTTCTGGGCGACGGACGAAGGCCGTAAGGTCAATGCTGATGATCGGGCCGACCAGCGGCTGCAGAAATCGATCGCCCAACTTCGCCGCGTCCTCGTGGGTAAACTCAAACTTCCAAACACCATCGCCTATGCGCTCCTCGGTAGATCACTGTTTATTCGCTACCTTGAGGACCGTGACATCATCACTGCAGAGCAAGTGGTGAGAATAACGGATGGCATGATGCGGACCTACCGTGATTCGCTCAATGATCCCGCAACGGCCTACCGACTGTTCAGTGAGCTTGAGGAACGTTTCCACGGCGATATTTTTCCTGTTGAGGCAGGTGAGCGGCAGGCGGTGGGGCAGCAACATTTGCATGCCGTTGCTGACTTCCTGGACGGTACCGACTTAGAATCGGGCCAAACGAGCTTTTGGCCCTATAATTTTCGTTTCATCCCAATCGCTCTCATGAGCAGCGTCTACGATATATTCTTGGCCGATAACAAACGGCGCGGTTCAGGCACGTATTACACTCCACTATCGCTCGTCGACTTCATGTTGAATGAGACGTTACCGCGCAATGCAATTGAGTTGGACATGCGGATACTCGACCCGGCCTGTGGCTCCGGCATCTTCCTCGTCCGCGCGTACGAGCGTCTAATTGCTACCTGGCGACGATTGCACAGGCGTCGCCCCAACTTCAACGAACTTGGCGATATTCTCAAGCGCTGCATCTTCGGTGTGGATAAACATCGTGAGGCAATCCAAGTCGCCGCATTCAATCTGTATATTGTAATGCTTGATCATGTGGACGATCGGCAGATTGCGACGGGCGCCATTCGCTTCCCTCACCTGCAGGACAGCAATTTGCTTGTGGAAGACTTTTTTGCAACAGCGACTTGGCGCACACTCGGAAAGCAACAGTTCGATCGCGTTGTGGGTAACCTACCATGGGGCGAGAATACGCTGACCAAACCCGCGGCAGATTGGCTGCAGGCGAACGGCTTATCCGTTGGCGATAAGCAGATCGCACAGGCCTTTCTGTACTACGCCCCAAAGTTCTGCAAGGAGACGGGCGAAGTCGCGATGCTCGCACCTGCCCGTGGTACGGTGACAGTAGGCAGCGAACATGCGGCATTTCGGCAGCAGTTCTTCCAGCAATTCCGGATCCGGGCCGTGGTTAACTTCTCGGCGCTCGTCTACGAGCTCTTCACCACATCGATCAGCCCGACGGTAGCCCTGTTCTATCGAGCGGCAACGCTTGCGGAGCAGGTAGCGCCGTGGCGCGTTATCTACGGGGTCCCGAAGCCATCATCCTTCTCCCGACAGGTAGGTGCCGTGCTCCTTGATGCGAACGACATCAAGTATCTCGAGCGGACCGAGCTTGTTGCCCAGCCGGATCTCTGGAAAACGGCGATGTGGGGGACGGCCCGCGACGCGCAATTGATCGCAAGATTGCGCAACTTCCCGACGCTGGAAGAGACCGCAGCGCGTCGTGGCTGGCGGATCGAATCGGGACTGACAAGGGGAGGACCGAGCTCCAAGAAGCGACTCGCTACTTGGTTAGAGCACGTTGACGAGATCCCGACCGATCGCTTCGAACCTTACATCCTGCGCGCTGATAGCCTGAGGCGCATGACTGATCTGGCTTTCACTCGCCCCCGGACGCCCGACACGGTTCGAGGTCCCTTGGCGCTCATCCGCCGCAGCCCGGTGCGTCACCGGGCGACGGCGGCGTTCCACCAGGCCGACATCGCTTACTACTATGAGATCATCGGCGTGGGTGCCGCTCCACAAGACGAACGGCTCCTCAAATGGCTTGTTGCTTGCGTCAACTCGCCGCTCATCCAGTACTACCATTTCTTGACCTCTAGCCTTTGGGCTGTCGAACGGGGCATCATCCTTGAAGAGGAATACAAGCGGATGCCATTACCGATCCCAACTGAGAAAGACCCGCGGTTGCAGGAGGTAGTCTGGCGGTTCGACCGAATAACGGAGTTGCTATTGTCGGATGAACCGATGGGAAGAGCTCAGCGCGAAGCCAGCGTCGTAGCGCTCGAAGGTGAAATAGCCGAACTCGTCTTCGACGTCTACGGTATCGACTCGTCGGAGCACGATCTGGTGCGTGACATGGTGGAATACGGGATTGGCTTTTATTATTGGAGTAAGCGCTCGAAACGAAGATCCGGCACGCATCCTTCGGTATCGCCCCCTTCAGCAACAATGCTCCGAGAGTATACGGAGATTTTTATCGAGGTCGCATCGTCATTATTGCGCTACCAGAGGCAAACGCTAGACGCGATTGTCTATCATGATGGCTCTCCCTTGTCCGTCGTTGGCTTCGAATTGAAGAGATTAGCGGATGCCGGTACAATCAAGATTATTCACGACCACCATGCGCTGCGCAGTGTCTTGCTCGCTTTGGATCACCAGATGCTGGAATCGCAACGTGACACGGTTTACGTACGGCGGCATGTGCGGATCTACGACGGGAATCGCCTATTCCTGATTCGCCCGAACGAGCAACGGTTCTGGACCCATTCCCAAGCTCGGGCGGATGCCGACAGCGTGATCGTCGATTGGTTATCCCGATCGGCGGAAGTGTTCACGGCGACGTCGTGATCCAATTGGACTCATCCCAGATCTCATCGTTGTCCTCTGCCATTGGCGAGCCGTTTTCGGTTTCCTGGGATAGTTTTGTCCAGATTGTGCTGGATACGACAGTCGAGGCCTATCTCCAGATGCGTGCCAGTGGTGCCGTGAATACGGCGATGGAGGAGGACGCCTTCAGCGCAATACTGACCGAGGATTACATCCGCCCCCTACTGCGGAGTAGACAATCCCTAAACATCGTCGCTGAATGCCAGGCGCCAGTGTACACGCCCGCAATGAAGACAGGTATGACGAGCACAAAGTATGCGAAGTGGATCGACATTAGGGTGGGACTTTCGGCATGGAGCTACGAACGAATCTACTTCGCCTGGGAATGCAAACTGGTCGCTGACAGGCGACTCAATGCTGCCTACAGAAGGCTGTGCCCCGACTACGTGCGTGAGGGAGTCAGACGATTTATGAATGGAGCCTATGCGGCAGACGTGAGCAATGCAGGCATGCTAGGGTACGTACTGGCTGGGGACGTTTCGGTAATTGTCGATGATATTAATAAGAGCATGGATCGAAAGGATCTCCAGAATGTCCTATCTTCTACAGACCATCTTGTTCCCACATCCTCGATAGGATCATTCGCCGATGTATATCAGTCAAGGCACATGCGAAGCGGTCTTGGCGATATCCAGCTGCACCATCTATTCCTGACCTTCTGAACAGCTGATGCGCACCTGAAGCGCACTATGCATCCGGCGGGTAGGGCGGGTGCCCCCCTGAGAAAGCCCACTGCCGTTTCGTTGGCCTTGCATGCGCGCGCATGCAAACATTAAAGCGGACATTGGTAGCTTCCTCCAGCTTATCCCTGCACGCGCCGGAGACCGAGACTATACGTTCGCCGGGCCGCGCCGCCGCATCTGCGTCAGACCCATCGAGCATACCGTCACGGACGGGCAAACAGCGGACACTAGGCGACACGATGACGAAGCGCGGCCTTCCCAGCTGAATCCGGCCATCCTGGTGTGTACGGGGACGGATGATGCGCACCGGATGTTGCGTGATGCCCCCGCGATCCTTGGATCGCTCCGTTCACCCCTCCACCCGCGCGCTGGCGTTGTCGTAGTACATCAAGAGTTGCGCATCCTCCTGCAATACCGCCTCCGGCAAGCGCTGGGCAACGCGCACGACGGTAGCGTAGTCACGGTTGCGCCAGGCGGCACTGAAGCAGGCACGGCCGACATATCCTCCAGTGTTCACAACACGTGCTCGTGCGCCTCGGCCCGCTATTCCTCTACGATATGCACGCTGTTAAACTCAAGCCACGATGAAACCCGCAGGCTGCACGCACCGAGTCATGTAGATCCCATCGTGGCTTCAGTTTAGGTCCCTCCTCCCCGTGAGCTGAGAGGAGGGCGCTGCGCCGCCTCTTGTCAGCCCGTCAGCAGCCCTCGGTCTCGCGCCGCGCTGCCGCGCATGGCTTATCCGCGCCTCCTTAGCCCATTGGTTCCACCGTAACCGCACGGCCGGCATTTGCCAGCGCATACTCGCTGACCGTGTTTAGGTTACTCAAACCTGTCTCCTTCATAGAGATGGCTCCCATTCTGTCTCGGTCCCGTGAGCTTCCATTCTGGAAGTAGCTTAATTCGATGCCCGCATTGTCCGCATCTCCTCCCCGTACTACCACGGACAAATGCCATGCTAGCTGCATTGCAGCGCGGACATCGGTCGCCTTGTGTGAACCAATCACTCTGTTGCGGTCCGCTGCCGCATTTAAGGCAAAGATATCGCTCCTCAACCTGCACCAGGCAGTCTCGGCTGTCTATAACTTCCCGACAAGCCCAGCAATGGTTCAAATAGACGTTTTGATCGTGCCCGTCACCGCTCGGGCAGGAGGCGATGGTCATGTTGTACCTCGCCAGGTGTTTCGCATAGGCCCTGTTTGGAGTCATCATTCCATGGCAGATTCTACACCGAAGGCGATCGCGGATCTCATTCAGGCGATTCACCCAACCCGCCAGCTTCGGCACATAGTCTCCGGCTACGCGGAGGTCAGGAAGGCGTGGCTCAATATGGGCGGCAGCCAAAAGCTCCAGCAAAGACCAGTTCTCGATCGGTAGTTCGAGATTGGCCGCAATGCGGGCTCCGGCAAGGGTAGCGGCATAGGTCATGTCCGGACCGATGGGTATGCACTGTTGATTCGCGCGAGGACAAAAGACAGTATCCAAGCCGCTCTTTTTCCATCGGCGCCCCTCACACCAGGCGACTTTTCCTGGTCGGCAGATGGGCAACAGGGCGAGTAAACTTACCTCGTCAGTCGTGACCATCGCCTGATAGATGGCGTAATCCTGCAGCAGATTATGACTATGCTGGAAAAGCGCATCACTGAGGCTCGGTGCTTTCAAAGCAGTGATGATTGTTAGCGCTGCCCGTACCCGGAAGTCCTCTTCCTGGATTCCGTCCAGCAGTCGGATGTCGTGGTGTTCTTTCGCCAACCAGAAGATTACTAGTAGCTTCGCGTCCTCTTTGAGGTATGGCCAAAGTTCCGGCAATAGAGACTGTCTCTCCTGCGTGTCAACTTCATAAATATGGTGCATAAAACGAAACTGAATCGTTGGCTGCAAATCACTACAAAGGCTCAAAACCCGTTCATTGCGGGCCAACCACGGAGGAAGCGAGAAGATGCTGGCAACCCGTTCGGTTTGCGTCAGTCCGCAAATCAGGCTCACCGTCCAGGTAACAAGGGTCAGGTTTCCCCGTGCAGTTGTCTCACTCCACCAATCCTGAAGTACGCTAAGCCGAGTTTCGAACGGTAGAAGTTCATATATTGTTGGATCTCGTAACGTTGCCGAAGGTAGTCGCGAGGAAAGGGCGCGCCTGTCATTTGGCGGGAAGCTCGCGTACAGTTCCCGCATTCGGTCAACGGTCTTCCGTTGTTCGGCGAGGCTGGCAGGCGGCCAACGTCCGGCAAGGACTTGAAACTGACCCTTGGGTGTCAAAAAGCGTAGCACGCTCGTATGAGTCTGATAGCTATGAGGAACGCGGGCGTAAAGGGTTACGCTGTCCTGGGCAGGTGCAGCAAGAAGTACTTCGCCTATTCGTTCGAGTAGAGATTCCACCTCATCTTCGCTCGCGGCAAGGAGTCGTGACACGAGACTGTCGATCTCCTCTGAAATGCTTAGGGCCCCGGAAGCATTAGCGCTCTCAAAGGGAGGTTCGGTATCACGGTGAGCACCATCCGACTGCCGCACGTCAATCACCCACCCGCGCGCTGGCATTGTCGTAGTACATCAACAACTGCGCATCCTCCTGCAATACCGCCTCCGGCAAGCGCTGGGCGACGCGGACGATGGTGGCGTAGTCACGGTTACGCCAGGCGGCACTGAAGCCGGCGCGCACCGCCTCCGAGCGGAACACTTTCAGCTTGCCCCGGCCCGCAGCATAGACCTCGAACTCACGCAGCAGTCCCCGCTCGCGCAACTTCTCCAGATCCGACTGCTTGTTCGGATCGGGCACGTACCACCGGTCCTTCTCGTCCTTAAGAAAGTTCTGGCTCAACATGTCCATGAGTTCAGGTACCTGCTCGTGCGCCGCCTGGTGAAGCTGCGGCTGG
Source organism: Chloroflexi bacterium UBA4733 (assembly GCA_002404055.1). Next base: position 10,340 of record DHIZ01000042.1, read on the forward strand.
AACCTGGGATAAATCTCCTGGTAGGTCAGCGGCTGGCTTTCCAGTAGCTGGCGCAGCCACTGGACCGCTGTCTTTTCGCCGTCGACGAAGAGAGCAAACTGCTCCACATCCGGTGTCTGTGCACGCTTCTGGTCGTACTCCGCTACTTGCTCCGGCAGGAAATACATGCCGTCGCGTTCCGAGCAGCTCTGCTGGAGGCCCGCAGAGAACTCGCTGGCGCTGAGCGGCACGGTGGCCCCATGCTGGATGTGGAAGGCAACCATGCGGTCGAACAGCAGGTACTGCTGACGTTCCGCATTGACGCTCACTTTGCCGTTCTCACCAACAAATGTGGGCATCTGCGCCAGATGCTGGCGGACGAAATCCCAGGCCCCTTCCGGTGTGCCGGCTTCGCGCTCAAAGCGGATGGCAAAGGACTGGCGCGGCCTGTAGGCGGAGATGACCAGGTCCTGCTTCACAGCAGTGCTCGTGACCTGGCGATACGACCCTTGCTGCTTGTCCATAGTGCGCACGTCCGCCACCATGAAACCGGCGGCGAGAATGGCCTCCTGGATGGCGTTCCAGACGCTGGAACGGGAGTTATGGAAGACGACCGTCATCCAGCGACCCGGCTTCAGGACGCGGAAATATTCAGCAAAGCATCGTTGCATCAGCCGCTGGTAGTCGGCCAGCTTCTTATGCTTGGCCTGATCAATGATCGCTTCCGGCGCGGCATTGGTGAAGACGCGATGCCAGGCTTCCACGAGGAAGTTGAGGTCAGCGTAGTAGATGTTCTCACCGAACGGCGGATCGGTGAAGATGTAATCAATGCTGTTGGCCGGTATGCCGAGCTCGGCGCAATCGCCGGTGGCGATTGCCACGCCGGCTCTTGTGGCAAGCTTCGAAAACCCCTCAAGAATCCTTGTAAGCTTGTTCTGGTAGGCTGTGAACGGGCTTGCTTCTGAAATAAGGGATGGCACATAATACACACCAGAGAGGGGATTATAAGGGAAGGAGACTTCCGGCCGATAGCGATTCTCAATCGACAGATTGACCAGATGACTGTCAAGCCAGAACAGCAGCATGTGCCGGATGCGTTGGTCCGAGTGCGCACGCGCCTTGCACCACAGCGTCCCCAGCACCTGAGCTGCGCGGGGCAGGTACATATGGTGGACGTGCGTGAAGCCTTTGGGAGCCAATCGCGAGCCGTGGTACATCGCCGCGATGGGGAATGCCTCCGTCGGCACCTCCGGCGGCAACTGCAGCGACTCGATCCGGTTTAGCCGCTCTAGATCATCGTCGTCGGGCTTCTTCTCGTGGCGCCCGCCGCCGACCCGATAACTGATGAGCGTTGGTCGGAGCTTGATGCGCTGCCAGGGCGCGGCGCGCGCCGGGTCAAGGCGTGTCTCGAAGAGCCGCTGTAGCCGATCCTTGTTGACCAACAGCGCACAGCGGGGACAGGGAAACTCGGCCTTCACGTGCTTTGTTTCCTGGTCGAGCGCCTCATCAATAAAGGTAATCTCTCCACCGCAACCTGGGCAGGCGAAGATTTCGCTCCAGACCGTGTACTCGATGCGTCCGGTACGCCCATCGCTGTGCAGTGTCTCGTACATCCAGCCCAGTTCGTCGGCCGTCTCGGCCAGGATGCGTCGTGCCGCCGTCACGAACGCCGTGACATCAAGTGGCAAGTTGTAGTTGGCGGCGATGGACGTGGCGGCGGGGGAGAGATCGTTGAGAACGGCGCGACGGCTGCCCCAGCGCGGACGTTCGCGTCCCGACGCTTCCCAGCGCATCTCCAGGAGTGATCGGTAACTCGTCGGGGCGCAGCCGCACCACTGCGCCGCCAGGCCGGTCATGCCGGAGCCGCAGAAGCCGTCGAGCACAACGTCTCCCGGCTCGGTGTAGTGCAGGATGGACGGTACGATGGCCAGATGGGGCACCTTGGTGTGGTAGCTGTGCGCCTTGTAGAGCGGGTCGGTCTTGCCTTCGCTGACGTCGACGGCGAAAGGCTCACGGTGGTAGGTATCCGTCGCTTCGTCGTAGGGCTTACCATGCCGGGCGATGAAATCGCCGAGGAACGGATTGGGGCAGGCGGTGTAGTGGGGCGGGTCGGAGAGGGAAAGAATGTCGTCATCGCTGCCCTGCGGGAAGCCGTCGAGCGTGCGGAGTTCGGGCAGCAGGGCACGCAGACGCTCAACGGAGCGAGCACGCTCAGCGTCAATGGCGTCCGCGTCGGCGTCTTTATTATCGCTGACGCCGACCAAAGGCTCCTGCACGCTGGTCATCAGGATTCCTGGTTCCTTTGTCATCGATCGACTATAGCAACGGAGTGCGTAGAACGTCAACAGCGTACGCAGCGGCAAGTGAACTGCAGCGCCGCCGATCGCGCGGCCGGTTCGCTATCCGGCGTGGACACGCTCGCGTTGCTCGCTCGCCGGTGCGGCCGGCGGCAGGACGCTGACGCGCAGCGTAAAACCCTCGCCCAGCGCCTGCACGTAGCGGCGCAACGTGTTGAGCGTGTAGGCGTCATAGCCGCGCTTCTCAATGCGCGCCACCTGTGCCTGAGAAACACCGAGGCGGTCGGCCACTTGCTGCTGGGTGAGCCCGGAGGCTTGGCGCGCCTCCACGAGTTGGAGCCAAAGCTCCTTCTTTTCCGCCTCTTCCTCGTACACCGCCCGAAATTCCGGGGCCTCCATCTTCTTTTTCCAGAATGCCTCGAAATACTCCGCCTCAGGATTCATACGTTCCGTCCTTTCGTATTCTTCATCGTCGTCACCTCCTTTCTTGTTGCCTGATAAAATCTTGATATCTTTGCGATGCTGTGATAATCTCCCGATCCGGCGTCTTTTGGGTCTTCGCTCCACGTACCTGCTCTACCTCAGCTATCACTCACTCCACCACAATCCGCACGCGCCTGGGGTCTTTATCGCGTGTCAGTTGCGTCAAGAGGATGTTGAGCCGCTCTTTCAGCTCGTCCACACTGACGGGCGCGCCGCCGTTGGTCATACCGGCTAAGAGCGTATCCTTACTAATTGAGACGCGTTCCAGGCCTTCAAAGGCGCTTTGCAGCGCTCGCACGAGGGCGCCGTCGATCGTCTCCGGCAACCGGCCGTCGGCAATGAGCCGGTCGAGCGGCTGGCGGGAGCGGGCATCCAGCAGTTGCAGCGTGTTCTGCACCGTCGGATCCTGGAGATTCTGGAGCAAGGCCGCCGTCCAGTCCATCTCCAACCGCTCCAGGTCCCGTTCCACGGCGTCGAGTTGGGCAGCAGCAGGCGTGTCTGCCTCCTCCAGCGGTCGAAAGTTGCAACGCGGGCAAATGGGCGAGGTGGCCAGTTCCGTCATGGAGAGGCTTGGACAGGTGCGGAGGGCGAGCACCTTGCGCTCCGCCTCGTCCAACGTTCCGGCAGGCAGCACGGAGACGCCGCGCAGCGCGCGTAACCGTTTGAGCGCCGGAGAGTTGAGCAGCGCGGCCTTGCGACGATCCTGATCGAGGTTGAGCCGGGCGCGCTGGTGGCGCTCCAGGTAAGCTCCGGCATAGCGAGTCTTCAGTGCCTGCGCCTCCTGGGCCAGTTGGGCGGCCGCGCCAGGCGCTGAACGGCGGGCCGGATCGCGCAGGACCGCGAGCTGGGCGTTCTGCAGGGCGAGAATTGCCGCCGCCACCGGGTCGTCCGCCGGTAGGACGGCCCGCGCCTGAAGCAGGTAGGCCGTCAGCGGCTGAAGCTCGCGGACGAGCGACTCGAGCGCCTGAATTTCCGCCAAGGTGATCTGCGCTTCTGCTTGAGCCTGCACCTGCTCACTCGTCGCGGCGAAGTTCTTCAGCTTCCCCGCCGTGTTGATCGGCCGCAGCGCATCCAGAAAGCGCTGATAGGCGCCGAGCCGGCTGACGGCCTCGTCACGCTCAGCGCCTTCGACGACGGCCGCGTTCCAGCAGGTGATCCCCTCGCGCACGTGCGCCTGCGTCGTCACGAGCTGTTCCAGCACCGCGTTGGCTCGTGCCTGGAGTTCCTGGACCGCACGGTCATGGCTCGCCGGGTTGCGGATCAGTCCGACGGGCAGTTCCAGCAGGGTAAACAGCGCAGTCAAAGCGGCGAGCGGGATGTCCTTCGGACGCTCGATATACGTGAAGCGGGCCAGCGCTGCGCTGCCCAGGCTCGCCGCTTGATCGAGCCATGCCGCGTCGATCTTCCGGCCAGGCAGCGCCAGCGTGATCTCGCCGGCATGCACCAGAGCGACCAGCGCGACCGCCACCCATTCCGGCTCCAGGTGGAAACGATGGTCGTATTCCACCGCCCCCTGCGACTCGGACACGATGATCTCAGCCCGGTTGAGCACCTGGCCCTCACCACGGCTGCGCAGGGCATCACGGAAGGCACTGGCGTAGCGCGACTGCTCCACCGACAGCCGATCGCCCTCGAGCAACTCGAGCGCCTGGAGCGCTGCCGCGCCCTGGTTCGTCTTGAGTGACCCGGCGATCCAGCGCACTGCTTCCGTGGCCGTAGCCTCGCGATTGCGCCGAGTAACGAGGAGCGGAAAGGTTGGGTACTCGGGCAGCGCCTCCTGGAAGTGGGTCGCCAGGCAGGCGGAGGCGATCTGGTCGACCAGCTCGCGCACGGAAGCCGCCCGGCCACGCAGCAACTCCGCCGCTGGGCGCGTGACGCCCTGATAGGTCACCTCCAACGCTGCCGGCGCCCGCTCCAACAGGTGACGCAAGAGCTGCTGCAGATAGCCCGGCCGCTGCGCATTGGTCGAAATGGCCTTCTCTCGAAAGACGGGACGCGACGCGGAAGATGCTTCCGCCGCCAGCGCCGTCGCCGCCGCGTAGAGCCGTAGTGGTCGCGCAAAGCGGTCGTCCTTCTCCACGAAGCGGAAGAAGACCTCATCGGCCCGCCGCTCGTCGCTATAGACCGGGAGGTTGTAGGGCTGGAGAAAGTAGAGGTAGAACTCCCGTGGTGGCTGCGCCGTGGAGCGCTGGTTCGGGGCGCCGAAGAAGAGATAGCCCGGCCGCGCCACCCGCTTCTCCGTCCAGACGACTTCATACTCCCAGATCGAGAAGCCGGTGACGTGGACGTTGACGTCCGTCACCTCCAGCAGGTGGGCAAGCGCATCGTAGTAGGCGCGATCAAGCTGGTCGGGTGAAAGGGTGTCGGCGCGCTGGGCGATCAAGGCGTCGTAGTCGATGTCCTTGCTGACATCCAGAAACCACTGGCCGTTGTCGGGATTGAAGCCGAGGAACTGGCCGCTGACGGTACGCGAGATTTCCTTCAAGGCAGTACCGATGGTGGCTTCCAGGAATTCAGCGTCCGGTTCCGGCGTCGGCAGGAACAGGCAGAGGTCGTCGCGCAACTCGGCCGGCGTCACACCCAGGGCGGCGCGCAAGTCGGCGGTGCTGAGCCGATGGACGCTCAAGGCGTGGATGATCCTGATTGCCACCGCCTTGTAGGCCGGGCGCGTGTAGGCGCTCTGCACCTTGGCTTCCAGCACGTCGCTTTTGTCCATCACCTCCCGCACGTCCGGAATGCTGCGGAAGGAAGGGTTAGAGCGCAGCACGTCCCAGTAGGAGTCGTAGGCGATCATGCCCGGTACGTTCTGCGGCGCCTCCTGGTCCAGCCGCGCCGCCATTTCCCGGCTCAGCGTCTTGAGGATTTCTCGCTTCTCGACGATGGAGATTTCGCCAAAAACCCGGATATAGGCCGGGTGGACAGGGAAGAGCTCGACATAGGTTTCCAGGCGATTGGCGAGGTCCGGATAGAGGGGAGCAAAGGGTTGCAGATAGGCCCGTATCTGCGCTCGCTGCGCCGCGGTCTTGCGCAGTAGCCGTTGGGTGACGACAAAGGTGACATCCTCGCGGGAGATCAAGATCTGCTCGAAGCGATCTCGCACGCGGAGCACCTGCGAGGCGGCGAATTGGAAGGCGGGAGAGTCAAAGAGCGACTCCTGGATGCCGCCGATGAAACGCAGGCGGCTGCTCTCGCAGACTTCGCCCAGCTCACGCAGGAAGCCCAGGTCAAGGATCAAGGCCTGCGAATCGCGGGTGCGCAGGTAGTCGAGTAACTCGTCCACGGCAAGCAGCAGCCCTTGCTTCGGGAAGCGCTCTTGAAAGGCCGCCAGCATGGCCATCAGCGGCTCTTTGGTGTTGGAGACTTCACTCATGGGCGGGAATTGGTAGTCGATGCCCCAGCCGGCCAGGGCCTGCTC
>DHIZ01000042.1:16656-29146 GCA_002404055.1 Chloroflexi bacterium UBA4733
GCCCCAGCCGGCCAGGGCCTGCTCGATCTTCTGGGTGAGGATGTCGCGTAGGCGCATCTCGGTCGCGCCTATCTCCGTGCGGATCACCTGGAACTTGCCGGCGATCAGCCCGGCGGCCGCGCGGACCTTTTCGTCGCGGACGTGATCGGCCAGGTCGGCCCGCTCCGCGATGGTCGAGATGACGGCCAGCAGGTGGCTCTTGCCCGTCCCATAGTTGCCGACAATGAACAGTCCCTTTTGGTCTGCCGGCTGCTCGAACTGGAGTTGTGGAATCACCAGGGTCGTCAACGTATCGGCCATGCGCGGGGAGACCACATAGGTGGAAACCAGCCGTGCGGCTTCCTCTACCTGGTCGGCGTTGCGCAGCTGAATCACGGTGTTGATAGGCTCGAACTGGACAACGTCACGGTATTTCACGCGGGAATTCTCCTCGCCATTGTCTACGTTATCGCCACGATGGCTGCTGCCGGTAGGGGCCAGGAGCCGTACTCCGCGTGTCCGGGTCGGGCGTAGGTGAGCCGGTTCGCTTCGACAGTGCCGCGCCATTCGGCCAGCACACAGGCGGACCGGGCGAGTTGCTTCAGCGCCAGCGGAACGTTAAGCTGCAGCTCCGGCGCGTGCAGGAGGCCGAGCCGGCCCAGCGCGATCGCGCTGACCGACGACTCAACGAGGGATGGCAGCAGTTCAGCGGCCATAAAGGCACGCCTGGCTATGGGCACGTCGAGCAGACGGCGGGCAAGCGCGAGGCTCACGTTGAGATACGGAAGGTTGTGCTCCCTGGCCAGCGCAGCGAAGCGGTCCGGACGATTGGGTGGCACAAGGGCGAGAACCAGGCCGCTGCCGGTGCGCCGGAAGTCGTCGAGCGTGCCGGCGAGATTGGTTTGTGATGATTTCACTGCTCCGCTCCGTTGTGCCGATACCGCCTCGATCCCGGACAAGTGGCATAGAGACCGCCAATCATCGAGACCGATCATTGCAGAAAGTCGTCCGCAATGCAAGCCGCAAGGCCATATCGCTGAACTGGCTGGAATCAACTCGCCCAAGCTCCGTACCGATTGGCGGGCCATCAACATGAGTATCCTCTTTCGCGGCGACGATGCGAGCATTGCACCCGAAGCGCACTGGAAGCCTACTCTCGCTGGAGGGACCAGTAGTACCGCTCCAAACCTGACTGGAAAGACAATCTTCACGACTGCGGCAGCAGAAAGCATGTACGTGCCACTGGCACAGCCACTCGCTGCGGCGTAAATCAGACCACGCTGATTGTGCGTCGCGGATGAGCGCGCCTCCCCCTGGGCGGCTACGCAACTCCATGGTGGAAGGATTTACGTTGGCGAGGACACACGATTATCCTGAATGCCTTGGACAAGGCGCGCCACCGGCCGTTGTTGATTCCGGCGCATAGAGCAGGCTTACCCGGCGATCCTCCAACGTTCGCCAGACCGACCCGGAGAACTTGTCAGGCGTTAGCGAACCGAACGTGGCAAAGGAATACCAGGACCAGGCGTCTGCCGGCACCACGGCCTGTGACGCTTGCCAGAGATTCTCTAAGCGCTCCTCTGAGTGCGTCAGGACCAGCACCTCGAAGGCCGGGCGCTGCCAGTGCCGGGTGAACCGGCCGCAGGCCCAGTAGGCCTCGAAGGCGCGCATCTTGCGGGCGAAGGCGTCCAGGGTGTGGGTGCCCCGGTCGATCTCCACCATGCAGCACTGCACGGCGCCGTCGGGATAGCTGAGTTCCACATAGGCGTCGGGGACGACGGGCAGCCACGTTCCCGTGCCGGATTCCTTGATACGCAGCTTGCGACCCCGCAGCAGGCGCTCCGGCACCCAGCGACAGCCGGTGAGCTGGCCGGTGGCGAGCAGCGGCTGGAGGTTGGCCCAGAGCGCGGCGACCTCCAGGTCGTGCGGCACGAACAGCGGATTCTTGCGGTCGCTGCGCGGCCGGAAGGGACGGCCTTCCGTCGCCGCCGGCTGTTGGCGCAAGTAGCGCAAGCCAAAGTTCGTGAGGCCGTAGAGCCCGGCTTTGCGGCCGGCAAAGCCACGGGGCACCGGCAACTCGATCCGGTCGAGATAGCCCCATAGCCAAAACTGCCGTAAACGCTCATGGGCATGGGTACATTGGGCAGTGTGCCGGTGGTCCGTCGCCGGGAAGAAGGCTGCCTGGACGAGTTCTACCGTCAGGTAGCCGTGCAGGGCGATACCGGCCAGCATGGCGGTATCCCGCTCGGTGATGGCGAGTGGCAGACGGCGGGCCAGGTCAGCGGCAGTGGGAACGCGACGGTGCAAGTGGCCGGTGACATCGATCTGCTCATGGTTATCGGGTTTGGCAGTGGACACGATAGGTAGGTCCTTCCTTGGTGACGGGGGCAGAGAGAAGAAGAGAGAAGAGCGGCAACGCACATCTCGAGGCGTCATGGGTAGTGAGTATTAAGTTAAAGGGGGAGTACTTGGGCCAGCAAGAGCGCCACTGGTCTCGCGCACGCCAGGGCCACATTCCCCCTGGTAGCAGGCGAGCCAGGCTCGAAAGAAGGGCCGAAGTAACCCCTCGAAGTTCATGAAATTCGATGCTTCTTTCGATACCGGCCGGAGGACATGCCCGCCTGCTGCCGCCTGACGCGACGCTGGTCGAGCGCCTACGCTTCGGTTTCATCAGCGGCTCCCTCGGCGTCGGCCTCTCGAAAGCCGCCGGCCACATCATCGGGATGGTCGTCCGCCAGTACGTCGATCAGTGTCGGTTGGTGTGAGCCATCCGCCTGCTGCCGCTTGGCCCGATTGTTACTGCGTCCCGACCTTGCGACCGCTGCGGCCGGGCTGTCCCCGGGACGGGCGGCGCCGACCGCCCGTTCCACTGCTACCCGGTTGATTGCTCCAATCTGGGCGACTGCCGCCGTCAGATCGGCTTCAACTGCCGCGCGCGGTCGGCCGTAGCGCTGCGCGGACTGCTGGGTGAGACGCGCAGCCAGGGCCGCATCAGTCGCTGGCGGCGGGTCAAGCTGGATCGAGCAGACCGGCAAGCGTTCCCGGTTGACGGTGAGCCGGGCATAACAGCGGTACTCGCCCAGGGCGACGAGGTCGGTCACCTCCAGTTCGTCGCCTAACTCAGGGACGAGATACTTCGCGTCGTCGGCGCTGCAGTGGAAGGCGAAGAGGCCGTCCAGGTTGGCGAACAGGGTCGCGCGCAAGGCCCGCGCCTGTCCCTCGTCGAGGGCGTCGAGGCGTGCCAGCGTCTGCGTCGCCAGGATCAGGTTGGCGCCGACCTTGCTCAGCTCGGCCAGATAGCTCTCGTAGTCGGCCCCCGGCATGGTGTGAAACTCATCGACCATGACGCAGATGCGCCGGCGGCGGTCCGGTGGCATCCTGGCTTGCGCGGCCACGTGCAGGCCCACCAGGTTCAGCAGGGTCGCGCCGATGATGGCGGCCGTGCTCTCGCCCACCGCGCCCTTGGCCGTGTTGACGATGACGATGCGGCCGTCGCGCAGCCAGGCGGCCGGATCAAGCGTCGAGCAGGCCTGCCCCACGACCAGACGGGTGGCGTCGGTGGCGGCGTAGCGGTTGATCTTGCTGAGCACCGGATTGATGGCTTCCAACTGGAGCCGGCGGTCCAGCAAACGCTCAAAATAGGTGGCCCACCAATCACGCACCACCGCCCCCGGCACCCGGTCTAAGACATGGCGGCGAAAGGCAGGGTCGGCCAGCAAAGCCGGGATCTGGAGGACGGTGTACTGGCGAGACCGCCCGCCTGGCTCCGTGGCGCAGAGCGTGGCATTGGCGGCGTAGAGCGTCAACAGCGCGAAGCGGAAGATGTCCTCCATGCGCGGCCCCCAGTAGTGGTTGAACTCGTGCTCGAAGACGGTCAGGGCGCTGGCGACCGCCATATCTTGATCCCAACCGAGACCCGTATCGAGCAGGTTGAGACCGAAGGGCTGCTCCAGGTCGCCGGCATCCAGGTAGACGACCTCATCCTGGCGCTCCGCTGGGACCAGCCCCAGCGCCGCCTGAGCCAGATCGCGGTGCGGATCGATCAGCAGCAGGGCTGGGCGCTGGGCGCCGCCGGTACTGGTCATCACCTCCTGGGCCAGGCGCAGTAACAGCGAGGACTTGCCCCGGCGGGTCTTGGCCACCAGCAGGAGATGGCGGCGCAGCAGTTCCTCGGGCAGCGCCACCGGCACCCGCTTGCCCTGTTGGGTCGCCACACCAATCCGGCAGCCGTCGGCCACCTTCCAGGGCGACGGCAGGAAGGTGCGGGCGGCAGTGCGTTCCAGCAACGGCACATCCGCCTGCCCGTGCGGCAAATGCCAGAGCCCGGCCAGTTCCTGACTGGTCAAGAGGGACGTGGCGGCCGGCTGCGGCAGATGGTCGAGCAGGCCAATGGCGTGGCGGCAGCGCAACACCTCCAGCGTCGCCAGCTCGTGCCCCTGTAACTGGACGGCTTGCGGCGCCAGGCCGTTGCCGGCGGGCACGCTGTACTGCTGGTAGGCGGCGGCGAGTTGTTCCAACCGCGCCGCCACGTCGGTGGCCGGCGTGCCCAGCGGAGCGAAGACGGCCAGGCGCAGTTGGGCCAGACTGGCGCGGTGGCTCAGCTTCTCGCGCACGAGCAGGGGGTCGTAGAGCGGACGCCGGCCGAGCCGGCGGCGCAACAGCACGGCGCCGGGCACGCCGCCCAGCAGGCCGCTGCCGAGCAGCCCCAACTGCAGCCAGTCCCCCGCCGCATACCACTGCTGCCCCAGCGCAAACGTCGCCAGCCCCGTCACCGCTGTGGCCAGCAGGGCGATGCTGGTCCCGGAAGGCCCGCCGCCCGTCCCTGCCGTCCGTTCCGACGCCAGCGGGTGTTCCAGGGCCAGCCGCTGGTAGCCGTCGCTCCAGTGGGCGGGCGCCGGTTGCAGCAACAGCTGGCTGAGCGCCCGCCAGCCCGCCGGCAGGGAACCGAGGGCGCCGAGGATGCCGAGGACCGGATCAGCCTGGGCCGCTCGGTCCGGCGCCAGATCGCTATCGCGAAAGGTGCGGATCGGCAGGTAGGCCGGCGCCTGCAGCGTCAGGGCACAGGCGCCAAGGACTTCGTCGTTGCCCAGCCGGGCCGGGTCGGCGCCGACGCGCTGGACCGAGTGCAGCGGACGCAGTTCCGCCTGGGGATACGCCGCCGCGAACTGTTGCAGCAGGCGGCGCATCCCGGCGGGTCCGGCGCGCAGCAGGAAGCTGCAGCCCTGGTCGGTCGCGGCAATCTCCAGGCTGCAGGGCGCGGTCGATGCTGCCGCGTCCAGCAGACGGGTCATGGCGGCGATGGAGGCGGCGTTGGTGCGGGGAGTGACGACTTCCACCAGTTCCACAGCCGCCGTCGTCGGTTGGACTGGTCTAATCGCCGCAGCCATCAGCAGCCTCCCTGGCCTGACTGCTGACTGCTGCCCGCGAGCGCCGGCGGGTCAAGCGGGCGGCGAGCACCTGCAGCATGGCGCGGTACTCGTCCACCACGGCCAGCAGGTCGCGAACGTCCAGCTCCTGCCAGTGCCGGCTGCCGACCGCTTCGGCGAACCGCACGACCTCGGCCTGTGACCAGCCGAAGCGGGCGCCAAGATGCAGCACCGACCGCTGCAATCGCTGACGATCATCCGTTGTATCGACCAGCCCCTGCTGCTCGTCAGCAACAGCGGTATTGACACCATTGCGCGAGGTCATGCTCGTTCCCCTTTCCCTTGCCATCGCTGTTCTCTCCCAACCCGCCGGGCGTCGGCGAGCAAACGGAAGAACTCGGCGCGTCCATCTGGGCGCCGGGCCAGGTCGTTCCAATCGCAGCCGTCCGGCAACAGCAGCGGCCGCCAGCGCTCGCCGAGCAGCGCGCCGAAACGTGCTGCCGCTGCTCGACCCGCCGCATCGCCGTCAAAGACACCGTAGACTGCCTCCGCCCCGGCCAGGAAGCCGAGGCGCTCCGCCGGCAGAAATGTGCCGCAGGGGCTCCAGGCCGGTAACTGCCAGGCCAGGGCGCTGAGGTAGTCGAACACGCCCTCCGCCAGGAACACCGCTGCTTTGCCGGCGGCCCCTTCCTGGCCCAGCACCGGGCGTTCCCCGCCGAGCGCGAGATACTTCGGGCGGCAAGCGCCCTCCGCCAGGTCGCGGCCGATGAACCAGAGGCACTGCCCGCCGCGCCACTCCGGCACGACGATGCGCCCGGCCAGCCGCTCTCGCCCATGGGAATCCAGCAGCCCCAGGGCTTGCGCGCTGCGCCGACCCGCGTGCCGCTGGAACCAGGCCGACAGCGCATGGCCGTCGGCATAGCCCAGTTTGGCCGCGCCGATGACCCGGTCGGGGATGCCGCGCGCCTGCAGGTAGTCCAACGCCCGGCGCTCGTGCCGGAGGGCCTCCTGGTAGAGCGCGGCGGCGGTATTCATCGTGACCTGCTCTTCCAGCGTGAGCCGATCCCAGCGGCGTTCGCGGGCGCTTTTGGCGGGCTGCAGGAGGGCACGTGGCAGCGCCGGCAATCCGGCCAGCCGCTCCACCGCCCGGCGGAAGTCCACTCCTTCCCGGCGCATCACAAAGTCGATGACGTCGCCGTGCGCATGGCAGCCGAAACAGTGGAAGTGCTGATCGCCTTCGTCCACCATGAAGCTGGGCTGCTGATCGTCGTGGAAAGGGCAGCAGCCGCTGAGCCGGTCGGTACCGGACGGACGCAGTTGGACACCGGCGGCGCGCACCGCCGCTGCCAGGGAATGGGCGCGTTTGAGTCCGGCAGGGTCCAGCCGGGCCGAGGAAGCGAGTGCCATCTCAGCGCCCTCCCGCTGCCTGGGCGGCCGGAGTCGGGCCCGGTCTCACCTCGACCAGGCGCGTCCTGGTGATCGCTCCCTCGGCCGCTACCCGCGCCGCCAGATCGCGCGGGGCGGTCGTGGCGAGCTCGTGCTCCTTCGGGCTGGCCACGATGCGCAGCGCGACGCGGGCGCCACGGCAACAGAAGAGCCCTTCCCCCTTGGCGGCCGCCAGCAGGTACTGCCGTTCCGCGCTGGAGAGCGCGAAGGCGTTTGCCACCAGTTCGATGGTGCTGGCGGACTGCTTCAAGAGCAGCGCTGAGGCGGCATTCGTGAGCACGGTACGCCCGTGTGGTGTCGCCAGGGCGTCGGCCACATCCTGGGTGATGGTCACCAGGCCCAGGGAATACTTTCTGGCCCGCCGCGCCATGCTGGCGAGAAACATGGCGCCCTGCGGATACTGCAAGAGGCTCCAGGCCTCGTCCACCACGAGCAGGCGCGGGCGCCGCCGCCGCCGCACCTGCTGCCAGACGAAGTTGGTGACGAGCTGGATGCCGATCGGGCGCAGTTCCGGTTCCAACGCCTGCAGGTTGAAGACGACGCAGGGCCGGTCCAGCGCGACGTTGGTCGGTCCGGCGAACAGACCGGCCAGGGCGCCGTGGACAAAGCGGTGCAAGTCGTCGGCCAGTTGGCGGGCCCCCGAATCGGCACTCGCTGCCAGCACCGCGTAGAGATCGCGCAGCAGCGGGGCGGGGCGGGCGTAGCTCGCCGTCACCCCGGGATGGATAGCCGCCCCGGCATAGGTCTGGTAGATGGCGCGGTCGAGCAAGCCGCGTTCGTGCGCTGGCAACGGCGTGGCGGCGTCCGTCAGCATGCACTCCAGCAGCGCCGTCACGGCCGCCACCTGCTCGGCCAGCGGGTCCCGCCCCTCTCCGTCAGCGGGGTCGAGCGGCGCCAGGTCGAAAGGGTTGAGCTGGTGCGGCGAACTGCCGGCAAGCCGCACGTACTGGCCGTCCACCGCCTGGCAGAGCAGGCGGTACTCATCTTCCGGGTCGACGATGAGCGCTTCGATCCCCTGGAGCAACGCCCGTAACAGCAGCAGTTTGCAGAAGTAGCTCTTGCCGGCGCCGGACGTGGCGAAGACGGCGAGGTTGCTGTTGTCCAGCGCGTCGTCGAAGGGATCCACCAGGACGGGCGCGTGGCTCTCGCTGGCGATGCCGTAGAGCAGGCCGCGCGGCATCGTCAGGTTGCTGGCGGAGAAGGGGAACATGGTGGCGAGCGACGTGGTGTCGAAGTTGTGGTAGACCGCCAGCTGGTCCTGGCCCTGGGGCAAACAGGACCGGAAGCCGCGGTCCTGTTCCCAGAGCGCCACCCGGGAGTGCGCCAGCATCCCGGCCAGGGTGCGTTCCACCCGCAGCGTGAGGGCATCCAGCGCCAGCGGTGAGGTGGCGCGGACCTGCACGTAGAGGCTGACCGAGAAGACGTGCTCGACACCGCGTTGCAGCGCATCGCGCAGCCGCTCGACATCCTCGTAGGCGGTCTCCCGCTCCGGATCGCTGAGGCGCCCTTGCCGGTCTGCCAGCAGGCGGCTGGAATGCAGCGCGACGAGCTTGTGGCTGAGGGTGGAAAGCATGGGCCCGCTGGCGAGCGGCGTCAGGTGCATGCTCACCTCGAGCGGCTCGGCGAAAGTCAGCAAGGGGTTGAGCCAGCCGGGACTGACGGTGCGCGGATAGCCGGTGACGGCCAGTACCCGCACGTACTGGTGCTCCAGACGGACGTGGTCCCGCGCCACCTCCACGGTGGCGGGCGCGATGAGGTCGGCCAGCGAGCGGTTGCCCAGCGCCAGGCGCTGTTCCTCGGCCGTCGCCGGCGCTGGGCGCGAGCGGCCAGGTTGGTGGAAGGGCAGGGGGGGCAGCTGCAGATTGGGGATGCGGCGCATCAGGTACTCCTTTCGGGAGAAGGGTGGCGGCGGACGGCCAGCGCGGCGTACTCCGCCAGTTCAGCGCGCAGGCGTTGCAGGCGGGCGCGTTCCGGACACCAGCAGGCATACAGGAGTTGGGCCAGTTCCAGGTTGGCAAGCCGGCGCACGGTCAGGCGGCAACGGCCGAGGCCCCCCGTGACTTCTGCGCAGCGGGCCGTCAATTGGCGGCGGGCGCCGGCTGCATCCAGCTGCTCCGCCGTCGTGCCCAACGGCCAGCGTCGTGCCGGCCCGCCGTCACCGGCCGGCACGATGACGTAGAGATGCCGCTCCAGCAGGGTGCGTTCCCGCGCCAGGCCCTGCAGGAAGGTCATATGATCATGCGCCAGGGCCACCAGAGCCGCTGGCAGATCGTGCCGGGCGCGCTGCGCCAGGGCGCCCAGATACTGGTCAAGGTCCAACGGCGTGACCTGCGCCAGCACCTGGACGGGGTAGCCGAGGCTGTTCAGCCAGGCGCCGAAACCGGCGAGCAGCGCCTCCTGTTCAACTGCTCCCAGCAGCCCGAAGTGGATGCCCTCCACCTCCAGGACGGCGCGATACTGGCCCGCTGCCAGTTGGACGATGTCGTCGCCGATCGCTTCCAGCTGGAGCCGGCTCACCTGGACGGAGGCTCGCTTGCTCATTGCGGTACCGCCGTTCGGGCGTTGCGTCCGGGCGCGGTCGGAGCCGGGTTGCCGGCCCAGGTCAGGTGAGGGGCGTGGGCCGACCAGTCCGTGCCATCCTGGCGCCCGGCCAGGCGGTCAGGCAGACGGGGTTGCCAGACGGCGACTCTGGCCAGCGTGTGGTAACGCAGGACGGCCAGGGCCCAGGCAGCCAGGCTACGGTCGCCCGGCCGGACGAGCGCCAGGGCCGGCGTCAGGAGCAGCACCGTTGCCGCCAGGGTGGCGCGTACCGCCACCGGGAGAGCGGGGAGCTGCGTCCAGGCGGCGTAGGCTGCCGCCAGGCCGCTGAGCAGCAGCAGCAGCTGGCGCATGGAAAGGTTGCCCAGGATGTGATCCTCCACGCCCAGATGGGTGGGGAGTTCGTGGCGTCGTTCCATCGTTCCTGCCCCCTATCCGCCGACGCCGGCGAGGGCGGAGACGATCATCCCGGCGATCAGCTTGGCGCCGATGATGATGGCGAGACCGGCCAGGGCGTTGAAGAGGGCTTGCTTGGCGCCTTCCATCTGGCGGCTGTTGCTGCCGGCGCTCATGTACTGATAGCCCGCCCACATCAGGAAGAAGGCACAGACGGCGCCGCCGACGGCGACACCGAGGGTCAGCAGATTGCCAAAGAGTTGCGTGATGGCGTTTTGCACGGGAGCGATTCCTTTCAAGGTTCGCGGTCGTTCCAGGCCGCACCACGGGTGCGGTCTTGCGTTGCTCGGAGCGTGGAGCGGCTGGCGGGGCGCGGGCGTGTGCCATCCGTCACTCCTTCGGCGAGACGGGGTTGCCGAAGCGGTCGCTCTGCACGTCACTGGGCTGCACCCAGCCCAGATAGGGCGCTCCCCAGCCGGCAAGGGGCTCCTGCTGCAGCCCGTAGGAGGTGATGCTGGTGAAGCGGCCAGCGCCGTCGTAGATGCCGACGTGGCCGTCGCCCTCGTTGTCGGGGGATAGGCCGAAGTAGACGACCTCGCCCGGGGCGTCGGGTGGTCCCGGGTGGACCAGCCCCAGTCCGGCCAGGCGTTGGTAGGCGGCATAGGCAGTCACGCCCTGATTACCCCAACCGACGCGCTGCTCGACGTAGCGTTCGCAGTAGGTGTTCAACCCGTAGCCCCAACGCGTGTCGCCCATGCTCGGCGGCGCCAGCGGTCCGCCGGCAGGCGCGGCGGCGGTGATCGGCACGCCGGCGAGGCCGCTGGCTGCGCCAGCAGAGAAAGGGTTGGTGAGGCCGGCCAGCAGCGAGAGCAGACAGGCGACCGCCAACAGGAGCAACAGCGCCAGGCCGGCGGCTGCCTTCAGGGCGTCGCGGCCGAGGTTGCCGAGTACGAAGGCGAGCAGCATGGCTACGCTCCTCCCGGACGGCCGCTGCCGCCGCCGCTGGTGGGGACGCCCGTCCGACCGCTCGTCGCCCGCGCCACTGCCCCGGCGCCCGGCGCGACACCGCGTACGACCTGCCCGACGAGGACGCCGCGCAGCGTGCCCCAGCCGTCGCTGAGCTGGTGCCCCACCAGTCCCGGTAGCTTGAGGATGAGCACCAGCGCCGCCAGCCCCATGAAGGGGCCGAGGGCCGTGCCGGCGGGTCCGGCTCCCGCGCCCACGGCGGTCAGCAGGTTGCCGGCGACCAGCATGGCCACGACCTGGATGAACTGGGTGAAGACGACGCCGACGAAGGTGGTGGACCACAGCCGCGCCCAGCGTTGCGTCTGCGGCAAAATCCAGCAGAGCAGGCCCAGCGGCGCCAGGACGAGCAGCACGTCGACCAGCGCCAGCCGCATCAGCATCTGGATGACCAGTAAGAGACACATGACGAGATACAGGAGCAGCGCCAGCACCAGGAGCAGGCGGGCCGGCGTCCAGAGAGCGGCGACGCCGCCGATGGTTGCCATGCCGGCGAGGCGCCCCCAACCGGGGAAACCGGCGGCGCCGATCGCGGCACAGAGGGCGTTGTTGGCGTCGATAGCGGCGCTGGCCCACCACATGCTGGTGTTGGCCAGCAAGGCGCCCACGGCCAGCCGGGGCAGGAACTCCATGGTCCCGGCGTATTCGGTCCCCAGCCGGCGGTGCAAGATGACGTTGTAGCCGCCGACCAGGGCGATCAAAGCCAGGGCGGCGTTGGTCACGGCGCGTACTGCCGCCCAGAGCCGCAGGATGTCGGGATGGGCGTAGCTCAACTCGGGCGGCGTCCGGGTCAGGAAGTTGAAGCTCGCGGCGGTGTTGAGCACAGCGGTGAGGCCCTGGTCCAGGGCGCCGAGGAAACTGCCCAGCACGCTCTGGAAGAGGCCCGGCGTCTCCTGCTTGAGTTGATCCATCGAGGGGCCACTATTGATCACGACCGTCTGCGGCGCGGCGCCGGTGGCCGGTTTCGCCGTGGCGTTTGGCGTCACCGGCAGGGAGGGGACGGGGAGTGCCGGTTCCAGACCGGCGGAACTCGCCTGGATGGCGGCGGGGAAGGCGCCGCAGCGGACGGCGCCGAGCAAGAGCAGCAGGAGGATGAGCCGGATCTTCGTCATCGCGCCACCTCCGGCGTGAAGGAGAGCAGCCAGAACGCTGCAGCGCCGTTGTCGCCACGCTGCACCAGCAGCGCCTGGCCGTGGGCAGCGTCCCAGCGCACGGCATACGTCGAGGCGGCGGGGAGCGGCAGCGTGCCGACCGGCGTGGCGGCGCCGCTTCCCGGGTCCACGACTTGCACCCGCAGCGGGCCGGAACCATTCGGCTGCGCCAGCGCCAGCAGATTGCCGTCGGCCCGCCAGACGGGGGCGTTGCCCCCGGCAGTGCCCAGGCGGCGGTTCTGCGTCCAGGGCGCCGTCGTGCGGAAGAGTGCCGGCGCGGATTGAGCGCCGAAGAGCCAGCCGCCGAGCGTGTTGCTGCGGGACTGGACGGGGGCCGCGTACACGAGGCGGCTTCCGTCCGCCGACCAGGCCAGCGGCGGGAAGGGCAAGGGGTGAGCGTCGTTCCGGCCGAGATCGGCCAGGTAACGGAAGGATGGCGGGTTCGTCCGGAGTAGGCACAGGGAGACCAGCGGGCCGGCCTGCGTCAAGAAGGCCACCGTCTCGCCGCGCGGACTCCAAAGGAAACTGCCGGGCACGATGGCGCTGGGCAGTTCGACGAGGGTCTGCACGCTGTCGTGCGGAATGTCCAGC
>DHIZ01000042.1:29422-39180 GCA_002404055.1 Chloroflexi bacterium UBA4733
CGCCGTCTCGATCCCGGACCCACAGCTGGCGTTCATTCCCCGGCGGCAGCGCCACCGTCAGCGCCACCCACCCATCGGCGAGGAAGCCGGCGTTGGCGATGCTGGCGCCGGGAAAGGGTGGTCGGAGTTGCTGTACTGCGGGCGTCCGGAGCCACAACGTCGCCTGGACGTTGGCGGTCCGATGGGCGACGGCACGCACGTCGGCCGTGGCTGCCATGACATGCGGTCCCTGGAACGTCAGGTGACGCTCGCCCGGCGCGACGGCGAGGTACAGCGGCGTGCGACCGCGCGGCTGCCCGTCCAGCAGCACGCTGGCGCCGGTCGGCACACTGGTCAGGCGCAACGTGGCAGACAGCGGTACGGTCAGTCGCATGGCCCGACGATGCAGCAGTGTGGCCGACGTAGCCGCGGCCGCGACGATGAGCAAGGCGACGACCAGGACGCCCAACCGGCGGCGTCTGCTTTGACCCGGCCGGGCCTGCGCGGCGGAAAGGGTGATGGTGTTTGGTCGCATCGCGTTGATCCTCCTCTGGCGCTTGGGCCGCGCTGCTCGCGGCGTCAGCACCATAGGAGGGCGAGCGCTACTTGGGCGCTACATTCGCGCTACATGGCGGAACAGAGGCAACTGACGCCCAAGTAGCGGAGAAGTAGCGCAAAAGTAGCGCTGGCGGTGCGGCTCCTGGGCAGGCGCACGGCGATTCGGGTGACAAATTCGCTCGTTCTTACTGAAAAACCTTTGTTGAGAGGAACCGAGCGCCCTTGAGCGGTGGCATGCAGGCGGCCCAAGGGTACGCCGTACCGTACTTGGAGCAGGCGCCGTCTGCCGCGCCGGAGTCGAGAGGAGCAGTGCTATGCCAACCCCCGTCGCCATTACTCCCGTCTACGCCAGCGGCGACTTCGCCGCCATCCTCGAAGTGGAACAGCGCCAGCTGGAAGACACCATCGCCGACCGCACCGACGAGCAACTCGTTTGGCGACCGAATGCTCGGGCCACGTCCACGCTGGACATCCTCCGGCATCTGGCGTAGGACACGATGCAGCGCCGGCCGGCCGCCCATGCCGTGGAGAAGCTCATCAGCAAGTACGCCGCGCGGGCCAAGCTGGCGGCCTTCAGCCCCCACTCGCTGCGCCACAGCTTCGCCAAACAGTTGCTCGACGCCGGCGAGGACCTGGTGACCGTCAAGACCCTCCTCGGCCATGAGCGTCTCGACACCACCGCGCGCTGCACCCACCCGGGTGCGCGGACCTCGAAGACGTCGTGGGGCGGCTAGACGACGACTAACGATCTGGCATGGGTGTGGCGAGGAGACGTGCCGCCGGTAACATGACCCTCACCGCGTGGGCAGGCTGCCTCGGCGGCTGGACGAACCGAGCCGATCAGCGGTGACGCCGTCCGACCCGCTCCGGTGACCAGCGCTCCCGGCGCGGCATGCGTGGGTCCGGGCAGCGCGCTCAGAACGACCGTGGGGCGCGGCAGCGCCCCACGGTCACCCCAAACCCTTTTTCAACGGGCTCGAGCCTTCTGTTCTATTCAGGTCAGGGCGTACAGGCCGACGGAACGGTCGGATTCGGCAGGAGCGTCCGGGCATCGGCGGCGTGCGTCCAGATGCTTGTATAGGGCGACAAGATCTTCCCTGAGTAGACCGGAGCCAGGAACTGGTACTGCTGGCCCGGCTGAACCGGGATGTTGTTGAAGACCCAACGAGGATAGGGCGTGCCTTTCACCGTATAGGTACTCTTCTGCGCCCGGACACCGGCCTGGGTCGGTGGACTGTTGCCGGCGGCGACCTGAAGGTTCAGGGCGTCCGGCTGGAAGTCCAGGAGCACCGACTGCACAGTGCCGTGGATGAAGAGATCGACCGCAATGTTGACGAAGGCCGCTTGGTCGACGGGGACATAGCGACCCTGCCCGTCGTGCGGCCAGACGATCTGCAGCCGCGAGTCGAGTTGTCCCGGCGTGCCATAGCCAGTGGGAATGACCGGGTTCGGAGCATAGGTGCGCGCATCGGCGGCGTGGACCCAGATGTTGGACTCGCCGGGAACGAGTCCCACGCTGAAGCGGTACTGGTCGGCCGGGCTGGTCACCAGATCCACCGGCACGTTGTTGTATTCGTCGGAGGGGAACGTCACGCCGTGAACGGTGCGCTGGATGAAGACCGGATTGATCAGGACTTGTTGTGCCGGCTCGTTGTTCTTGGCAACCCAGAGATAGAACTGGTGGACGCCGCCGGGCCCTGCCTGGGGGTCGCTGCTGCAACTGACCTGGTTCGCGGGCCAGACGCTGATATTGACGAACTGCGACAGCGCGACGCTGGTTTGATTACCGTTGGCATTGTTCGGCCAGACGATGGCGATACGCGGCGCCCAGAGCACGCTCGCAGCCGCACCCGCTGGCGCCGCTTCGATAACGGGCGGACGCGGGACGATCATGAGCCCTCCCGGCAGCAACGTCAGCGCTGCACTGGATAGGCCCGCCCGAAGCGCAGCCCGTCGTGTCAAGTCGTGCATGCCATCCATCTTTTCCCTTGCTCCGCAGCCAACGCCACTGTTCGCCGGCACCGTGCGCCCAGATGGCAGTGTCATGGATGCGCCTCACTCCGGGGTAAAGGCGTTGGTCAAATCGGTGTTAGGCAGCAGGCTCGGGTTGTGTACCCAGTTTGGCGCGCCAGGGTCGTACTGGTCGAGGAAGGGACTGTTCGCCGCTTCCTGGGCCAGGTCCGCCGGGAGGTTTTGGCTGGTGAGGATGTCCTTCAAGTAGTCGGCCAATAACACTCCCTGGGTGCAGGAGCAGCTGGCGTCGTACATCATGATCCCGCGCTGCCAGCGCAGGTAGATGAAGTTGTGGTTATTGGCGTCCATCATCGGCTGGCTGGTGGGAACGCCCCACAGCTCCAGGTCGATCCCCGGCAAGAGGCTGGCATCGCCGCCGTTGGGGAAAGCCGTCTGGGCCGAGACGGAGTTCATGAACGTGGCGTCGAAGTGGACCGGGGCGTCGGCCACCACGTTGGGGGCGTGCTGTTGCACCCAGGCGAGCACCGCCGGCTGGTCGGTGGGCGGGGGCGCGGTGGCGACCAGGGCGCTATCGACGCCGGGGAACGTGGAGAAGTTGAAGCTGGTGTAGGGCAGGAGGCCGGGGTCGAGCAGGTTGAGCAACCGGGCCTGGCCGTCGGGGCTCAGTTGGACGATGCGGCGCTGGAAGAACTGGACCGTGAAGCCCTGGAAGGTGAACGTCCGGCTGGTGGGATAACCGAAGGTGGGCACGCCCCCCCGCCGCTGGAAGTAGTCCCAGATGGTGGCGTTGTCGATGCGGAAGCTGGTCTGGGGGAAGTAGCGGTTGTCGTGGGGGACCGATGAGGGTTGGCCAACCCCGTTGAGGATGGTGACGTCGTTGCTGTCCTGATTGGCGACGTAGACCGTGTGGGTCGTGGGATCGACGGCAACAGCCCAGGGCCGGGTGCCCACCGGCACGGTCCCCGTCACCTGATTGCTGCTGGCGTCGATCACGGCGATGGTGTTGTCGCCGGCATTGGCCACGTAGACTGTCTGGCTCGCCGGATCGGCGGCCACACCGGAGGGGTTGGCGCCCACTCTGATGGTCGCCGGGTTGCCCTGGAAGGCGGGGATGGCGCTCACATCGAGCACCTGCACCTGCGGCACGTTGGTCAGGGTGACATACAGTCGGTGCGTCGGCGGATCCAGCGCGACGGCGAACGGCGGGTTGCCGAGGAGGGCCGTCGCCAGCGTCTGCAAGGACGCTCCGTCGAGCATGGCCGCTGCGTCGGACGAGGGCGTACTGTAGCCGACGAAGACGTGGTGCGTGGCCGGGTCCACGGCGAGCCCGTGCGGTTCGCTGCGCTCGCCGCCGACTGCAGCGGAGGCCATCACGTGATCGGTCTTCCCGTCGATGGCGTGTACCGTCCCGTTGGGGTTGCCGGCGGTGATGGTCCCTTCATCGGCAACGTACACGGTGTTCGTGGAGGAGTCCACGGCGACGCTCTCGGGATGTGCGCCCACGGCGATCGTGTCCACGACCTGATTCGTCGCTCCGTCGATCACCGCGATCGTGCCGTCGTCGCGATCGGCCACGTAGACGCGGTGCGTCGCCGGGTTGACGGCAATGCCACCGGGGCCCTTGCCGACCGGGATCGTCGCCGTGCCCTGATCAGCCCCGTTGAGCACCGAGACGGTATTGCTCCCTCGGTTGGCGACGTAGGCGGTGTGAGTCGTGGGATCCACGGCCACCCCATTCGGTTGCGTTCCAACCGCCACCGTCGTGGCGAGCGTCACCGGGGCGCCGGCCGCCGCCGCTTCCCTGGAGTGTGCTCCGGCGAGCGCGAGAGGGAGGATCATCGCGAGCAACGCTCGCTTCCACCAGCAATCGTCCATCATCGCTGCTTCCTCCTGCTACAACAGTCGATGTCCCGTCGTACAGAACGACTTCTGCCGCCTTTTGTAACATTCAACATTCTAGTTGGCAAGGGGGGGCGGGCAAACGCTACTGGTTTGCCCGCCCCCCCCGGATAGGCGTTGCGGCTGCACGACACGACGCTGCGCAGTTGCCTACGGGTTCTGGTAGAAGGAGTTCAGCACGTCCCACCAGAGGAGCTTACTGGCCGGGACGTACTGGCTGCCCGAGATGTTCCAGTCCCTGGCGCCGTAATCGTTCCCATTGTGTTGAACGCGCGCCGGGTGCTGGAAGAAGTACATCGTCTGGAAGTAGGCCTTGATGGCGTCGTAGGTCGTCTGGGCGCGCGTGGGGTCTAGCTCGCTGTTGCGCACGCCCCACTCGCCCACGATGATCGGTGAGTAGTCGCCGTACGTTTGCATGGTGGCTTGGATGTTGTCATGGACCGGTTGAGTGAAGGTCGTATCGAACAACCCTTCCATGTTGAGACTGATCGCATCCCACGGGTACGGGCCGGAGACCCCATTCTGGTTGAGGAACTGGTACATAGCTGCCAGGTAGTTGGCGGCGTTCTGCCCCGTGGGGTCAGAACCTGGCAGCACGCTCAGGCTGCCGGCATAGGTCGTGATTGCCCCGCCCGCCTTGAGCCGCGTGCAGCCTTGATAGAGCAGCGCCCCGAAGACTTGGGGCGACAGGGACGGGTCGGACGGTGGGCAGTTCTGGCCCGTCCCGATCTGTCCTTGCAAGTTGGGTTCGTTCCACACCCAGTAGGTGGTCAGGTGATGGCTGGCCAGGTTCGAGGCGAAGTCCTCCGCCCGGAGGGTGAAGTCGTTGATGTACGCGTTGAGCAGGGGGTTACCGTTGTAGCCGAGGATGTCATTGGGGCAGGAGCCCTGAATATTGGGCCGATCAAACTCCATCGGGAGCACGGCTGCGACGGGGAAGCCGCCGCTCCGCGTCCCCCACGTATCCATTGCCGCTTGGAACTCCGGATAGCCCGGGCTGCCCAGCGTGTTGTCGTTCGCGTTGGCCTGGATCGGGGTCCGGACGAGCAGCAACGGGCTGGCTGGTTTGAGGTTGTACACGTCGTCGGTCCATGTGGTGTCGGGTCCGGCCACGGTGTAGATCGCCGTCGGATCGTACGAGAAGGAAACGATGCCTTGATTGGCCATGATGGCACACTCCTTCGATCAAAAGATGCGCGGGGGTCATTGGGTAGGAGGGGCACCCACCCCGCTGCCCGTCGTGGCTGCCGGGGTGGTCCCCCGGACACGGTCCGGAGCCCCACCCCGGCGGGCAGTGGCTGGTGGTGGGAGCCATGCACCGTGGCCCCTCCACCCGCTGCGGAGCGGTTGTCGCTCCACCCTCACTATATCGAACATCTGTTCGTGATGTGTTGGAAGACTGTGGGAAGTGTGGGAGACTTCCCACAGTCAGGCGTCGCGCTCGGGGTCTCTTGCATGCTGGGGGACGCCAAAGTCTCGGGCCGGCGGCGCGTAGCGCAAAGGGGTATTGACATCACGCCATCGAACGCTTGAACAAGGAACTCAAACGCCGCAGTGCCGTGGTCGGCATCCTCCCCAACCGCGTCGCGCTCCTCCGCCTCTTCGGCGCCTTGCTCGCCGAGTAGAATCACCCACTGTCGTGGGTACCCGATGGCTCGTTAGCCACCACTACTTCAGCGAGACCTCGATGCGCAAGCTGACCCACGGAAAGGAGGAGGCAACGGCAGAACTCACGGCGAAGACGGCGTAGGAAGGAAACGCGCACCGGTGGGAATTCCCACCACTTGACGGGACGCTATCTGTCGACGATGCGTAGCGATGGCCGGCCTCGCGTCTCAGAATGGTATCGCGGCAGCGCCTGCGGAACACCTGAACGGCGTGGCCCCTGCCGGGGCTTGGTGCTGATGCCGCAGTATGAGCTCTTTTACGACCTGGCCGGAAGGAAAGCGAAGGCGAGGTTGGTGTACCCCTGGACACGGGGGGTGGTCGTCGGGCCGCTGGTGGTGACCATCGGCACCCTGGCGACCGAGTTGATTTCCGCCGGCTGGTACAGCTTGAGGTAGGGAGAGGAGGCCATCTGGAGGGTCACATCCGCTGGCAAGTTCTGGCCGGTCAGCACGCTCTTGAAGGTGTCGGCGAGCAGGATGCCCTGGGTGCAATTGCAACCGGCATCGTAATGCATGATCCCCCGCTGGAAACGCAGGTACACGAAGTTATGGTTGTGCGGGTCGTAGGCCGGCTGGCTCGTTGGCAAGCCCCAGATCTCCAGATTCAGCAGGGGAAGCAGCGCCGGATTGCCGCCCCCGTTGGGGAACGCCATCTGCAGGCTGACCGTGTGGACGAAGGTCTGGTAGAAGCTCACGGGCAGGCTGTCGAAGGTATCCGGCGCGTGTTGCTGGACGAAGGCGACCACATCCGTGGCGTAGGTCGAACGGGACGGGTTCGGCGCCTGGCTGGCCAGGGTCGGGTCGAAGGCTGGGAAGGTGGAGAAGTTGATGCTAGTGATCGGCATCAGATCGGGGTCGAGCAGGTTCATGGGCCGGGCCACGTTCCCCCCCACGCCGAGCTGGATGATCTCCCGCTGGAAGATCTGGACCCAGAAGCCCAGGAAGGGAAAGGTGCGGCTGACAGGATAGCCGAAGGTGGTGAGGCCGCCGCGCGCCTGGAAGTAGTTCCAGATTATGTCGCTGTCGATGCGGTAGCCCGTCTGTGGGAAGTAGCGCGTGTCGTGGGGTGGTGGCGGTGCCGCGAGACCGAAGTCGATGCCGGTCAGGTCGGCATTGCTCACGGTGACGGTGCGCGCGGCGGAGGCGATCACCGGCCGCTGATCGGCGTTCGGCCCCGGCAAAGAGGCCTGTAACTGGAAGGTGCTCGGGAGCACGTCGGTGATCCGGTAGCTGCCGTCCACGCTCACGGCGAAGGTGCCTCGGGGGCCAGCTACCTGGATGCCGTCCAGGAGCGGCTCATCCGCATCGCGCCGACCGTTGCCGTTGCGGTCGAAATACACCGTCCCGCTGATTGTGTAGGTCTGTGGCTGAGCATGTACTGGGCCGCCAGCAGGGAGGAGCAACGCAAGGCTCAGCAGCGCGAGCCAGGCGATTCGCAGAGGAACACATGCCTTCATGGCAATTCCCTTCAGATGATGGTTCTCCGGCACTTTTGATGTTGCCCATTCCCCTGGCGCCCCAGAGGCGGACGACGTGCCATTTAGCGTGACCGCAACTGTTCGGTTGAGCATGGGGAGCCGCTCCTCCGGTAGCCCTGGACGCCGCCTGCAACAATAGGCACGCAGCCGCTC
The DNA here is from genome assembly GCA_002404055.1 of Chloroflexi bacterium UBA4733. The sequence continues at coordinate 37,131 of DHIZ01000042.1, forward strand.
TCTACCCCGCGCATCAAAAGTGCCGGAGAACCCAGATGATCACCACAGATAACGCTCGTTCCTGCCCAGAGTAACGTGCAATTGCCCGTCGAAGCCAGGTGCCGTATCCCCTCACCTAAAACGCTACCGAGGGTTCGCTCTGGTCGCATTCTCTTTCGAGAGAACTGTGCTGAATTCGGGGTTGAACAATCAATGGAACAGAAAACCGGAATAAGGATCTGCGCAGTCAAGCACTCCGTATTTGTGCTATCGCAGTGAACGGGCGATTGGGAGCGAGAAGAAGACGCTGGTTCCCCGCTCTCCCAGAGGGCGAAGCGCTGGCGAAGCGCTGCGGAGTCGGCGTTCCTGTCCGTATGCTCTACGATAGCCAGGCCTTGCTTTGCCACGACGCTTCAGTTCGGAATCGCGGTCACCTGGCTTGCCACGGGTACCGGTTCGCCTCTGGTAGACGGGCTTATTCCGGTTTTCTGTTCCGATGATTGTCAAAGGCCAGCCTATCACGCAGCGGTTACGCTTTGATCGTTGGGTGCGAGCGTTGGCGTTTGGCGCGCACTTGCCAGTAGGCAGCCGGCGATGAATCGAGAGCCAAGCGGGCGGCGCGTCTGTGTCTACTGTCGGGGTGCCCGCGGCGCGAAACTCTCAAAAGAGCACGTCGTCAGTGACACGGTGCTGCGAATGATGTTTGGCTCAAATACACCTCGGGTGGCGTTCTACCGTAAAGGCGTGCCTAGGGAGTTCCAGAGCGATCTGGAAATCAAAGACGTGTGCAAGGATTGCAACTCCGATTTGAGTCCATACGACGATGCCGGCGCGGCGTTCGTGCAGGCGATCAACGCACAGCCGAGTATGGTCGGACAAAGTTTAGCGTTTGACAGAGGGACATTGATCTGGCTTATCAAGACGCACTTGAACGCGCTTCGGATCGATAAAGGCAAGAGTCTTTCACTCGATCAGTCGATATATCAATCATTATTCGGCGGTACCTTCGCGCTTGCTGGAAAATGTCGTCTGTTCGTAGAAGCGTGGGATACCATAGGGTACGAACGACGGAGACCAGGCGGTCTATCCGGTCTCGCATATGGCACGTTCGACCCACCGCAGCACGGGTTTGTCGTGTCTTACTTTAGGATGATGTGGTTAGGCACCTACCTTTTTCTTCCGACAGATGGAGACTATACCGATTTCGTCTCCAGGAGTTTGTGCACCGTCGCTAAACTGGACGAAATGATAGCCTTCGAGGCGCAAGAAGTTGATTCGGTGACAGACATGGCGTCCGACAGAATAGATGTAAAGACGATTGTCCCTCCGCATCGGGTGTTGACGCGAAAGATGTATGGTTTTCTTTGAGGCTGGGCGCGGCGGGGGGAACTCGGTTGCGGATATTGGGGGTTTTTGCATAACCCCTCAAAAAGGTGCATTAGGGTTCTTCCGCAGCAGGGACGATCGGATGCTGAGCCAACTCCTGCACGATTCCTGCCAGGCCGGCACCGCGTGTGGCGCTCAACTGGCATGCCAAATCGGCCCGTTTTGAACCATGTCTCACTGAACCATCAATCGCTCTGGCAGGCTCGGTGTGAAGGTCGCTGTCGTGCACGGCAAAGGAAACCGCCGGTTGTGCTGCCGGGGTCACGCGCTCGCGCCGAGCGTTCGGCGGGTGCCCTGCCAGAGAACCCGCATGGCGTGTAGCCATGCTGGGTGCGGGAGCTGATGTTCACTCGCGCGGCCGGCTTGGGCCTGCGCCGCACCCGGGTGACTGGTCGCTTCAGCAGCGCGCTCAGCGACCCGATGGACGGTGTAATGCAGCGCGTTGGACCCGGTGAGGTGACGGTAAGCAGCATAGGCAGCGCCATAGAGCGCGGCGTGGGCGGGATCGTTCGCGACGGCGGCGGCGTAGCGGCTGGCCACGATCGTATCGACCGGGACGCGGGAGAAGACCACCCGCGTGACGCCGGCCGTGCCGAGGAGGAGCACCAGCAGTACGGCGAGGAGCATGCGGTGCGGCGGGGGGGGCGGGGGTCGCGGCCGGTGGGGGGGGGGGCGGGGGAGCCGC
>DHIZ01000043.1 GCA_002404055.1 Chloroflexi bacterium UBA4733
CCAGGTTTTAGGATAGGCTCTAAGTCTTCCGGCGTGGCCGACTGTCCCGGCCTGAGCGCCACCACGGCATGGACCCGGTCGCCCCACTTCGTGTCCGGTACGGCGATCACCGCCGCCTCCAGGACGGCGGGGTGGGCATAGAGCGCCGCCTCCACCTCGATCGAATAGATGTTTTCCCCGCCGCTGATGATCATGTCCTTCTTGCGGTCGACGATGGTGAGGTAGTAGTCCTCGTCCACCGTGGCCAGGTCGCCGGTGCGCAGCCAGCCGTCGCGCAGAGCCTCGGCCGTCTCCGCCGGCTTGTTCCAGTAGCCTGGCGTCACGTTGTCGCCGCGGACAATGATCTCCCCGACTTCGCCAGGGCCGACGTCACGTTCCTGCTCGTTGACGACCCGCACCTCCACGCCGATCATCGGCTGGCCACAGCTCGCGGCCCGCCGCTCCCAGCGACTGCCGGGCGCAGCGTCTCCAATTGCCCGGTGATCGCCGACTGAAAGATAGGTCACGGAGGGACCCGCTTCGGTGAGACCGAAGGACTGGGCCAGGCCGCACGGCAGCGCCGCCATCGTCCGCCGCAGGAGCGCGGGCGCGATCGGTGAAGCACCGTAGATGAGCAATCGCCAACTCGAGAAGTCGAAGTCGCCGATGGTTGGCGTCTGGAGCAGCGCATTAATCATCGTCGGCACGAGCAGGGTCATCGTCACCCGGTCACGCTGGATCGTCTCCAGTATTGCCGTCGGATCGAACCGGCGTAGGACGGTATGACAGCCGCCGACCAGCGTAAAGATGGGGGAGCAGCATGCTGCCGCAATATGAAAGAGCGGCGCGGTATAGAGATAGTTGTCGCTCTGCCGCGCTTCGAGATGCGGAATTGCATGCAACGCGTTGGCGACCAGATTCTTGTGGGTCAACATGACGCCCTTGGCGCTCGCGGTCGTCCCGCCGGTATAGAAGAGGCCGGCGACTTCGTCGGGCAGCGCGCCTGCCGGCGGCGCGTCGTCGGCAGCATAAACGACCCGGTGCAATCCGCCGAGTGTGGCGGCCAGCGGCGCGAGCGTCTCGTCCACCACCAGCACGGCCGCGCCGCTATCCGCCAGGGTGTAGGCGACCTCGGCCGCCGTCAGGCGAGCGTTGATCGGCACGATGACGCCGCCCATGCGAGGGAGGGCGTGATACAGCTCCAGGTAGCGGAAATTGTTCAGCATCAGCACGGCCACACGGTCGCCGGGCTGCACCCCCAGGCCGCGCAGCCCGGCCGCCACCAGGCGAGTGCGCTCCTCGAACTGCCGCCAGGTAAAGCGCACCTGGCCGTCAATCACCGCCGGGCAATCGCCAAAGCAGCGCGCCGCCCGTTGCAACCCAGTCAGGATATCCATCGAACACTCCTTTCTTTCGCTCCATCCAAAGTGAGCACAGCCTACGGCAGGCGCTCGCGGCTGCCATCGGGGAAAGGACGCATTTGGTGGTTTCCGGCGCGAAACGTTGCTCGCCGCAACGCGCTACGTCTACCGACTCCCCCACGGCGCTGTGTACGGCCGCTACGTAGGGTGCCCGTTCGACGACGTCATACCGCCGGCGACCGTCCAGGCGGCGACCTGGGCGCGCGAACTCAAGCCGAGCTTGTTCAGGATATTGGTCACGTGGGTATCGGCCGTCCGCTCTGCGATCACCAACTGCTCGGCAATCTCCCGGTTCGTCAGCCCCTGCGTGATCAGGAGCGCGACCTGCCGCTCTCGAGAGCTGAGCGGCGAGGCGGCGTATACAGGGCGAGCGTCGGTCGGCCGAGGCGGAGCGATGGGAGCAGTCAGTGGCGCGGCGAGAACGGCGAGAACGCTGGCAACCGCGCTGTCCAGATCCAGCGTTCGCCCCTGCCGCATCGCCCGCTCGCTGGCACCTTCGCCCAGTCGGGAGCGCAAACGAGCGATCTCCTGGTCCGCCGCCGGTAGCTCTGTTGGCGGTCGCGGCGCACGGAGGCGCTCGTGTACCGCCGCTACTGCCGCGAAGCAGGAAAGCGCCGGCGCCGGCTGATCGGCAGCGATCAGGCATGCGCAGCCGATGAGGCAACAGCGACCGCCCGGCGGTCACCGACCTGCCGCCAGAGTCGAAGGCTGTCAGCGTAGCCCTGACGAGCACCTTCCAGGTCGCCAAGCGACCGAGCGAGCTTTGCCAACCGCTCGCTCGTCGCCGCGATGCCCCGACGGTCGCCGGCGGCTCGGGCGATGGCGAGGCTCTCCTCGTACCGCTGCTTCGCCAGCGTCATGCCGCCGCTTTGTTCGGCAATGATGCCCAAACTCCCCACAGCGATGCTGACGCCTCGTCGATTACCGATCTCGCGGCAAACACCCAGGCTCTCTTCGTAACAGGTCACTGCGGCCGTGAGGTCGCCTACCGAGCGCTCCAGATGGCCGAGACCGACCAGCGCTTGCGCAACGGCGGAGCGGTCACCGAGAGCACGGCTGATCGCCAGTCCTTCCTCATATCGTGATCGCGCCAGTTGATACTCGCCCTGGCGGTGGGCCACGACGCCAAGCGTGCGGAGTGCCAGGGCGTACTCGCTCTCGCGGTACGCCAGCATACCCAGCTGGCTCTGGGCAACTGCGGCGGTGCGGTCGTCACCAATCTTGCGCGCCAGCGCGAGTCCCTCCTGGGCGAAGGCGCGGGCAGCACGGTAATCGTCCTCCTCGTAGGCCACCATCGCCTGTATCACCAGCCCGTCTGCGAGGCTGCCTTCGTCAGCCAACGTGCGGAGGAGATCCGCGCCCTCTTTGCAGCGCAGCGCCGCCATCGCGTGGTCCCCCTGACACACGGCCAGGTAACCGAGCGATAGGGCCGCCTTCGCCCGTGTCGTCGGCAAGATGGCCGCGCTGGCGCTACGGGCAAGGAGCCGCTCCAGCCAGGCGCGCCCCTCGCCGTAATGGCTCCGGATGTACCAGAAGTGAAACAGCGCCGTCAGCAAGCGCAGCCCCAGTTCGACGCCCGCCACCGTCGACTCCGCCCAGCCCAGCGCCGCTCGCAAGTTGTCGCGCTCGGCCTCCATCAGGTCCAGCCAGAGCCTCTGGTCGGCCTCGATCAGCCGCGGCTCCGCCTGCTCCGCCAATGCCAGGAAATAGCTCGCGTGGCCCGTCGCGTCGCATCTAACTCGCCGCACTCCGCCAACTGCTCAATACCAAAGGCCCGGATCGTCTCCAGCATGCGGAAGCGCGGCTCGCCGTCCGCCTGTGTCTCCACGACCAGCAGGTTCTTGTCCACCAGCGCCGCCAGGAGATCCAGGGCAACGGATGAAGAGATGAGAAGATCAGGAGATGAGGGGAGGGCGGGAAGGGGACCAAAAGCGCTCTCCTCATCTCCGGGTCCACGGTCTCGCTCCGCTCGCCAGCGCCCCTCATCCCTTACCACCGCCTGCGCCCCGTCCAGGGTGAAGCCACCGGCGAAGACGGCGATTCGTCGGAAGAACGTGCGCTCGGCTACGTCCAGGAGGTCGTAGCTCCAGCCGATGGCCTCCCGCAAGGTCTGGTGACGGTCCGGCACGTCGCGCCTCCCGCCAGTCAGCAGGATGAGGCGATCACTGAGGCGAACCCGGATGGCTTCGGCATTGGCTGGGCCGAGCTGGAAGGAGGACACGACTGCCCGTGCCCGCTCGACGAAGAGCGCCACGGCCGGCGACCGAGCAATCTCCCCAACCTCTCGGCTCTCCAGCGCCGGCAGCGCCAGCGGCGGCACCGCCCACTCCTGCTCCCACTGCAGGTGCAAGGGCTCGCGACTCGTCACCAGCACGGTCAACCCAGGGGATGCAGCGAGGAGATCGGCCAGGATCGCCGCCGCCGCCAGCACCTGCTCGAAATTGTCGAGCACCAGCAACAACCGGCGCTGCGCGAGGTGCTGGCGGAGCGTTTCTTGCAGGGGCTGATCGCCGGCGTCGCCGACAGCGAGCGCATGGGCGATAGCCGCGACGACCAGCAGGGGATCTCGGACGGACGCCAGGTCGACAAAGGCGACCCCGTCGGCGAATTGGGCCTGGAGCCTGTCAGCCAACGCACTGATGGCGCGGGCGGAGAGCCGGGCGCGCTCGGCCAGCGCCGCCTGACTCAGCCCGGCGGCCACCCGATACCGCTGCAGCAGCGCGCCGAAAGGAGCCGATTCAGTGGCGACCATAGCGCCTCCGCCTCTCACGGCCGTTCCCCGCCGCGCCCAGCAGTACTGCTCTCCGTGTCGCCACAGCGATGAGGCGAGCCGCAAGCGTATGAGCAGTGTGTCACCAGTGTATGCCGTCTGTGCCTCCGGCGCAATCTACAGTGTTGAGCCTGTTCGCCCAAACTCAAGCCACGATGAAACCCGCAGGCCCCGAGCATGCACCATGTAGATCCCATCGTGGCTTCAGTTTAGCCCGGCGGCAGAGCAGCGCGACCGGAGCGTTCCTGACTACCGGCCGGAGGGCCGGCGGCCGCGCGTGTGCTGGAACACCGCGTCCACGGCCAGCGAGACGTTAGGGAACAGCGCGCTGGACAGCACGTCGCCTTCTCGCAGTACCACCGGCTCACCGTAGCGGCCGCCTTGATAGGGTGCTCCCAGCAGGGTGTATTGCTGGATCGTCCGTTGCTCCAGATCGACGAGCCAGTAGTGGGGGACGCCGTGGCGCTCGTAGGCAGCACGGATAGCGCCGCCGGCAGCATGTTCGTCGCGCGTACTCGGAGAGAGCACCTCTACCACCAGGTCGGGCACGTTGTACACGATGAGCTCCCCTGCCACGATGTCGTAGAGCTTGTCATCAGCGGGGAACTCGAGCAGGTCGGCCATAACGTAGCGCCGCGTGGTGGTGACCATCCGTTCCCTCCCTTGCTCCGTTGACCCAAGGACCCGTGCCTCCAGTATCGCACGCGAACGCCGTAGCAAGCGCGGCGTCGCCGCTGGGCCGCTGGGAAGAGAACGGCCGGCGCTGGGATCCGTAGCGCCAGCGCCCACCACTTCAATCCGTGATCGGCTCGCCGAGCGGGTCGGCGAAGACGTCGGCGACGGCATAGGCAAAGCCCGGTACCACGTCCTCACCGTCCAGGAAGTCACCGATGCCGAGCGTGGCGACCGGCTGCTGCCTGTTCGCAGCGTGCCACACGTCAACCTGTTGCCGGTCGGGCCACACCACCCACACCAGGCGCGTCCCCCCGCCGAGATACGTCTGCGCCTTCGCCGCCATGTCATCGGGCCGCTGGTCGAGAGAGGCCACTTCCACGGTGAGATCCGGGGCAAAGGGGATGGGTCGGCGCCGATTCGCGATCAAGGCGACCCTGCCAGCCTCAATGAACCCAACATCGGGCACCAGACCTGTCTCGGCGCCGGGGAACTTGTAGACCCCATCCGCGCCGGTCACCCGACCAAGGCGATGTGGCCGGACATAATTGCGCAGCTCGGCAGCCAACTCAAGGCCGAGCGTCGTCGCGTCAAAGCCGCTACCGGCCATCCGGACTAACACCCCCTCGACTACTTCGTATTGGTAGCCATCGTCCGGCAAGGTCAGCAGGATATCGACGGTGACGGGCCCCCAATCGGGGACGACCTCTGCCCAGGGGGCGAAGTGGCGGGGCACTCGTGTCGCGATTGGCATCATGCATCGCGTCCTTCTACAGCACATGGCCTCAACGGCGTCGAGTCAGCATAGCAGGTTCGGGTATTCCAGATCGCCCAGCGTTCGACTCAGACGGGTTCCAGCGCGAGGTATGGTTCCGGTGGCAACTCGATGCGGATGGGGTCGCCGGGCAGCACCTCGCCGTCGGCCAGCACGATTGCCATGACGCCGGCTTTGCGAATGACGTTGCCCTGCTCGTCGCGGCCCAGCGTTGCCGCCAGCAGGTTCGGCTGGATTGTGTTGAGTTGGGTGCAGGGATTGCGCAGGCCAGTCAGTTCGATCACCGCTGTGGCGCCCAGGTGCAGCCGCGTGCCGGTCGGCAGGCCGAGCAAACCGACGCCGCGAGTGGTGACATTCTCGCCCATCTGGCCGGCTGCGACGGCGAAGCCGGCGGCCTGCAACTCGGTGTGCAGCTCGGCATGGATCAAGTGGACCTGGCGCAAGTTGGGCTGACTCGGGTCACGCACCACCCGCGAGCGATGCTTGACCGTCTGGCCCATGTGTGCGTCGCCCTCGACGCCAAGGCCGGTCAGCAGTCGGATGCTGTCCCGATTCGGCTTGCTCAGCGTGTGCGTCGCACTGCGGCTCACCGCCGCCACTACCCCGCCCACCCACGTCGCTCCCTTCTCCGGCCCACAGGGTCCCGGTGCTCAGGATACCAGCACGTTGGACTGCATCCGCTGCGCCGGCAAGAACACCGGCGCGACGATGGTCAGCCGGGCGGGACCAAAGCTTGTATGCTATGATGCAGGTATGAAACGCACAACGATTACTCTCCCCGACGAACTCGCCGCCTGCCTGGAACACGAGGCCCAGCGCAGCGGTACCTCGGCATCACACGTCGCCCGGCAGGCCCTCACTGTCTATTTAGGTCTGGATGCAACCCAGCTTCGTCACCTGCCATTCGCAGCGCTCGGAAGCAGTGGGTTCCACCATACCGCTCGCGATGTCGAGGAAATCCTGGCAGCCGAGTGGGACCATGCTGGCGATCGTTGATGCTGGCCCGCTCTACGCAGCCGTTGATACCTCGGATGCCGACCATCAACGTTCGCTTGATGTCCTGAAACGCCCGGACCTGCGCCTGGTCATCCCGGCCCTCGTCGTGGCCGAGGTCACCTACCTCATTGGACGACGGCTTGGCTCGTCAGTTGAAGCGGCGTTCTTACGCAGTCTTCACGACTTTGATGTTGCGTCGCCCACCAGCGCCGATTGGCCCCGCATTGGCCACCTGGTTGAACACTACGCCAACTTTCCCCTGGGCGGCACCGACGCTTCGGTCGTGGCGCTCGCTGAACGTCTTGGGGCAGAGATCGTTATCACGTTAGATCATAGGCACTTCGGACAGATCCGACCCCGTCACTGCATGGCCTTTCGCCTCCTTCCCGCGTAGTGGGCGGCGCGCCAACAGCTCTCGCATGGCATCCCTGCGTTCGACACAGCCAACACCGCGCCGATTTTCGGTATACTTCCAGCAACGACTACGAACAAGAGGAGTAGGCCCGCACGGCGTCGCCAGAGACTGGGGCTCACCGGCTGCAAGGCCCCACCGGCACGGACGGCTGAAAGTCACTTGGGAGTCGGGTGGTGAACCGTCGGCAATCACCGGCCGGATAACTGCCCCGCCAGCGCTCCGTTAAAGGCGCACACGAGTCTCGATGCTGTCTCCTAACGCATCGGGAAAACTGGGGTGGTACCGCGGTGCCCTTTCCCGTCCCCAGGGCGGGAAAGGGCGCGCGTCGTTTAGGGAGCCATCCAGTCATGTCCAAAGCAGCACGCCCATCGTCCGTAGCACTGCGTCCCAGCCCTGGGTCCGCCGAGATCGACCTCCAGCAATGCTGGCAGGAGGACGGCGTCTACCGGTTCGAGCCAACTGAGGGCCAGCCGGTCTTCTCCATCGACACGCCGCCACCTACAGTGTCGGGGGCGTTGCATATCGGCCACGTCTGTTCCTACAGCCAGGCCGACTTCATCGCCCGCTACCACCGCATGCGCGGTGACGCGGTCTTCTACCCGATGGGCTACGACGACAACGGCTTACCCACCGAACGGCTCATCGAGCAGCGCCTGGGACAGACCGCCGAAAGCATGGGCCACACCGCTTTCGTCGCCGCCTGCGAAACGCTGAGCCGCGAGACTGAGCAGGAGTATGCGGCGCTCTGGCGGCGGCTGGGTCTCTCCGTCGATTGGCGCTACACCTACCGCACCATCGACGCTGCCGCCCAACGTATCGCCCAATGGTCGTTCCTCGATTTGCTCCGCCAGGGTCGGGTCTATCGCAAACAGGCTCCGGCCATCTGGTGCCCGACCTGCCGTACCGCCATCGCCCAGGCTGAACTAGAGGACATGGAACGGCCAAGCGAGTTCTTCACGCTGGCCTTTCGCCTGGACGATGGCGCGCCGCTGCCGATCGCGACGACCCGGCCGGAACTGTTGCCCGCATGCGTGGCGATCTTCGTCCACCCGGAAGACCCGCGCTTCCACGGACTGGTCGGGCACACGGCAATTTCGCCGCTCGGTGAGCGCGTGCCGATTCTGGCCGACCCGGCGGCGGACCCGGCCAAGGGCAGCGGGGCGGTGATGTGCTGCACCTTTGGTGACAGCGCCGACGTGGACTGGTGGCGCAGCCACGACCTGCCACTGAAGGAGATCATCGGCCGGGATGGGCGACTCACGGCAGCAGCAGGTAGCCTGGCGGGGCTTTCCGTTGCCGAGGCGCGCCGGCAACTGGTGGACGATCTGGCCCAGGGCGGCTTCCTGCTCGCTCGCCAGCCGATCAACCAGGCAGTACGCGTCCACGAGCGCTGCGACACGCCGGTGGAGTACGTTGTGGCGGCACAGTGGTTCGTTCGGCTGCTTGACGCCAAGGAGCAACTGTTAACTGCCGGCGCGGCTGTCCAGTGGCGTCCGGCAACGATGCACGTGCGCTATCGGAACTGGGTGGACAATATACGTTGGGATTGGTGCATCTCCCGGCAGCGCCACTATGGCGTCCCCTTCCCCCTCTGGTACTGCGCCTCCTGTGGCGCCGTGTTGCTGGCCCAGGTGGATGAACTGCCGGTCGACCCGCGGGCACAGCCGCCATCGCGTCCTTGCGCCTGCGGCAGCCGCGACTTCCTGCCGGAGCAGGACGTCATGGATACCTGGGCTACCTCCTCACTGACGCCGCAGATCGCCGGGCGCCGACTGGAGGACCCGCAGCTTTACGCCCGTGTCTACCCGTTCTCGCTGCGACCGCAGGCGCACGAGATCATCCGGACCTGGGCCTTCTACACCATCGCCAAACAACAGTTCCATTTCGACAGCCTGCCCTGGCATGACCTGATGATTTCCGGCTGGGTGCTGGCGAACGACGGCACTGGCAAGATCAGCAAGAGCCGCGGCGGCAGCGGCGCGGCGCCGCTGGAACTGATCGAGCGCTACTCCGCCGACGCCGTCCGCTACTGGGCCTCCAGTGCCGGCCTGGGCAAGGACGTGCTATTCAATGAGGAGAAGATCCGGGCCGGCGTGCGGCTGGTGACGAAGCTGCAGAGCATCGGCCGCTTCGCCCAGCGCTTCCTGGCCGGCTATCAGTTGCCCGCTCAGACTCCCGCCCTGGCGCCCATTGACCGCTGGCTGCTGTCGCAGGCGCAACGCCTCGTGCAGCACAGCACGGACCTCCTGGAGCAGTACGACTACGCCGGAGCACGGCAGGAAGCGGAGACCTTCGTCTGGAAGCTGCTGGCCGACAACTACCTGGAGTTCGCCAAGCAGCGACTCTACGACCCTGCTGACTCCAACCACGCTGCCGCCTGCTTCACCTTGCACCGCGCGCTGTTCACCGCCATAGCGCTGTTGGCGTCGTATCTGCCGCACGTCACGGACAACCTCTACCGCTCGCTGTATCGACGGGACGGCAGCGAGCCGTCCATCCACGTCTGCCGCTGGCCGGAGGCCGATGCGTCGCTCATCAATACCGACGCCGAGGTACACGGCGAGACGCTGCTCGGCATCGCCACCGCCGTGCGCCGCCACAAGAGCGAAGCCGGCCTGGCGATGGGCGCCGAACTGGCCCTTCTTGAACTGGCTGTCAGCGACGCCACGCTCGCGCAAACAATTGCCGATGCTCAAGGTGACCTGCGTAGCGTGACCCGCGCACGGCGGATCACCGTCGTAGAACGGCCGAGCGGCAAGGCCGAACCACTGGGCCCTGCAGGGGCTGTCATGATCGGCGTCCTGCCATAGGCGGGCTTCCGACCACAGGCCTGCCGGAGGCGCCGTTCAGTCTCCGACCAGCGCCGTCAGCGCTTGCAATACCGACGGTTCTCGCCCGCCGTTGAAGTGCTGAGCACCGGCGACAACGGTAACGGTGGCACCGACTCGTTCTTCCCACAAGCGCCTATTCTGCCTGAAGTCCGGCGTGAACGGATCGTCATCTGCGATCAGGACGTGAAATTTGGCCGAAGCGCTCCGTACACACGCGACGTCAAACGGCGTTTCCATCCAGGGGAGGATGCTCCCCCAGGGCTGATCGACTGACCACCATCCAGCGACGCCGAGCACCCCGGCAACTTTCGCTCCCGGCTGCAACGTGGCCAGGTAGCGCATGATCGCCTGGCAGCCGACGCTGTGTCCGACAAGGATTGTCTGCCCGAGCAGGGCATTGTCCGTTCCGACGAGCTCGGTGAGCGCCCCGACCCAGGCCTCGATGGTCGGGTCGTCCGGGTCCGGCATATTCAGGGCGCCTACCGTCCCAAACAGACGCGGTTTGTGCGAGGCCAGCTTGCGTTCCAGCCACGGATACCAATCGTCATCAGGTCTACCCGACCACCGCGGCACGATAAGAAGGCGCTCATACACTGGTCATCTTGCTCCCTCTGCCTGTAGCATCCCCCCCATGCGAAGCTCTCCTGGATAGTAACAGTTGACGGCACGTTCCTCGGCCCGGCTGATAGTCCTTGACGCATTCGCCACTGCTGCTAGAATCCGCTGATGGCACGGTGTCCCCTACCGAGGGCGCCTGTGAGCATCAGGCCCGCCGCTACACTACCGCCTGCGCGAACGGTAGAGCGTGCGTTGCCGTGGTATGTGGAGGCTCGGCGAGAACGGTCAGACAGAGGAGGGCGGCGGTGCGAGGAGAGATTGACGAATTTGTGCAGAGTCTGGAAGACCAACAGGCAACCCGTGAACGCGGGGTGTCGCGCAACACGCTCATGGCCTATCGCAGCGACCTTGAGCAGTTTCTCACCTATCTGGGACGCCAGGGCCTGACCTCCTGGAGCATTTCCGCGCTGGATGCTATCAACTATAAGCGTGACCTGGAGGAGCGCTACAGCAAGGCCACTACCCGAGCACGCAAGCTGGCCGCCGTCAAGGCCCTCTACCGTTACCTGACGGCGACCGGCAAGGTGGCGCACGACCCGATCCGCAACCTCGATCTGCCCTCGCCCATCAAGCATGCGCCGGAGACACTGTCGCGCGAGCAACTCCAGCGCCTGGTTGAGAGCGCGCGTGTCAGCGACACTGCCCCCGACATGGAGCGGGCCAAGGCGCAGCGTGATCACGCCATGCTCTCGCTGCTCTGTTCCACCGGCCTGCTGGCCAGCGAGCTTGTTGCCATCGACCTAGCCGACTACGGCACGGACGGCTCCCTAAGCCTGGGCGGCCCGTCGCGCCGCCGCGTCGTTCCAATCGATGGCCTCACCAGGACATCGCTGCTGACCTACATCGAGCGTGCGCGGCCGACCCTCACGCACGGTGAAGGAGAAACTGCGCTGTTCGTCAATCATCGGGGCAGCCGTCTGACACGGCAGGGCTTCTGGCTAATCATCAAGCAATGCGCCGCGCACGCCGGCATCGCCGGCATCTCGCCCCGTCTCCTGCGCCACTCCTGCGCCGCCTACAAGTTGACAAGCGGCACCGAGCTCAAACAGGTACAGGAACTCCTCGGCCACGCCCACGCCTCCACCACCCAGGCCTACCTGCGCGCCCGGCCGGCGGAAGCACTCTCCTGATGTCGGACACAGCTGCCCACGGCGCTGCCGCGGCGCGCCGGGCTGCCGCAGCCGTCCGCCGTGACGACTTCCAGCCGGCGTGGGGTGTGGTGCTCGGCTCAGGCTTCGACAAATTCGTCGAGGCTCTGACCGACTGCGCGTCAATCCCGTACAGCGAGATTCCCGGCATGCCCAGCACGTCGGTGGCCGGGCATCGGGGTGTCCTGCATCAAGGCTGGCTCGATCAGACGCCACTGGCAGTGCTGGAGGGACGACTCCATACCTACGAGGGCCACGATGCTGCAACTGCCACGTTCCCGATCCGCCTCCTGGCAGCGCTCGGGATCAAGTCGCTGTTCGTGACGAACGCGGCGGGCGGACTTGACCCCGCGCTGCACGCCGGATCGCTCATGCTGATCCGCGACCACATCAACCTGACGGCCGTCTCGCCGTTGGTCGGAGCCACGTTCATCGACCTGACCGACCTCTACTCGCCGCGGCTGCGGGCTCTGTGCCGGGCGGTCGACTCGAGCCTGGACGAAGGCGTCTACGTCCAGTTCCCGGGCCCCCACTACGAGACCCCTGCCGAGATCTCGATGGTGCGCGCCATCGGCGGCGATCTGGTGGGCATGTCGACCGCGCTCGAGGCCATCGCCGCCCGCGAGGCGGGTATGGAGGTGCTCGGGATCTCCCTGGTGACGAACCCGGCGGCGGGTGTCACCGGCGAGTCATTGGACCACCGCGAGGTGCTGGCCGCCGGGAACGCGGCGGCCACCTCCATGGGCAGGCTTCTGGCGGCGGTTCTGCCCAAGGTGGTCGCGGCGTGAGCGGTCGGGTGCTTGTCACGGGCGCCGCCGGCACCATCGGCACGACGCTGAGCAACGGGCTGGCCGGCCCCGACCAGATCCGCGGTCTGGACCTGCGCGCCCCCCAAGCGCCGTACCCGGGAGACGTCATGCTCGGCGACTGTGCCGACCCGGCTCGCTACGACCGGCGACCCTTCACCCAGGACGACTGACGTGGGCGTCTCTGCGGCGCTGCGCGCCGAGGCGAGCAGATGGGCCGAGGGCGACCCCGACCCGCGCACGCGCGCGGAGCTCGACGCACTGGTGACGGCCGCGGAGACCGACGAGGAGGCGCTCGCCGATCTGACCGACAGGTTCGCCGGCCGACTCGAGTTCGGGACCGCTGGGCTGCGTGGGGAGATCGCGGCCGGACCCAACCGGATGAACCGGGCTGTCGTCATCCGGGCCGCCGCAGGTCTCGCCGCCTATCTCCGCTCGAGAGGGGCGCGGGGGCGTGTCGTCATCGGGTACGACGCCCGCCACCAGTCCGACGAGTTCGCGCGGGACACGGCAGCGGTCATGGCGGGCGCGGGGATCGAGGCCGTGGTGCTGCCACACCCGATGCCGACACCCGTGCTGGCGTTCGCGGTCGGCCACCTCGAGGCGTCGGCCGGGGTCATGGTGACGGCGTCCCACAACCCGCCGCGAGACAACGGATACAAGGTCTACCTGGCCGACGGCAGCCAGATCGTGCCACCGGCCGACGCCGAGATCGCGGGGCACATCGACGCTGTGCCATCGGCCGCGGGGGTGCCCCTCGGAGACGCCTGGCGGGTGGTCGGCGGCGAGGTGCTCGACGCGTACGTCGCGGCGGTGGCCGCGCTGGCACAGCACGGCTCGCCTCGAGAGCTCGTCGTGGTCTACACGCCCTTGCACGGGGTGGGCGACCGGACCGTGCACGAGGTCATGCGGCTGGCCGGCTTCGCGCCGCCGGTCGTCGTCCCCCAGCAGCAGGAGCCCGACCCGGACTTCCCGACGGTGTCGTTCCCCAACCCCGAGGAGCCGGGCGCCATCGACCTGGCGATGGCGCTGGCGTCCGTGCGGGAGGCCGACATCGTGGTCGCCAACGACCCGGACGCCGACCGGTGTGCGGTCGCGGTGCCGACGATGCACGGCTGGCGGATGCTGCGCGGCGACGAGGTGGGCGCGCTGCTCGGTGACCACCTGGTCAGGCGGGGGTACCGCGGGGTGTTCGCCACCACGATCGTG
>DHIZ01000044.1:0-18893 GCA_002404055.1 Chloroflexi bacterium UBA4733
TCAACTCAGACAGCCTCCTAGGGAGCGCCATGCTGTCCGTAGGACCACGCAGCCCGGCGGACCGCTTCGACGTTGCCCAGCCGGAGTTCGTCCAGCGGGCGTGCCCCTGCTAGGGTCGTGTTGGCGCTCAGGAAGAACGCGGCGCGCGTCCACGGATCGGAAATACCGAATTCCGCCAACACGTCGGCCAGGCCCGGCAGCGTGCCTGCCGCGCCGAACTGCCAGGCCGGGTAGGCGTAGCGATGCCGACCAATCGGAAGGGCCAGTACGTGTCCTCCCCGGCGGCGCTTATCGACTGCCTGGCGGCTAATGGCGAGCAGCCGGGCAGCCTGTTCGGCCGAGTACGTGCCGTCCTCCGCGGTCAGAATCTCTTCGCGTATTTCCAGGTCACGCAGTCGTGCCGCAGCGAGCGGATCGGTCTCTTGCAAGACGGCTAACACCTGCGGCTCTTCTAACGCTTGCAAGAGGACTGCATAGTCCGATGATGCACCGGTGGCAGCCGTGAGCGCGCTATCGTCGATTGTGGGCGTCAGCCGGGCGAGGGCGTTGAGCGCCCTGGCCAGAAAGGCGGCGCGCAGTGGTTGTTCGCCGGTCTGCACAATGCGCGCCAATGCTTCCGCAAGGTTCCGGCTCACTGGCTGCGGCGCTTCCGCGAGTTGGTACATCATCGGTTCCATGGTCTCAGCCAGCCGCCTGGCCGTGGCCTGGATCTCCTCCGGGCTGTACGTGCCGGCGCCGATGGTTTCGGCCAGGCTGCGTGTCACGGCATCCACTGCTTGCGCGCGCGCTTTCGGCGGTGCTAAACGTTGGCGTAGAGTGGCGGCGTTGACTACCATGACATATGCCTCCAAGTTGACAGAGTACAGCATATGCCGTACTGTGGCGGTTGTCAACCTGCCCGGCTAGCGACGGTTCGTTGGAACTGGAGGGGATTGCCTGGTGAGCAGAGCAGAACAACCCCGCAGGGCGGGCGCCGGCCAGTTCGACATTGATGGCGTCGCAGTCGCTCGCGCACCACTCAAGCCTGGTAATGCCGACCTCAACCGGCTCTCACCGGAAGATCGTCCAGTTCACCAGTGGTATCGCTTCGTCCTCTCCTATCCGCCCCATCTGGTGCGCACGTACCTGGAGCGGTTTGGACTGACTGCGGGTGACTGTGTCCTGGATCCCTTTTGCGGCACCGGAACCACCGTCGTCGAGTGTAAGAAACAGGGCATACCAAGCGTCGGCGTGGAAGCCAACCCGATGGCCCACTTTGCCGGTCGTACCAAGGTGGACTGGACCCCAGACCCGGAAGGCTTGCGTCGGCACGCCACACTCGTGGCCGGGGCGGCGTGCCAAGCATTGCAAATGGACGGTGTCGACGACAGCCACGCTTTCGCCGCGTCAACCGTTGATCCGGCAGTGCTGCGAACATTGTCAGCAGACCTTGGCGATCTGCTCCTCACCGATTCCATCAGCCCGCTGCCGTTGCATAAGACGCTGACGCTGCTGGACAGCCTGCGCCTGCACTGCGACGAGCGTTACGCCGCGCACGAACGGTTGGCAGTGGCGAAAGCGCTCGTGTTCGGCATCAGCAACTTGCAGTTCGGACCCGAAGTAGGCGTCGGGCCGCTGAAGGCCGATGCGCCGGTGGTGACAACCTGGCTGGCCGGTGTTCAGACGATGGCAGACGACCTCGCCGCCGTGCAGTCCCTCGGCGGCGTCGAGTCGACGGTCTACTTAGGCGATTCCCGCCAGGTCGTGCAGGCACTGCGCCCGGGATCAGTGAGTGCCGTCATCACCTCGCCGCCCTATCCCAACGAGAAAGACTACACCCGAACAACGCGGCTGGAGTCTGTGCTGCTCGGTTTCATCCAGAGCAAAGATGACCTACGTGTACTCAAGCGCTCGCTCGTCCGCTCCAATACGCGCGGTGTCTACAAACTGGACGACGACGACCAGTGGGTGGCGGCGCACGCCGAAATCCAACGTATCGCACAGGCGATTGAGGCGCGGCGCCTGGAACTTGGCAAGACCTCCGGCTTCGAACGCATGTATGCCCGCGTCACCAAGCTGTACTTCGGCGGCATGGCCCGGCACCTGGCCGAGCTTCGCCCCGTCTTGCGGCCCGGTGCGCAACTCGCCTACGTGGTCGGCGACCAGGCCTCTTACTTGCGAGTGATGATTCGTACCGGCCAGATATTGGCAGACATCGCAACGTCGCTTGGCTACCACGTTGAGAGTATTGATCTCTTCCGTACGCGCTTAGCGACCGCGACCCGTGAACAACTCCGCGAAGAGGTCGTGGTGCTGCGATGGCCGGGCTAGCCGGCGATGATCGTGGGCGTCTGCGCGGCCTACTTGCCATCGAGCAGCACGGCGACATGCTCGGGGACCTCGCTATCGACGGGCTCATTTGTTCCAGCTTGAAGGATTTTTAATCATATGCAACTCCATCTGCTTGACTTTCGAGCTAATATCACCGTATACTGACTGGAAATCCTTCATACCATTGCGAATTGTAGGGATAGCGAGCAGATGGACGCAACCCCGCGAACCACAATTGAAGGCGAACTCTACCTTGCACTCGCCCAGAGTCGCGGAGTTTCGCCCGACGCAGTTCGAGACGCTGTTGGCGGCGATGGCGAGATCGACTCCCTGGAAGGTGTGGAACTCGTGGCGGCAGCCGAAGCGCGGTTTGGCGTGCAGATCGCTGATGACGAGCTCTCACCCCACCTGTGCCGTTCTATTCCTCGGCTCGCCAACATGGTGGCTGCGAAACTTGATGCCAGAGTTGAAAGGAGAGGATAAACCGTGGAGGTCGTTGAGCAGGTCAGAATGTTGGGAACGGGCGAGGAACGGCAACGCCAGCTCGCCGGACGCTTGCGGGAGGTCCGGGAATACCTCGGGCTTTCCCAGCAGTTTGTCGCGGACCACACCGGCATCCCGCGCGTTGCTATCTCCGCGATCGAGAACGGCAAGCGAAAGGTCGAGGCCCTAGAACTCGAGGGGCTGGCGCGGCTGTACCAGTACCCAGTTACGTACTTTCTCGACGGCGCGTTGGATGAGCCTGCCAGCGTCCGCGCGCTTGCCCGAGAGGCGAAGGGGCTGAGCGAACGTGACCGGGAAGAGGTACTGCGCTTCGCCCAGTTCCTCAAAGTCGCCGGGCCACCTCATCGGACGGAGATCACGGAGATGCACGTCGCCAGTGAGGGATCCCGATCGTGACGCTACCGTGGTCGCAGGTTCACCTCATCGCCGCGCGGGAGGCGGAGCGGGCTTTTCGCGACCTTGCCGTGGACACCTCGCGGCGCATCGACCCCTTCGATGCCCTGCAGGCGGCTGGGGTGCTCGTCATACGCCGTCCACTCGATGGGCTTGCCGGGATGTACCTGCCGGGTGATCCCGCCCGGGGAGATCGACCAGGCGTGCTCATTAACGTCCTGCATCCGATCAGCAAGCAGCGCTTCTCTGCTGCCCACGAACTGGCCCACCATCGGCGTGACCGCGAGATTGTTCTTGATGTCGAGACCGAGTGGGTCGCGCGGGGGTCAGAGCTCCTGACCGATCAGGAACGGATCGCAGAGGCGTTTGCGGCATGGTTCCTGATGCCGAAACGCCTGGTCACGGCCACGCTGCAACACTTGGGTCTCCGCGCTGAATATCTGGATGCCGAGGCGGCCTACTCCTTGTCCCTGGAATTGGGAACCAGCTATGCCGCCACCGTTCGCCATCTCACTGATCTGCGCCTGATCGACGCCGCTCGCCGCGACGCGCTCTTGCATGTCGCGCCTCAGACGATCAAGACGGGACTGGAGGCGCTTCAGGCCCTCCGTGACGCCTGGAGAGACATCTGGCTCCTGCGTTCTCCCGATCCGGAGCGGCGAATTGCCGTCCAGGAGGGCGATGCCATCGTGGTGGAGGTGCCGGAAGCGCCATCGAGCGGCTACATCTGGCAGATGGGTCCCGCTTCCGACGGCCTCACCCTCATCCGCGACGAGTATCGAGCGCCGGATAGCGAGGCCTCGCTCGGCGGAGGCGGTGTTCACCGGTTCCTTTTCCGGGTCGAGACGCCAGGGCAACGTGAAGTCCGCCTGGAGATGCGGCGACCGTGGCAGCGCGGGGCTAGACCTGCTGAATTCCGGCATGTGGAGATCGCGGCGGCGGCCAAGCCGGCGCCGGGCATGGTCCATCCGCGCATGCTCCTGCCGACGAGCGCTTGAAAGGTCAAGTCGTTGTTGGACCGACGGGCAGAGCAGGCGCCGATCAAGGATCAAGGCCGTCGGGGGACGTGCGTGGCCTTCGCGATGACGGCGGGGCACGAACTGCTGCGGCAAGATGGGCTGGACCTCTCCGAGGAGTTCCTGCACTGGGCAGCCAAGCAGCGCGACGGGCTACCGGTTGTTGCCGAGGGCACAACGCTTGCTGCGGCGGCCGCCGCACTGGCGGATCTCGGTCAGCCCCAGGAGGCGCTCTGGCCATACGATGATAGGCGAGATCAGCGCGCCGGCGATTATCGGCCACCCGATGGGGTCCGTGCCGCGGCCCTTGCTCGGCGTACCCGCGGTGGCGGGGCTGTGCAGCCGAAGGCGCCTGAAGTCCGAGCAGCACTGGACCGCGGACTTGGGGTGCTCCTCGGTATACGGCTTTATCGTCCCTGGTACGAGGTGGCCGAGGACGGGCGCATCGCTATGCCGACGGCCGGCGCGGCTCCGTTCGGCGGGCACGCCGTGCTGGTCGTGGGCTATCGAGATGGCGACGGGGAGGGTGGTGGCACGTATATTGTCCGCAACTCGTGGGGGGCCGATTGGGGCGCCGATGGGTATGGCTTCCTCCCCTACGCCTACGTTGATGCAAACGGAATCGCAGCATGGGGCCTTGCGTTGGATGCGATATAGGGGGAGTACGTGACTGACCTTGTGCATGGCGGCACGCTGACCGACGTCTGGTTCTACGCGATCGAATCGCTCAGTCGTCGGCGGGCGGGGTGGCAACCAGGGCGGCGAGTCGCTGATAGTCCGCTTGCTGCACATGTAACGGACGGCGGATGAGGGCGCGCGGCCCCGGGTGGTACAGCGGGACAAGCTGGCGGCTATTCCAGAGGGTGGGCTGGCCGACGTCGCGCGCCAGGACGAGGCCGTGCGGCGCGATGCGACCAACCGCGTCCAGGGCGGCCGCGCCGAGAGTCACCACCCAGTCCGGATGTACGACCCGGATCAGTTTGTCCAGATGAGTTCCGCAGTTCGCGACCTCACGGCCGGTGGGTCGGTCGTTCCTGCCGGCGTCGTCGCGGGGGTTACACAAGACAGCGTTAGTGATAAAGACCATGTTCCGCTCGAATCCTCCAGCGGCCAGCAGCGCCTCGAATGTCCGGCCGGCACGATCTCCGGCAAGCGGCACGCCCGACACGTCAGCACCGAGCCGACCGGGAGCCTCAGCTACGAAGAGGATGCGCGCCGACAGCGGGCCATTGGCGGAGCTCAGCACGCGCGTGCGCCCTTCCATGCGAGGACAGCGATGGCACGCCTGCACGGCCTGGACGAGGTCACCGAACGCGAAACCCGGGCTAGTCCGGGCTAGAGGAGAACGCAGCGCGGGCCCGTTGCTCATCAGGAAGCGTCCTTATGGATAGCCTGAGGGAGCGCAGCACCTAACCGACGAACGGCGACCTTGCGCACTTCTTCAAAGACTGCGTCGGCTGACCCGGCGGCGTCAATAATGACGGCGTGGTCGGCATCACGCCTGGCAGCGAAGAGATATCCCTCACGAACGCGCCGTTGGTAGGCCAGGTCCTCCCCGTCGAAGCGATCCAACGGCTGCTGGTCGCGTTTACGCAACAGACCGAGTTCAGGATCGATACTCAGCACGAACACGAGGTCTGGCCAGTAGCCGAGCGTGGCGACCCGGTTCATCCGGTCGACAAGCTCCAGGTCGAGCCCACGACCGAACGCCTGGTAGGCGATAGTGCCGTAGAGATTGCGATCAGCGACGACGACCTGGCCAGCTTGGATGGCCGGCACGATGATGCGGGCATACGTTTCGGCACGGTCCGCCTCGGAGAGGAAGGCTGCGGTCCATACATCCGTGTCCCGCCTAATATTTACACATTAGGGACACTTGTTCTCTCCTCGATCTTTCACCAACCATAGTGGAGTTCCGTAAAGAATTGTATACCTCCCTGACCAAAATACATACTCTCTTTCGAATGCGATTCACTATTCTCAGCCCGAGTAACGATGGTCGGCAACCGGCCCCTGAGAATGCACCCGGACGACGTGTTCACCGTCTCGCGCGCTCGGCGTCCCATTGTTCGTCTGTGGAGATATCCTGTTTCGCGTAACCAAGCTCAAACAGCGCCCATTCACGCACGCGTCGGAGAGGATGCGCCAAATAAGGTGCCATCCGCTCCTCAAGTCCTTGGTACCTTGCCCGTGCTGGTCCAAACTGAAACTCCATAGCGGAACCTGTCAATAGGTATGAGACACAGACTGGGCGATATTAGTGTGCAACCTCCTGTTCTGCCGTGCTCGTCGGCGGATTGATCCAAGCTGCGGTGGGCAGCGGTGGAGGGACGGGGTGCTGCTGGACGAAGCGTTCGGGGTGGGCGTCGTAGGCGGCGGCGAGGACGTGGCAGCGGGCGAGGTGCAGTTCGGGCGCCTGGCCAAGATGGACGGCCTCGGGGGTGAAGTAGCCGATGCCGGCGTGGCGATGCTGAGTGTTGTACCAAGCAAAGAAGCGTTGACAGAACGCTCGGGCGTCGTCCAGGCTGTCGAAGCGTCGTGGGAACGCCCAGAGGGCACCCGGTCGATACTTGAGCGTCTTGAACTGGGCTTCGGAGAAGGGGGTGTCGTTGGAGGTGTGGGGGCGGCTGTGGCTCTTGGTGATGCCCAGGTCGGCCAGCAGCCAGGCGACGGGCTTGGCGGTCATGGCGGTCCCCCGGTCGGCGTGCAAGGTGAGCTGGCCGGCGGGGATGTGCTGCTTGGCCGTGGTGTCGGCGATGAGGCGTTCGGCCAGGGCAGCCTGTTCGCAGTCTGCCAGCAGTTCCGGCTTGGTGTAGGCCGGATGGACCAGTTGCCGGCGGCGTTCACCGGTCTCCCCCTAGGCGGCAAGCAGGCGGTACATGGTGCGCTCGGACGCCAGGTAGACGCCTTCATCCAGGAGTGTGGCATAGACCTCGGCCGGAGCAACGTCCACAAAGCGCGGTCCGTGGAGCAGCACCCGCAAGCGGGTACCCGGGACAGCCTGCCGTTCCGTGGGGGCCAGGGCACGGGGATGGGGCCGCGCGGTGGGAGGGGGGAGTAGCTGGCGCGGGTCAGGCTGAGCGAAGTACAGGCCGCCTGCACGCCCACCTGGGGAGCGAGGGCCACGGCCGCGTCCATCATGGCTGCTGTCCAGGCACTGCGCTGGACAGTGTCAACGCCAAGAGCGACGAGACTTTTTTTTGGATGTCGATGATGGCCTCGGCGGCAGCGAGTTGCCGGGTCAACCGCTCGTTCTCTGCTCGCACCACCGCCAGCGCGGTCGCCTCGGCCGAGACGATGGGCGGCCGACCGCGCCGCTGGGGCGCCAGGGCCGTCAACGTGCCATCCTGGCGCTGCTTGCGCCAGCGCCCAGAGGGCGCCCGGAGCTGCGAGGAGTACAGTTGCCTTGGTTACTGCTTTCGTTCGAGAACAGAACCGCCGATCCGACCAAACAGAAGGCGAAGAACCGAGGGGTAGCGCACCCCAAGGCGGGCAGCGCCGCCGTCTCCCTCCACCGAAGAGTAAACGCGGCTGTATCTGCAAAGCGACCGGCGAACTGCGCCGCTTCGCCAACGTCTACATCAACGACGACGATGTCCGCTTCCTCGGTGGCCTGGGAGCGCCGGTGCTACGCCAATCCATTGAAGGCCAGGGCGCGGACCTTGAGCACTGCATAGAGTGCGTCAAAGCCTGGCGTGGGTACGTGCAGTTCGCGGCCACGGCGGACGACAGCGCCTGTCAGGGAATCCAGCTCGACGCGGTGACGACGCTCGAAGTCGAACTGCATTGATGTCTTCGCTGCTGCCGGGATCGAGTGGACAATCCCCATGGTCGATTCAAGGGTATCGTCGGGCAGTTCCACACCCGCCGCCCGTCCGACGGCGATCGCCTCGGAGATCAGCGCGCGATAGAGGGATAGTCCCTCCTCGGTCTCCCGGATCGGTCCGACCGGTGCGTCACAGGCGCTCGTGATCGTCGCGTGCGGCGCCAGCCCAATAAACTTCCGCCAGATGGCGAGGCGGGCGTCGGTGCTGACCGTGGCCTCAAGTCCGGCCTCACGGAACGCCGCCGCGATGCGCTCGACTCGGGGTGTTACCGCGCCGGACGCCTCGCCAAACGTGATCCGACAGAACGGGCCCGTCTCCTCGATCACGCCGGGCGCCGCAACGACGGACCAGATCATAATCGTCCCGGGCAGCACGCACTCCGCGCCGAGCGCGTCCGCCAGTCTGTCGACGCTGTCGATGCCGTTCTGCAGGGTCAGGACTGCACTATCCGGACCGACCATCGACCGCAACGATGCCGCCGCCGCGTCAGTGTCGTAGCCCTTGACAGTGAAGAGCACCAGGTCGATTTTCTCACCCGCGTCCGCGGCGTTCGCAACGGCATGGACCGGATCTATTAGGTTGGTCTTGCCGCGACTGCGTACTTCCAGCCCGCGCTGTTGAAGGGCAGCCAGGTGAGTCCCTCGCGCCACAAAGGTTACATCGTGCCCATGTTGCGCCAGGACGGCTCCACAATAGCCACCGACCGCGCCAGCCCCCATTATGAGTACACGCATCTCCTGGTCCTCCTGTACGACGACGACTCTGCTACGTCCTATGTACATCTGTATAATACACTTTCGCATAGGACGTGGCCCATGGGAGGTTAACCGCGTGTTCCTGAACCGCGAGCACGAGTTGGCGCAACTCCAGCGGTGGTGGGAGGATACGGAACCCGAGCTCATTACCATGTACGGGCGCCGGCAAGTCGGCAAGACCGAATTGCTCGTCCGGTTCCTGGCCGACAAGCGGCACGTGTACTTCTATGCCGACCGGCAGTTACTGTCCGATCAGCTCCGAACTCTCACTGAGCAGGTGCTGGCACTGACCGATGATCCGGTGCTGCGCCTGCAGCCGTTCACATCCTGGGAGGCGGCGTTGACCTACGTCTTCCGACTCGCCCCGAAGCGGCGCCTCGCCCTGGTTATTGATGAGTTTTCCTACGCGGTCGATGCCGACCCAGGGTTGCCGAGCGTCCTGCAACGTCTGTGGGACACCGCCCGCCGCGCCCACACAGCGGTTTTTCTCGTGCTCTGCACGTCCTTCACCGAGGCTGTTGAGCGCCACTTCACCATCGACGGGGTCCTCTATCAGTGCCGGACGCGCGAGCTTCGTGTCGAGCCCTTTACCTACCAGGCAGCCACGCAATTCTTTCCTCGCTGGTCTCTTGTTGAGCGCGTTCTGGCCTGGGGCATCGTCGGGGGCGTGCCATCCTACCTCCAGGCGTTGCGGGGCGAAACGCTGGCGGAAGCCGCCATTGAGCACATCCTGGACAAGAGCGCCATCCTCTACCGTGAAGCAGAAATGCTCCTGGCTCAGGAGGTGCGGGGCATCGGACCAGCACTCTTGCGAGGAATGCTGCAGGCAATCGCCTACGGCTGCAGCGAGCCAAATCAGATCGCCCAACGCATCGGCCGGCCAGTGACGGCGCTCTCCGGTGCTCTGGGCTTCCTGATCGACTACGGCCTGGTCCAACGGCGTATACCGTTCACCGTGCCGAATCCTGAGCGCACGCGCCAGACACGGTACGTCATTGCCGACAACTATCTCACCTTCTGGTTCCGCTTTGTCCTGCCCAATCGTTCGGCGCTTGAGCAACGGCGGCCAGAGTATGTCTGGCGCACCAGGATAGCGCCGCTGCTGGATGACTACATGGGCCAGCGCTTTGCAGAACTATGCCGCCAGTTCATCCGGCTGCATCCTAATCGGTGGGCAGAGCCGGTGGGCGACCTTGGCGTCTGGTGGCACGCCGACGAGGAGCTGGAGATCGTTGGCCATACGCTGGGTAAGGTAACACTGGCCGCGGAAGTGCAGTGGACCAGAGATCGCGTTGGGTTGGAGGTGTTGCACACGCTGCAACGCCGTGTGGCGCTGCTGCCCAACGTCGCCGAAGACTGCCAGTTGGTGCTCTTCTCCAGGAACGGCTTCACTCGGGCGGTCGAGGCGGCGGAGAGCCCCGGTCTCTTGCTCTTCACCTTGGATGATCTCGTGGTTAACTTCCCATGGCAACCATCTGCGCGCCAGCAGCGCGGCTGATAGTACTTTTCGTTTCCACCCCGCGTTGCAGCGTATACTATTGCCACTCTCGGTCGGGATCTCGTGGCGGTTCGTTTATAAAATCGTAGCTCCGTGGTAATCGAACGTACCGGCTGGTCGGTTGCGCGTCTTCGCGCGGTAAGGATATCCAATGCCTCTGACCATCCGGCGGCTACCGGCACATCGAGGCCTCCCCTGGCTACTGGCCCTGGCCCTGCTCACCGCACTCTTCGGGACCGGCGCGCGACCAGCGGTTGCGGCTGGCCTGACGGTTTCGGTTACGCAGTATGGAGCGGTTGGGGACGGCACGACCGACAACACGACAGCATTTCGGAATGCGCTCCGCCAGTTCACTTCGGCCGGCGGCACGCTGACGATTCCGGCCGGCACGTACATGCTGCAACCGTCTCAGATCACGATCCACGATAACATCACGGTCGCCGGCAGCCAGGCGATTATCAAGGCGAACGTCGTCGGTTACTCGCTGTTCGATGTTAGCGGCGCCAATATCACCCTCACCGGCCTCACGATCGACGGCAATAATCAGGCGGTCCAGGGCACCGAGGTCGCCAGCGGCTCCAGCAACATCCTCCTGAGCCAGGACACCTATCAGAACTTCACGCAGACAGCCGGAACTGGTAGCCAATTTTACAGCTCGCTGCCGGTGGGCGTCCATATCGACAACAAGAGCACCGGCATTACCATCGACTCCACCACCGTTCAGAACGTCGTCGCCCTCCACCCAGACGGCTGGCCCGATCCTGTTGCGCGCGGCGTTTGGATTGAGGGTGATACGGTAACCAGCAGCAAAAACATCACCATCGAGAACAGCACGTTCGGCAATGTCGCACCGAAGGACGATGGCGATTGCATCGTCATCCAGGATGCAACGGAGTACGCCAACCTTCAGGTCCTTCACAACACCTTCGATGGCTGCGCCAAGCGGGCGATCAAGATCCAGGTCCCCGGGGCAGTGATCGCCAACAACACGATCATCAATCCTTTCCTGGGCAACAATTCCTATGTCACGGTGACGCCACCCACCGTCTTTGACATGTATTCCGCAATCTCCGTCTACGCTTCCAACGTTGCCGTGTTCGGCAACACCATCACCGGCGTCGGCAGCTACTACAACGCCATCGAGCTCGGCTTGGGAGTACCGCTGAGTAATGTCAGCGTGCAAGGTAACAGCGTGCAGATGGGTTCCGGCTCCGGCGCTAACTTGGGCGCGCCGTCCAGTTTCCTGCGCGCCTTTAGCGCCATTGACGAGTTGACCGTCACGAACAATACCTTCAGCACCGGCAACGCCGCCAACACCGTTCCCAACGGCATTCGGCTAGATGTCACTGTCACGCGGCCGACGATCAAGAACAACACGATGAGCAACGTCACGACGCCAATCCAGTGCGTCTCGGCCTGTCAGGCGTCCTACCCGCCTTCGCTGGCTGTCCCCGCCTATTTCCCGCCCGGCGCTCCCTGGACGCAACTGGATCAGGCAGCGCCGACGGCCGGCCTCGCTGTCATCAACCCGAACAACGGCCCGGGCGCTGCCAGCGACGCCGCCTACGCCAGTCAGGTCGCGGCCAGTCAAAGTGCGGGCATCGCCGTGCTCGGCTACGTCTATACCCGCTATGCCAACAGCCAGACCGATACCATCACCAACGGCGGCTACGACCGCACCATCGCCAACGTCGAGGCGGACATCGATAACTATCTCGCCTGGTATCACGTCGACGGCATCTTCTTAGACGAGGCCACCAATACCTGTGACGCCCCCCCCCTCAACTACTACACCACACTGGTGACCTACATCAAGGAGAAGGGCGGCAAGGGCCTCGTCGCGCTCAACCCCGGCACGGCCACTGGCGAGTGCTACATGACGGCAGCGCCGGCGGCCGACTTCTTCGTCACCTTCGAGGGGCACTACAGCGACTACATCAGCGGCGCCTACAGCCAGCCGGCCTGGGTGAGCAACTATTCGCCCAGCCGTTTCTGGCACCTGATCTACGATGCGCCGGACGTCGCCAGCATGCAGAACGCCGTCAACCTCGGCAAGCAGCGCGGCGCCGGCTGGCTCTATGTCACGCCCGATGGCGCGAGCGGCAGCAACCCCTGGTCAGCGCTACCCAGCGACCCCTACTGGACAGACGAGCTGGACGCGCTGCAGGGCATCCAGCCACCTACTCGCCAGTTGCAGACGATTAGGTTCACCGCGCCGACGCCCAGCTACGTCTACGCACCCACCCTCACCTTCCCCGTGACCGCCACGGCAAGCTCGGGACTGCCGGTGGCATTCAGTGTCGCGGCGGGTAATCCCTGCACGGTTGCCACGACACCGAATGGCGATGGCAGCCACACCGCCACCGTCAGCCACGCCGGTACCTGCGTGATCACTGCCGGGCAGCCTGGTAACGGCGACTACGCCGCGGCCGCCAACGTCGCGCAGACCTTCACCATCGCCAAGGCGACTCCGGTCCTCACCTGGGCCACGCCGACCGACATCATCGTCGGCGCCGCCCTAAGCAGCACCCAACTCAATGCCACCGCCGCGGCACCGGGGACTTTCGTCTACACACCTCCGGTCGGCGCCGTGCTCGAACCTGGCAGCGGCCAGACACTCTCGGCCTCCTTGACGCCAACCGATAGCGCCGACTACAACAGCGGCACAGCGAAGGTGACGATCAGCGTACAGTACCGCTTCGCCTTCTTGCCGCCCCTGGGCAGCGTGCGACATGGGGGCGGCGGTGGCGAAGGTACTGACCAGTCCACGACGCGAACGGTCAGCACCTTCGAAGTGGGCCAGGTTATCCCCGTCAAGCTTTCCCTCACCAACGCTCAGGGTGACACCGTCAAGACGGCAACGGCTACCCTGACCGCCAACGGCCAGCCTGCAGTGGCCACGACGGGTCAAGAGGGTGACAACGGCAGGTCGGTCTCCGGCAACCACTTCCGCTTCCAGGGTGGCCACTACCAGTTCAACCTCAAGACGACGGGTCTGGTGGCGGGGCCGCTGGCGCTGGTGGTGACGCTGGACGATGGCGCCACCCACAGCATCACCATTACCCTGGTTGCCCCGAACAGTGGTGACGGCAAGGGTAACAACCAGAGCAACAGCCAGAGCGGTCAGGGCACCGGGCGGAGCTCGGGCTAGCTTCCCATGGCAACCATCTGAGCGCCATCCGCGCGGATGAAAGCACCGCTGACGAACTCCGCTTCGTCCGAGGCGAGGAAGGCGGCGACAGCGCCGATCTCGCGGGGCTGGCCGAGCCGGCCCCAGGGGAGGGCGCGGCCGCCAGCAGCGAGTTCGGCTTCGCTGGCGTAGGCGCGCTCGCCGGGCGTGTCGATCCAACCCGGCGCGATGCAGTTGACCGTGATCCGGTGCGGCGCCAGCTCGTTGGCGGCCGTGCGCGCCAGGTGAACGGCGGCCGCCTTAGCAGCGTTGTAAGAGGCGGAATGGGCGAACGGCTGCTCGGCATGGATCGAGCTGATCACGATCAGGCGTCCCCCGCTGCCCTGCGTCACCATGGCATGCGCCGCCAACTGCAGGGTGTGGAAGACGCCCCAGTAGGTCACGGCGAACGTCGCCGCCATCGCCTCCGGCGTCACCTCCAGGAAGGGCTGGCGGATCGAGTAGCCGGCGTTGGCGACGGCGATATCCAACCGACCGAAGCGCTGCACCGTCGCCGCGATCAGCGCCTCGACAGCGGCCCGATCGGTAACATCGGCCCGCTGGACCATAACCTGCCGGCCAAGCTGCCCGATCTGACTGCGCAGCGCCTCCGCTTCATCCAGGTGAGTGACATCGCTGACCACGATGTCGGCGCCGGCTTCCGCCAGCGCCAGGGCGCAAGCCGCGCCGATGCCGCGGGCCCCGCCGGTCACCAGCGCAACCTTGCCGTTGAGCATTGCCATAGAAACCTCCCGATTTCCTTGACGGTCCTCAGTTCCTCGTTACCAAGCGCGCTCCACTGCTGCACCTGCTGGAGCCGGACGCAGCCAATGATGGCGTGCGTAGAACACACGAGCTGGTTGCCACCTACTCCGCCGCTCCGCCGCTCCGCCGGGACAGGAAAAACGCCCCCAATTCAGCCATCATCGTCACATCCTCCGTGCCTAATGCCTGCGCCAGCCGCTTGACGACCACGCGGGGCGGCGCTTCGCCCCGCTCGGGCATCGCGAAGCCGATGGCGCGCCTGCGGTCTGCGGCCCCGTCCCCCCTACGCCCGTCCCAACCGTCGATAACGCGCCTCGGCCAGCGAATACAAGCCGAAGGCGACGAAGCCGAGCGCGACGATGCCCGCCAGGAAATGGCCGATGGAAGCTCCGGCTGGCATGGCAGGTATCTCTTTCTACTCCAGCGCTGCCGGGCGATTTTGCCGATAGCGTGTACGCGCCAAGGTCAGCAAGCGATAATGCACAGATGATGCCAGGGCATCGCTTGACTGCCAGTCAGATGATGGGTAAAGTATGTCTACGGGAGCAGTTCGAAACACGTAACACTACCGTCTATCAACGCGCCGGCCTTCCACCTGTAGTCGCCCGACCAGGTGCAGTCGGATGGCTTCCGGGTAGAGGCGGTGTTCGGCGGAGTGGATGCGGGCGCCAAGCGTGTCCTCGGTGTCGCCCTCTTCCACCGGTACCGCCGCCTGCAGGATGATCGGACCGTTGTCGTAGTTAGCGAGGCCACCCGGCCAGACGTACATCACCGTGACACCCGTCACTTTCACGCCATAGGCCAGGGCGTCGCTGATCGCATGCGCGCCGGGGAAGGCGGGCAGCAAGGCCGGATGCACGTTCATGATCTTGTTGGGGAACCGGGCGACAAACTCGTCGGAGCAGACGTGCATCCAGCCGGCCATGATTAGCGCGTCCGGCTGCTCGGCGGCGATGACCTGGGCCAGGTGCGCGTCGTAGTCGGCGCGCTCCTGGCCGCGCTCCAGCCAGGGTCGCAGCGGTTCGTAGCGGCAGGGGATGCCGGCGCGTTCGGCCCGCTCGCGGGCGAAGGCCGCTCGGCGGTTGACGATGACCAGCGTGATGCGCGCATCCAGCGTGCCGGCGGCGATCGCGTCGAGCAACGCCTGCAGGTTGGAGCCGCCGCCGGAAGCCAGCACGACCAGCCGACCGCTCATCGCAAGGGGCCTTCCAGGAACACGCGCGGTCCACTGGCGACAGCAATCACCTCACCGATCCGGCAGGCATCGGCCACCAGGTTGAGGGCCCGCTGGGCCTCCCCGGCCCGCACCACCACCGCCATGCCAATGCCGGCATTAAAGGTGCGCGCCACTTCGGCATCGCTCAGGCCGCCGCGGCGGCGCAACTCCTGCATGATGGGTGGCAGCGACCAGGCATAGCCGTGCAGACGCATACCGAGACCTTCCGGCAGGCAACGGGGCAGATTGTCGAAGAGGCCGCCGCCGGTGATGTGGGCCAGCCCCAGCAGACGCACCTGGGCTCGCAACGTGCGCACCTGCTGAAAGTAGCTGCGATGCTCGGCCAGCAGCGCCTCACCGTAGGTGCAGCCGAGCAACGGGCTGTAGGTGTGCCATTCCTCCTGGGGAATGAGCCGCCGCGCCAGGGCGTAGCCGTTGGTATGCAGGCCGGCGGACGGCAAGCCGATCACGACATCGCCCGCCTGGATCTCCTTGCCGTCGATCACGTGGCTGCGCTCGCCGGCGCCCAGCATGCAACCGGCCAGGTCGTAGTCGCCGGGGGCGTAGATCTCCGGCAGTTCTGCCGTCTCGCCACCGAGCAGCGCGCAACCGGCGGCCTCGCAGGCGGCGCGTGCCCCGGCAATCACCGCCGCCACCACCGTTTCATCCAACTGATGCATGCCCAGGTAATCCAGGAAGGCGACCGGCTCCAATCCGGAGCAGAGCAAGTCGTTGATGCCGTGGTTGACGATGTCGCGCGCCGTGGCGTCGTGGCGCTGCAGCGCAATGGCCACCTTGAGCTTCGTCCCCACACTATCCACCGTGGCCGCCAGCACCGGCTCGCGCAACGGCGGCAACTGAATCAGCCCGCTGAAAGCACCGATGCCGGCCAGCACCCGCGAGTCCGGCCGCCGCGCCACCGTTTCAGCAATCCGCGCATTCACCGCTGCCTTGCGATCGACATCCACACCAGCCGCCCGGTAGGCGTCGGCGCCGGGGGTAGCACCATCAATCATGGAATATCCAGCGACTGGTCGATTGATGCACGCGAAGGAATAGCGTCTGGCGACAACAGCGATCTCCCAATGACGATGGCCGATGTCATGTTGTACCATCGCAGCCCATGGCATAATGATGGCATGAAAAGGACAACTATTATGGCAGACGAGGAAGTGCTTGAGCAACTCCGCGCCATTGCTCATCGTGATCGCGTGTCACTAGCAGCAGTGATACGCCAGGGCCTTGAATTGCGTGCTGGACAGCAGCGCCGACCGAGGTTTATCGGTGCCGGCTCCTCGAAGGAACCACCTTACAACATGTCAGAGCTCGCTGGCGATCTTGAGTACGAGCCGCGATCTTGGCGCTGATCTGCGATACCGGGCCACTCTACGCCGCCATGGACGACCAGGAACGCCTGCATACGACGTGCGCCCAGTTGTTGGCAGAGACAATGGAGCGACGAGTTGTGCCGGCTCCCGTTGTCGTGGAGCTAGAATGGCTGGCAAGCAGTCGTGGGTTGTCAGACGCATTCGATACCTTTCTGTCGGATGTTGAAGACGGCACCGTGATCGTCGAAGCGCTGACGCTCACGGACTATATCCGCTGTCGACAGCTTTGCCGCCAGTACTCGGACTTTCCATTAGGGTTGGTTGACGCCGCCGTGATCGCAGTGGCCGAGCGCCTCGGCGAGACCAAGATCGTCACGCTCGATCGTCGGCACTTCAGTGTGGTCCGGCCCCGCCACGTCCGCTCGTTCACGCTCTTGCCTCACCTGGGAGCGTAGGTCTTCCTCATCCCTCCTCTGGTCGGTGACCTCCCCGTCATGTGCGCGGCGCGTGCTGTAGAATCAGCCTTGGCACCCGGATCGTGCCCGACCAAGTTAGGAGCACTCGTGAACGTCATTCTGGTCATTTCCGACACCCTGCGCCGCGATCACCTGGGCTGCTATGGCAACCCCTGGATCAGCACGCCCAATATCGACAGGCTGGCGATGGAGAGCGTCGCCTTCGACAACTACTACGTCGGCTCCTACGCCACGGTGCCGGTGCGCTACGAGATCCTCACTGGTCGACACATCTTCACCTATAGCGCCGGCTGGGTGCCCCTGCCCCCAGACGAGGTGGTGCTGGCGCAGGTGCTGGGGCAGGCCGGCGTGGCCAGCATGATGATCGTGGACACACCGCACATCCTGAAAGACGGCTTCGGCTATGATCGCGGCTTTTCGGCCTGGCGCTGGCTGCGTGGCCAGGAGACGGACCGCCTGCGCATGGCGCCGCTGCAGGTGACCCTGCCCTGCGCGCCGGAGAAGCTGCGCAACCCGCACACCAACACCACGCAATACCTGCGCAACGTGGCGACGCGCCGCAGCGAGGCCGACTACTTCGCGCCGCAGACGTTTGGGGCGGCGATGGACTGGCTGGAAGAGAACTACGGTCGCGGCAAGAGTGCGACACCGTCACCCGAGGCGGCTCCCCGCCCCGACCGACCGGAGGATCCCAGCCGGCCTTTCTTCCTCTACGTCGATACCTTCGATCCGCACGAACCCTGGGACCCGCCGCAACACTATGTCGACATGTACGATCCCGGCTACCAGGGGGAGGAAGTGATCTATCCGGCCTATGCGGCCGCCGGCTTCATGACGCCGGCTGAGGAGCGGCACGCCCGCGCCCTCTACGCCGGTGAGGTGACGATGGTCGATCGCTGGTTGGGCAAGCTACTCAACCGCATCGACGACCTGGGCCTGCGTGAGACGACCGCTGTGCTGTTTGTGGCCGACCACGGCTTCTTCCACGGCGAGCACGGCTGGTGGGGCAAGGGTCGCGCCCCCTTCTACGATGTGCTCAATCACATCCCCTTCCTGGCGCGCATCCCTGGCCTGCCAGGCGGCCGGCGCAACGACGCCTTCGTGCAGCCGGTTGACTTGATGCCGACCATCCTGGAACTGACCGGCGTGCCGGCTGCCGACACCTGCCACGGCCGCTCACTGCTGCCCTTGCTGCGCGGCGATCATCCGGCAGACTGGCGCGGCGACGCCGTCTCCAGCACCTGCTTTGGACCGGCGGCGCAGCGGCGACAACCGGGTTCCTCCACGCTGGTGACGCCGGAGTGGACCTACCTCTATCTGGGCGGTATCGGCATGGCCGAACTCTACGACGCGCAAGCTGATCCCCGGCAGCAGCACAACCTGGCTCCGGAACGGCCAGAGGTGCTCCAACACCTGCACAGCCAACTGCTGGCGCGCCTGGAAGCCCTCAACACGCCCGCCATCCACCTGGATGCGCGCCGCACAGTTCCCCAACCGGCGCCGCAGCCACGGCTCTGGATCGGCCCCCAGGGGAAGGACCCGTCAGCGCAACTATCGTGAAGCTAAACTCAAGCCACGATGAAACCCGCAGGCCCCGAGCGCGCACCATGTAGATCCCATCGTGGCTTCAGTTTAG
>DHIZ01000044.1:18999-30643 GCA_002404055.1 Chloroflexi bacterium UBA4733
CATGTAGATCCCATCGTGGCTTCAGTTTAGGATCGGCTGGCGACTGAAGTCGCGCCTACTGGAGGCGAAGTCCGCCTGCGCGGACTGGCCGGCTTCGCCGGAAGTAGTACCGCCTGCTCCAGAGTTGCAGACGGGGCGTGAATTATAGGCGGCGGCATGCGGGCATCATGTACACTACTCGGTGTCCATCGCGTCTGGGCGACCTTGAGCATTACTCCTCGTCGTCCGCCAGCTCGTCCAGCAGGTCCTGGAGGCGAACCTGGAAACCCGGCATCACGTCGGCGCCATCGAGCAACTCGCCTGCAAGGATGCGCCGGATCGTGCCGTCGTGATACACGGTGGTCGTGCCAGTCTGCGGGTTGATGTACCACAGCAGGGCAACGCCCGTCCGTAGCCAGTCGTCGATCTTGGCCTCGACCATGGCGACACGATCCGTGGGCGAGAGTATCTCGATGACAAGATCAGGCGCCACCGTGGTCGCAGCGGCATCCACATTGCGCGGAATGCGCCCCCGCCGGTAGAAGGCGATGTCGAACTTGCGGGCGTGGTACTCGCTGTCCAAGATGCTCACCGTACCTTCGCCGTCCATGACCCTCCCGAGTCGACGCTCCCGAACATACGTGCCGATCACGATGGTCAGTAACGCCCCCAGGCTTGCATGACAAACGCTGGTCATACCCCACTCCACGATCTGCCCATCGACAAGCTCTCGCATTTTGCCGTCGTCGGGCCAGTCCGCCAGGTCGTCAATGGTGTACCGCTTCGTCTCAACGGTCGCTATTGCCATCACGGTCACCTGCTTTCAGCGCCATCTCGCGGTACTCCCCCAAAGAAGCGGCGACTGCACGCCAACCGTCCTCCCATCCAGCCATCGCTATACTACCAGAGACCGAACATAGCGCGACCCTAACCGAAAAGAGGTGACGCAGTGGCTACAGCCCTACGCATGACCATCCGCGATCTCGAAGGCTTTCCCGTGCCGCTGGACGATCAGCGTTATGAGCTCATCGATGGAGAACTCTTCGTGTCGACACAACCACACTGGCATCATCAGTCGTCGGCAGCCAATATCATCTACGCGCTGCAGGCGTGGAACCGGCAGACGGGGGCCGGCCTGGTTATCGACGCGCCAGGCGTCATCTTTGCCAACGACACCGCCGTGGCGCCCGATGTGGTATGGGTTAGCGCCGCGCGGCTCGACGCGGTCCTGGGCGACGATGGCAAACTCCACGCCGCGCCGGACCTCGTCGTGGAGCTCCTGTCCCCTGGTACCGAGAACGAGCGGCGCGATCGCGAGACCAAACTGAGCCTGTACTCCAGGCAGGGCGTGCGCGAGTACTGGATCGTCAACTGGCAGCGCCGCGAGTTGCAGA
Source organism: Chloroflexi bacterium UBA4733 (assembly GCA_002404055.1). The sequence goes on from DHIZ01000044.1 coordinate 20,373, forward strand.
TTTACCGGCGGCGCGAAGCGCAACTGGTACTGTCCGCCACACTCCTGGCGGACGATGTGTTGCAGTCGCCTTTGCTCCCCGATTTCGCGGTGCAGGTTAGCGAGTTCTTTTGAATCCCTGCCTCAACCCCTACCGGACCGAGAGTTCCCGATGGCTGTTGATCTCTCCGCGCTGACGGCTACTTGATCCGCATTACGGATCCAGGTTGTCAAGCTCCCAGGTGACAAAGTCCAGGCGGCGGTAGTAGCAATTCCTCGCCACGCCAAGGTGATTGCTCGTGTGGCAAATGCCGCCGTGCTGCTGCCTCACGCGGTAGACCAGCGAGTTCTGCTCGCAGTTGACCAGAACCTCAACCAGCTCGAAGGTTTCGCCGGAGGTCTTGCCCTTCTCCCAGAGTTCATTCCGTGACGTGCTCCAGAACACCGCCGACCGCGTGGCGACTGCCCGCTCCAAGGCGAGCGCGTTGACGTAGGCGATGAGGATCACCTCACCAGTGTCAACGTTCTGCACCGCGCAAGGGAGCAGGCCGCCGATCTCGACAGCGCCAGATAGCTTTGCAAAGTCGAGCAGTAACTCGCTTCCCTCCTCCAATCTTCCCTTTTCGGTCACTGTAGCGCCGCCTTTGAGGAACTGGTACGGTCGATCCAGAAAGCCCGGTAGACGAGCCGTGCATCGCTCATGTGGGGCCGCTCGGTTCGGCCGACAATCTGGAAACCCCAACCGGCCACGCGATCCGCTTCCGAAGGCCCGAAGCGCATCGCATCGCGCTCCTCGCTGTAGACGCCGATGATCAGGCGCCCGCCAGGGGCGACCACGTCGGTCAAGAGCCGCGTCACCAGGTCGCGCTGCCGGCGGACCGGCACGTACTCCAGACCGGTGCGGACGAAGTCGAAGCGCCGGGGCGGCAACCAGTCGAGGGCATTTCCAACGACGATGCGCTCGGCCCACTGAGAGAGGCGGCGGCGGGCGAGGTCGGCCAGTTCCGGCGCGATGTCCAGACCATACGGCTCTATCAGGTGGCCGCGTTCCCGGCACCAGGCGCTCAGCGTCTCCATCAGGTAGCCGTTGGCGCAACCCACGTCCAGGAAGGCGCCGTCACGGTCCACCGCCTCGGCGATCAACCTGCGCTTGTAAGCCCACTCCGCCACAGTGCTGTCGGAACCGGATTGTGTACGCGGGTTATTCGCAGCCAGGTAGGCCGGCGTGATCACCGCCGCTACCTCGGCATACCAACGCGCCTCGTCAATCTCCCCGGCTTCGAGCGCCTGGTCCAGGCGCTGCAAAAGCGGCCAGCCGCGGTTCTTCGCCAGTTCGATCGGCATCTGTACCATTGGCCTCACTCTCTGAGGAATAAACGATACCCTATGGCAAGCGGAGACCTATCCCGACACGGAGTTTGTGCAACGACCTGTTGCACAAACTCCGTGTCGGACATCACGACCACGTCCTCTAAGCCCTCCATGACGCCGCGGCACACACCCGGCACGTGCGCCAAATCATCTAAAAGGAAGTCCGATCGCCTACAGCGTGGCGATCGTCACCCCGTCGCCGCCTTCGCCGCTCTCGCCCAGGCGGAAGGAAGTCACCAATGGGTGGCCGGTGAGTTGGGCCAGCACAACCTGGCGCAGGGCGCCGGTGCCCTTACCGTGGATGATGCGAGCATAGGGCAGCCCGGCGCGGGAGGCGTCGTTCAGGAAGCGGTCCAGTTCCGACTCGATGTCGGCAACGCGCTTGCCGCGCAGATCCAGCTCGGTGCCAGTGAGCGGTACCGCCGGGAGCGTCACCACCCGCTCTTCGCGCGCCTGTTCGCGTCGGCGCGGCCGCGTCTCAGCCGGATCGAAGGCAGCCGGGCGATGGCCCGCGCTTAGCTCGGAGGCTTTCGCGCGCACCTTGAAGCTGCCCAACTGGACTTCGGCGCTGTTGTGGTCGCGGTCCAGCGACAGCAGCTTGCCGGACTGGCCCAGCGTCTCGATGTGGACCCAACTGCCGAGCGGCAGGTCGGCCGGCGGCGCTTCGCGGCGGCGTGGCTGCTTGTGCCGCCGTTCCAGCAACTGGCGCAACACCGCCGAACTCTGCGCCTGCACCTCTTGCACGTCGCGGCGGGAGTTGACGTCGCCGGCGCGCAGTTGCAGTTCGGCCAACTGGCGACGGAAGTCGGCTAACTCCTGTTCGGCGGCGGCCTCCGCTTGCTGCAGCAGGCGCTCGCGCTCACGCTCCAGAGCCGCACGCTCGCGCTGTGTCGCCTGCAGGGCGGCCGCGGCCTGCCGCTCCAGGCGCTGCGCTTCGGCCCGCGCGCGCTCGGCTTCCTGCTTCTCGTCGGCGATTTGCTTCAGCAACGTCTCGACCTGCAACTGCTCCGGGGAGAGCGTCGCCGTCGCAGCGTCCACGATCTGCTTGTTCAGCCCCAGGCGCGTGGCGATGGCCAGCGCATTGCTGCGCCCCGGTAGGCCGACGGTGAGGCGGTAGGTTGGCGAGAGGGTCTCCAGGTCGAACTCGACCGAGGCGTTCTGTACGCCGGGCGTGCCGTGGGCATACACTTTCAACTCGGCGTAGTGGGTGGTGCCCACCGTGGTGGCCTGGCGGGCGCGCAGGTAATCCAGGATGGCGCGGGCCAGCGCCGCCCCTTCTACGGGGTCGGTGCCGGCGCCGAGTTCATCCAGCAGCACCAGATCGCCGGGCTGCACCGCGTTGACGATGCGCACGATGTTGGTCATGTGCGAGGAGAAGGTGGAGAGGCTCTGCTCGATGCTCTGCTCGTCGCCAATGTCGGCCCAGACCTCGGCTACCAGGCCGACCTCCGAGCCGGGTTCCGCCGGGATGTGCAGGCCGGCGAGCGCCATCAAGGTCAGCAGGCCAACCGTCTTGAGCGCCACAGTCTTGCCGCCGGTGTTGGGGCCGGTGATCACCAGTTGGGAGAAGCTGTGGCCCAGTTCAATACTGATCGGCACGACCTTGCTCGTGAGTAGCGGATGACGCGCCTTGTACAGCGCGATGCGACCGGCTGCAGCCAGCATGGGGCGGCTGGCGTCCTGCGCGCCGGCCAGCCGGGCCTTGGCCAGGCAGAGGTCGATGGCGGCCAGGGCGTTGACGCTCTCGATGATCGCCTCGCCCGAGGCGCCGACGATGCCGGAGACTTCGCGCAGGATGCGCTCGATCTCCGCCAGCTCCTGCAGTTGCAGCGTGCGCAGGGCATTGTTCAACTCGACAATCGCCAGCGGCTCGACGAAGACGGTGGCGCCGCTGGCCGATTGATCGTGGACGATGCCGGGGATCTGGCTGCGCGCCTCCGCCTTGACCGGTATGACATAGCGGTCGTTCCGCGAGGTGATGATGGCGTCCTGCAGGGAACTACGGTGGCTGGTCAGGTAGCTGTTCAGCCGCTTCGTCAGCCGGCTGTGGGCACTGCGCAGCTCCCGCCGGATGCGGCCCAGGGCCGGGCTGGCGTTGTCGCGCACCTCGCCCTGATCGCTGATCGCGCCGCCGATGGCCGCCGTCACGTCGCGGCAGGGGCGAATCTGCGCAGCGTGCTCCCGCAGTACCCGGAAGGCGTCGTTATCCAGCTTGGCGAGCGCACCGCCGACGAAGTGGCCGCTTTCCAGGGTGCCGGCCACTTCCAGCAATTGGGAGGGATCAAGCACACCGCCTAATGCCGCCTTACGAGCCAGCAGCCGCACATCGCGCGTGCCGCGCACCGAAAACTCCGGCCGCTCCTGCAACAGCCGGACGGCCTCCGCCGTCTCTTCCTGGCGGCGTTCCACCCAGAAGCGGTCGGCATGCGGCTCCAGCGCCAGCGCCAGTTCGCGGCTGGCGGAAAAGGCGGTGACATCGGCCAGCCGCGCCAGCACCTTCGGGAATTCGAGGGTGCCCAGCACCTTGGCGTTCATCAACCTCACCTCTTCGGTACAGCAATGGAGGGCGCAGCACGAGCCTCGACACATGCACTGATATGTTGGTGCATGAAGCATACCTGAGACCGAGGGCCACCCGCCCTTAAAAGGGCGGGTGGCCGGCTTGCCGTCACCAAGTGTCGACGCTCAGGCTGCGATGCTGCAGCGGGAAGTCCACGCGGCTGTTGCCGGTGCGCTGGGACTCGTGCACCGCCAGCGCCATCTCCAGCGTCCGCGCCGCCTGCTCCGCGTTACAGCGGGTGGTTGTCCCGGTATCCATTGCCAGGACGAGGTCTTCCAAACCGGCATACATGACGCTCTGTGTCTGGTGCGGCGGCGTGATGGTTTCCAGGGTAGCATCCTTGGTCCGCCAGAGCAGAATATCCCTGGCCTCGTTGAGTACCCAGAGGCGTCCCTCCGTGCCGGAGAGGAGGAAGGAGGCCGGACCGCTGGAGGCGCCGTCAAAGGTGAAGCGCGTGCCGTCGCGTAACTCGAAGTAGCCACTGCCGGAAGGGTCCTGCCGTGCCCAACTATCAGCCTTGACGTGGCTCGTATCCTCCAGCCGCCCGACACACCAGGCCGGCTCTGGATCGCCAGTGAAGAAGTTCATGCTATCGAAATAGTGGGTGCCGGCGTGGAGCAGGGAGGCGACCGCGGTGGCATGGATGGTTCGCAACTGGCCGATGGCTCTGGAGGTTACCAGTTCGCGGACCTTGCCGTAGCGCGGGTTATAGCGGCGCACGTAGGGCACGACGACAGCCACCCCATGATCGCTGCACAGTTGGACGATGCGGCTCATCTGCTCGACCGAAGACGCCATCGGTTTCTCGCAGTACATTCCCTTCACGCCACTGGCGGCGACATCAGCGGCGATGGCTCCCTGGACACTGGCCCACGACGTGACGACACTGACGACGTCGAGCGACTCCCGCGCCAGCATCTCCCGGTAGTCGGCGTAGACCGCCTCCACCTCCCAGCGCCGACGGAACGTCTCTCGCTTCTCCGCATCAATGTCGCAGCCGGCGACGAGCTGGGTGCGCGGGCAGGCGCTGTACATGCCGGCGTGGCTGGACGGCGCCTCGACCGGGGTCGTCTCCCGCAGTTGATCATCCCACCAACTTCCCATGCGTGCCAGGCCGATAATCCCTGCCCGATACACCGTCGCCATGCGCTTTTCACTTCCTCGCTTGCAGACAGCCGCCGCAATAGCCAACGGTGGGGACCACCCTTGACAGCGACCGACCGATAGCGTACAGTAGCATGTAGAACTGTAGACAGTCCACACGAATGGTTGGCGCAGAGGCGACGGGGAGACGATGGCTGTTTCCATACCCAACCTGACAGCAAACCGGGCCCTGCACATGGACGTGGAGGCCTACGTCTTGGACCTGCTCCGCAGTGGCGAGGTGCAGCCGGGCGACCGCCTCAGCGAAGCAGAGCTTGCTCGCCGGCTGGGCATCAGCCGCACCCCCGTGCGCGAGGCCATGGCGCGCCTGCTGCGCGACGGCGTCCTCCAGCATTCCCCTCGGCGCGGCGTGTTTGTGCCGCAACACGTGCCTGCCCAGATTGAGGAAGTCGCCAGCCTCCGCGCCGTCTTGGAAGGGTTTGCTGCCCGCCGCGCCTGCTCGCGGATTACGCCGAAGGAATTGGAGCAACTGCGGACCGTTGTTGAGGCGGGGGCTGAGGCGGCACGCCGCGGCGATTGGCTGAGCATGGAAGAGAAGAACGCCGAGTTTCATGACCTGCTCGTGCGCTACGCCCAGCACGACCTCCTGCACCGATCGTGGCGCCTGCTCAGCCCGGCCGCCTGGAAGTTGATTGCAGCGACGCCGTCGACCACCCCGAGCGCCGAGACAATCGCCGATTTCTTGGAGCGTCATCACCGGGTCATTCAAGCGCTGGCGTCGGGCGACCCCCAGCGCGCCGAGCGAGAAGCCGCTGCCCACGTCCAACGGGCCGGCGGACGGCTGCTCGCCGGCTCTTGACGGCCGCCTCTGGTAGCGAAGGAGAACGGGATGCCTACACAGTCACGAGTGCCGGCAGCGCTCACCCGGCGCCGCTTCCTGGCCGCCCTACCCGTCGGGCTGGCAGCCGCCTCGTTGCTCGCCGCTTGTGGCGGCGCCGCCCAGGTGACGACGGGAGCGGCGACGACTACGGGGGCCATCGCGGCGCCGGGAACGACGGCGGCGGCAGTGTCGTCGGCAGCAACGAGCACGGCGGCAGCCTCTTCGGCAGCAACGAGCACGGTGGTCACATCGTCGGCGGCAACCTCGTCGTCCGTCGTTCAGCCGGCTGCCACCAGCGCTGCGGTGAGCAAGGCAGGGGCGCCCACCATCACCTACATGTCCAATCTGCCCGACACCCACCCGGAAGGCAAGGCCCGCCTTGGCTTGCTCGCCGAATACAGCAAGACCAACCCGGCCGACCACAAGCAGGCGGCCGCGCGCGTCGCCCTGTGGCTGAATGCTCCCCACGCCCAGGCCCAGATGTGCATTCAGGCCACCTCCCTGCCGGTGAGCAACGCCGCCTTCCAGTCGAAGGAACTTCGGGACTACCTGAAGACCGACCCGCAACTGAAGGGCTTCGTCGACATGGCTCCCCACGGCTGGCGCTGGCCCGCCCTGCCCTCCTATGCCAAGATTTCGGGCGCCCTCAACAAGACGATCAACGACATCTTCGCCGGCAAGGTGAGCATTCAGGATGGACTGACCCAGGCCCAGCAGGCGGCCCAGGTGCTGCTCGACCAGGATCTAAAGCTACAATAATAGGCGGCTGGTCGGACGTGACGATAGGAACTTTGTATGCCAGGGAGCAGAAGCAGTGTATGGGAGCAGAAGCAGTGTATAGCGATGTGCTGACAGATCATCCGGCGATCGGGCACCCGGTCGCTGACTTGCCGACGCCGGCGCCGGTCGTGGACATCGACCTGCTCCAGTCCAACATTGACCGGATGGCCGCCTTCTTTCAGGACCGACCGGCCCGGCTACGGCCACACGTCAAGACCCATCGCGCGCCGGCCATCGCCCGCATGCAGGTAGCGGCCGGCGCACGTGGCGTCACCTGCGCCAAGGTGGCCATGGCCGAGGCCATGGTGGCGGGTGGCATCGACGACGTGTACGTCGCCAATCAGGTGGTCGCCCGCCAGGCCATCGACCGCCTTTGCCTGATGGCGCAACGCGCCCGGGTCACGGTCGCGGTGGACGACGCCGGCAACGTCGCCGACCTGTCGAACGCTGCTCAGGCCCACGGCGTGACGCTCAACGTCGTCGTCGAGGTCGACGCCGGCATGGGCCGCTGCGGCGTCCAGCCGGGCGGGCCGGCGCTGGAACTGGCCCAGGCGGTCAGCCGCGCGCCCGGCCTGCGCTTTCGAGGCCTGCACGCCTACGAAGGCCACGTGGTCCAGCACGAGGACTTTGCCGTGCGCAAGCTTGAGACAGAGCGCATGCTGGCCCGTACCATGGAGACCCGCGATCTTCTGGAGCAGTACGGTCTGGAGGTGGCGGTAGTGACTGTCGGCGGCACGGGCACCTACAACATCTCCGGCGTCTATCCCGGCGTGACGGAGCACCAGTCCGGTTCCTACGTCTACATGGATCCCAGCTACCAGGAGAAAGTGCCGGAATTCGACCTGGCGTTCAGTGTGCTGTGTACCGTGTTGAGCCGGCCTTCCCCGCAGAAGGTCATCACCGATGGCGGGATCCAGGTTCTGGCGCGGGACCATGGCACGCCGGCCGTGGCCGGCCACCCGGAGCTGGCCTACCGCGGGCTCTCCGAGGAGCACGGCAACTTCACGGTCCGCGAGGGCTGTACGACCGACCTGCGCATCGGCGACGTGGTCGCCGTGCATCCGGGCCACTGCTGCTCCGCCGCCAACCTGCACGATCGCGTCTTCGCGGCCCGCCGGGGCGTGGTCGAAGCCGTCTGGCTGGTGACCGCCCGCGGCCGCTCGGAGTAGGGGACGGGAAGAAGAACGCATGAAGCTCGTCACATACCACGGCAGAAGCGGCATCCGCCACGGCCGGCTGCGCGAGGCCGGCCCGCCAGCGCTAGAGCTGGCCTGTCGGGCTGCCGGCCGCGAATTGCCCCTGGCGGATGTGCAGGTGCTGGCGCCGCTGGCCCGCCCCCCAAAACTGCTGGCGCTGGCCGCCAACTACCAGGACCACATCACGGAGGGTGGCGGGCAACGGGTCGACAAGGCACGGCTCGCCCCCAAGCTCTTCCTCAAGCCCTCCTCCGCCATCATCGGTCCCGGCCAGCCGCTGATCCTGCCGGCGGTCTCTCAGACGGTGGATTGGGAGCTCGAACTGGCAGTGGTGATCGGCCGGCGCTGTCGCAACCTGCCGGTGGAGCAGGCGCTGGCCGCGGTGGCCGGCTACACCATCATCAACGACATCTCAGCGCGCACCATTGACTATGGCAACGAGCGGAACGACTACGCCTGGCGGGAGTATTTCGACTGGCTGATGGGCAAGTGGCCGGACAGCTTCGCGCCGCTCGGTCCCTACCTGGTCACCGCCGACGACGTACCGGATCCCCAGCAACTGGACATGCGGCTGACGTTAGACGGGGAACTGCGCCAGCATGCCAGCACGCGGGACATGATCTTTGGGGTCGCCGAGATCATCGCCTTCGCTTCCCGCTTCATGACGCTGGAGCCGGGCGACCTCATTGCGACGGGTACCCCTTCCGGTGTCGGTGACGCCACGGGTACCTACCTCCGGCCGGGCAACGTCATGGAGGCCTCGATCACCGGCCTGGGCACACTACGCACGCCGGTGCAGGCGTGACTGGATTCGGGATATAAAGAGGATGACACATGCCACAGACCTACAATGCCGCGATCATCGGCTGCGGACGCATGGGCGGCTCGATTGACGACGAAGTGCGCAACCATCCCGGCATCATCTACCCCTATAGCCACGCCGGCACCTACCAGGCCTGTCAGCGCACCACGCTGGTGGCGGCGTCCGACGTGCTGGAAGACAAGCTGCACCCCTTCTGCCGGCGCTGGGACATCCCTCGCGCCTACACCGACTTTCGCGAGCTGATCGCCAACGAGCAGCCGGATATCATCAGCGTCACCACCCGACCGGCCAGCCACCGCGAGATCGTCGTCTACGCCGCCGAGCACGGCGTCAAAGCCATCTGGTGTGAGAAACCGCTGTGCTGCTCCATGGTCGAGGCCGACAGCATGGCAGCCGCCTGTGAGCAGCACGGGGTCAAGTTCAACCTCGGTGTCAACCGTCGCTACAGCTCGGTCTACCGGGAAGCGCGCCGGCTGATCGCCGAGGGCATCGTCGGCGACCAGCGCACCATCATCGGTCACTGCGCCGGCTCCGCCCTCTGGAGCCACACCCACGCTGCCGACCTGCTCCTGCTGCTCGCCGGCGATGCCCCGGTGGAATACGTTCAGGGGACGGTCGGGGCTGACGAAGCCGACTACGCCGACAACCAGGTCGAGGTGGACCCGTCGATCGATTCGGCCTACATCCGCTTCGCCGACGGCATCCACGGCTACCTCCTCGCCACTCTTGGCTACGAGTGGGAGGTGACGGGCACGACCGGCAAGTTGCGGCTGCTCAACGACGGCCAAACGGCCGAGCTGCGTCGCCAGTCCGGCGCCTGGAAGCAGCTCGAGCCGGTGGCGCCGCCGGCGTTCGAGCACACCAGCAATGCCTTGAACTGCCTGAACGACCTCGTGGCAGCCCTCGACAGCGGCGGCGCCACCCAGGGCAACGTCCAGCTCGCCCGCCGCAGCCAGGAGTTGATCATGGGCATCATCGCCTCGCACGGGCAGCACGGCGCCCGCGTGCCGTTGCCGCTGGCCAACCGCGACCTCTACGTCGGCAAGCGGGACTGGTGAGCGCGGCAACAGGCAGGAACAGCCGAGCGATGGAGCAACCGCGGTACCGTGTCGCCATCGCGGGTTGTCACCGCATGCGAGGCAGTAGCACCTCTTAATGTTCATGCATCTCCCAAGTCCTCAACCGTTTGGATCCCGTCCCGGGTGTCCCCCAAGGTCTTGCTTTGTCTGCTTGCTAACGGCGCCGCCGCCGCGCCCGGCGACTGAAGTCGCGGGCTACACCCAGCAAAGCCGCCCTTCGGCGGCTCGTTCAGTCCGCGAAGGCGGACTTCGCCAAATCTAGCCCGCGACTTCAGTCGCCGGGCGGGCTACTGGCACGCTACGATTCTTGCCCGGACTTGTCCAGGCGCACGGAGCGCCCGGTCTCAGACGACTGCAACGCCGCTTCGATGACATCAAGCATATGTACGACCGCCTCGATCGGGCACAGTGCGGGTGTACCGGCGCGGGCCGCGCGCAGAAACTGGCGCACGAATTCCTCGCCGGCCACCCCACCATAGGAGCCGTCACGGAATAACTTT
>DHIZ01000134.1 GCA_002404055.1 Chloroflexi bacterium UBA4733
ATCGTCGGAGTACTGGGCGCCACCACCGGGCTGCAACGTCTTCCCGGAAGGCCCCGCCCACCCGTAGCCAAGGGTCGCGCTGACGAGGAGACCGGATCGGCCAAATCGACACGGTCGATGGCGATCCGCGCCTCGACCGAGCTCTGCACCGGACCATCGAAGGCATACGCAGTTCGTTTCGCCGCGAACGCCTTTGCCAATAGCGCGGTTGCCGTGGCGACCAGCCGTTCGCCGGAGCCACGCTCCACGGCTGCCGAACGGGCAGCCCAGGTTTCGTAGCCCCCCTGGTCGAAGCCGGTCTCGCCCGGCAGCCCCACGATTGCCAGATCGCCCGCGCGCAAGGTCTGCACGTCGGCCGGCAACTCAGTTGGCAGCGCCGCCATGTAGGCGTCGGCACGGGGCGTGCCGAGCAAGCCGGTGGGCGAGCCGGCCGTGTGGGTGTGGGTTGCCGCCAGTTGGACATGTCCGGCCGGGATGCCCGACCAGTCGGCGATGAGCGCGCGCGTGCGGGCGACATCGTCTGCCGGTAGGCAGATGATGTCACAGGCAACGAGTGCCAGACGCAGGTCGCCCCGTTCCAACACGAACGCCCGCGCGTGAAGCGGATCGTCCACAGCCGCGGCGCGCCGCTCCTGGAAACTGCCGGACATTGGCGTCCCGAGCGGCGGCGTGATGTCTACCTTGGCGGCTCCCGCTCGCAGTAAAATCCCGGCCACCGCCATCGTTGCCCCCTTCCGCTACGGTACCGCCGGCTGGCTGAGGAAATGTGCGGCTCCCCCCTTTTGCGCCAGGGTATCGATCGCGCTGGCGAGCGTCAACCGCTGGTTGTCACGAGCAGGCGGACATGCGACATCGGAGCCACCGTACGTATCGCCTGTGCGCACGTCCCCTCCATGACCAGGCGCTCACACAGCAAATCGTGGCGAAGTCCGAACGTCTTTCATCAACCGTCTTGACGAACTCGGACTTACGATGCATAGTGTCCAGCGGTTGCCGGCGTGCCAGTTCGGCGGTGAGGCACTCGGAATTGGGCTGACCGTAGCGCCGGAGCGGCGAACCTGTGCCGACAATTGGGGAGGTGGGCGATGAACAGAGCAGGCGGGGAGTCGAAGCATCTGTCGGGAACTCGTCAAGCGACGGATGGCGACGACCTCGCCGCCCAAATGGTGACCGGGTTGCACTCGTTCCTCGATCGGGAGCTGAGCGCCGCGGCTCAAGGTCAGCAAAGCAGCGCCAACGCGGCTGATGGTACGTCGTGGGAGCAGTTCGTCGCCGGGCAGCGGGAAGAGCTGGCGCGGCTCCTGGGCGTCGTGGATACCCGGCAGCCCATTCCGGCGCTGGATTTCCTGAGTTCGACAGCCGGTTCGGCCGTGCTGGCTGTGACAGCCGCCTTCACGGCGTATGCTGTGCGCTGGCCGGTCCTGCCCGGCGTGGACGGTGAGGGACTATTGCTGGAGCCGGCCCGGCCAGCGCGCGCGAACGTGATCGCTCTACCGGACGCCGATTGGTCGCCCGAGCAGCTCGCCGGGCTGGCGCCTGGGCTGGAACCCGCCGCGCAGTTCGCCCGCCGTCTGGCACAACGCGGTTGTCGGGTCGTCGTGCCGGTACTGATCGACCGCATCGATACCTGGTCCGGCAACCCGGACATCCGCATGACCAACCAGCCGCACCGTGAGTATGTGTACCGCATGGCCTTTGAGCTGGGCCGACACATCATCGGCTACGAGGTGCAGAAGGTGCTGGCGCTGGTGGATTTCTTCGTGCAACAGCCCGGCAGTTCGGCCTTGCCGGTACACGTGTTCGGTTACGGTGAAGGGGGGCTGTTGGCCCTATACGGCGGCGCCCTTGACCCGCGCATCACGGCGATCGGCGTGAGCGGCGCCTTTCGCAATCGGCAGATGGCCTGGCAGGAACCGATCTATCGCGATATCTGGCGCCTGCTGCGCGGCTTTGGCGACGCCGCGGTGGCGGCGTTGATCGCCCCGCGCCGGTTGGTCGTGGAAACGTGCCCCGGCCCGGAGGTGACTGGTCCCCCGGCGAGTCGGGAGGGTCGCGGCGGCGCGGCGCCTGGTGTGCTCGCTCCGGCGTCCGTGGAGGAGGTACGCACGGAGGTGGCGCGCGCGCGCCGGACGTACCATAGCCTGGGGGTGGCAGAGCAACTCGTGCTGGTTGAGCCGGACGGGGCGGAACCGGGGTGCGACCGCGCCCTCGATGCGCTACTGGGGTTCCTGAGCGTGGAGGCCGCCGAAGCACTGGCGGTCGCCTCGGCAGGGCCGGAACGGTCCGAGGCTGCGGCCAGGCAGTTTGATCTCTGGAAGGCCGGCCAGTATTCCCCTCAAGGTTCGGCAGGAAAAACCCGACTTCCGGACCCGGCGGCACGGCAACGGCGTCAGGTTGAGCAGGCAGTGCAGTACACGCAACGACTGCTGGGGACTTCGGCTCGACGACGAGATGCCTTCTGGTCGGCCGCCGATGCGACATCGCCCGACGCCTGGCAACGCAGCACGGAGCGCTATCGTTCCTACCTCTGGGACGAGGTGCTTGGCCGCTGCCCGCCGCCATCAGTACCGCACGACCCGCACACGCAACTTGTCTACGACCGGCCGCGCTGGACAGGTTACGAAGTGCGACTTGACGTCTGGCCGGACGTCTTCGCCAGTGGGCTGCTGCTGATACCGAAGGGGATAGCGCCTGGTGAGCGCCGGCCTGTCGTCGTCTGCCAGCACGGGTTGGAGGGCCGACCCCGCGACGTGGTGGACAAGCCGGATTCGCCCTATCGGAACTTCGCCGCCCGATTGGCCGATCGCGGCTACGTGGTCTATGCTCCGCAGAATCCCTACGTCGGCGGCCATGCCTTCCGCAGCGCTGTCCGCAAAGCGCACCTGCTCGGCTGGACGATCTACTCCTTCATCCTGGCCCAGCACGAGGTGACGCTCTCCTGGCTGGCGGAGCAGCCATTTGTCGACCCGGCGCGCATCGCCTTCTACGGGTTGTCCTATGGCGGTAAGGCCGCCATGCGCATCCCCGCGTTGCTGCCGGGCTACTGCCTTGCCATCTGCTCCGGCGACTTCAACGAGTGGATCGTCAAGTGTGTCAGTACCGAGCTACCAATGAGCTACATGTTTACCGGCGAGTACGAGATGTTCGAGTTCAACCTCGGCCACACCTTTAACTACGCGGAGCTGGCCGGGCTGATCGCGCCGCGACCATTCATGGTCGAGCGCGGCCATCGCGACGGCGTCGGCCTGGACGAGTGGGTCGCCTTCGAATACGCCAGGGTTCGGCGACGCTATGCCGACTTGAAACTCCCGGAGCGAACAGAGATTGCGTTCTTCGAAGGCGGCCACATGATCCACGGCGCGGCGACGTTCGCCTTCTTGGACCGCCATTTGGCTTGGGACCCGAGCCGCAACGAGTAGACTGGTGGCACGGCCGGCGCGCGCACAGTCTGGCGTGGGTCGCGACTAAGCGGCTGGCGACTGAAGTCGCGCCTACGAATGAGCGAAGTCCGCCTGCGCGGGCTGGGAACGAGTCCGCGCAGGCGGACTAGCCGCGACTTCAGTCGCCAGGCGTGCGTTGCCAACGTTGACGGAAGTTCGTAGATGCGCCACTAAAACAGGAGGAGATGCAAAAATGAAGCAAGTCGTAGCCACCAATCGGGGCGACGTGTACGTTCGTGATGCGCCGATGCCGACGCTGGCGGGCAGCAGCGCTATTATCCAGACGATCTGTTCCGTCTTCGGTGAGGGATCGGAGTTGGGCGGACTGCGCCGGGCGCGTACCGCCGCACGAGGGCGAGAGAGCGATGAGCATCCTGCAGTCAGCGAGCGCCCCATGTCCTACCAGTCCTGCGGTCGCGTCGTCGAACGGTCTGACGATCTGCGGGAGGAACTGGCAATTGGCGACCTTGTTGCTTGCGCCGGTGGCGGCTTCGCACCACACGCGGAATACGCCTGTGTGCCGCGGCACGCCCTTGCCCGTGTGCCGGATGGGGTCAGCAGCGAGGAAGCTGCCACCACCAACGTCGCCTTGACGGCCCTGCACGCCTTGCGCCGCGCCGAGTTCCAGCCGGGAGCGGTGATTGCCATCATCGGTCTTGGAATGGTTGGCCAGTGCCTGGCACAGCTTGCCTTCGCGGCTGGCGGACGTGCGCTCGGCAGCGATCGCTACCCGCTCCGCCTGGACCTCGCGCGCTCCTGTGGCATTGAGGCGGCCATTGCTGTGCAGTCCGGCGAGTTTCTCGACGAGGTGCGGCGTCGCACGGACGGTGTAGGCGCCGACTATGTGGCGCTCTGCGTCGGTGAGGGCAGCCGCGAGTTGATGCATCTGGCCGTCCGGCTGGTGCGGCCGAGCGGGGTCGTCCTGATCGTGGGGGGGCCGCTGGCGTCGGACTTTAGCGGCGCTGCCGGTGATGCCAGCCCGCACTTGAAGGAGATTGATCTGCGCTGGGTATACGGTCGTGGACCGGGCAGCCGTGATCCCCAATGGAACCAGGGCCTCGACTACCCGGCGCGCTTCGTGCGCTGGGACGCGCACACCAACCTTAAGGCGTTGCTCCATCTCCAAGCGACAGGACGCCTGCGTACCCAGCCGCTGCTTACCCATCGCTTTCCAGTCGCTCAGGCCGGCGAGGCAGCCAATCTGCTGATCGAGCATCCCGAGGAGGCGTTGGGCGTTGTCCTCACCTACCAGTCGTGAAGCGGGCGGAGGATCAGTACAGTTTGGATATTCCCGCTCACGACGGATCAGCAGCGCTACGACAGCCTCGGTGTACGGGAAATTCGGCAGTCCGTCCCCCCAATCTCGACGCTTTGGCGACTTGCGGTACGCTATTCCGCCGGGGTTATATCCAGAATTCGGTCTGCATTCCCAGCCTAATGCACCGCGAGGTCTAACCAGAATGGATTCGTCCAGGCGCGTTTACCGGCGGCGTCGACGATAGTGACACGGCAATAGGAACCGGCGAACGGGGCGAGGTCGAGGCGGCAACTGGTAAGGTCGCCGGTAGGCGCCAACGCGGAGCGGGCACGGGCGCCGCGCCCAGCAACGAAGACGGCGCGAGCAGGGGAGCAGGTCAACTCGAGCCGGCTTCCGGTGATGGTGAGCTGCTCGATTTGGGGACCCTGGCTGGAGTAGAAGTGGCCGGCCTTGAGGGCGGCCAGGAGGGCGGTGGGGTCCAGCGACTCCGCGCGGACGTTGACCCAGGCGCCGAAGCGGTCTTGTCGCGCTGTGAAGTGGGCGTCGTCGCTGCCATAGGCGAGTAGGTGGTGGCCACGGGCAAGGAGGAGATCGCACAGATACCAGCCGTCACTGCGGTCGTTGAGTTGGGCGCATGTTTCATTATAGATCTCGACGGCATCGGCGGATGCCGCGATGGATTCGGCATCTTCAACGGTGAGGCCGTACCAGGCGGGGTGGGCAAGGCCGACGAAGGCGCCCGTAGCGGCTGCTCGCGCGGCCATCGCGGGGGCGTCCTCGTCGTCGCGGGGTGGTGCGAAGTCGATGGGCAGGCCAACGGCGACAATGTGCCAGCGGTCGCCGCTCCGCAGCGCGGGCGGGTGGATTTCTGCGCCGAGCAGGGTGGTGAAGGCAGGGGTACGCAGCAGACGGGTATCGGTGATGGGGAAGTCATACTGCGGGAGGAAGTGATCGGTGATGGCGACGAAGTCGTAACCATGTTGCTGGTAGGCCTGGAGGACCTGCTTAGCTGGGACCATGCCGTCGGAACGGGTGGAGTGGGTATGCAGATTACCACGGTAGAAGCGGCCTGGCTGGTTGAAAGGGAGGTTACGCACGCGTTTTCGTTCTTCCTCGGTTGCTTCGCCGGAAGCAGGTTCGGCCGGAGTCACTGTAGGGCATTGACCCATGTGCCGTCAATGGGACCAGACGGCCGGCGAAGACCGTTCGGAACGCTGGAAGCGCCAGGCGGACCTGTCACTTGCTTGCCGCTTGCCGGCGCAGGAAGGCGAGATCGTCGCCCGTCTGGGCGAGCAGGTCCGGAACGGCC
>DHIZ01000235.1 GCA_002404055.1 Chloroflexi bacterium UBA4733
CCGCTCAGCATCCCACCCGCTTCCTGCGCGGCTTCCGGGTGCATACGCTGCTCTGCCGGGGTTCCGGTCTGCCCGTCCTGTTTTTGCTCTGGCCGGCCAATGCCCACGATGCCCCCTTCGCCCAACGCTTGCTCACCCTGGCCGTCCAGTTCTACGCCCTGCGACCCCGCGTGGTGCGCCTCGATGCCGCCTACTGGGGACTGGCCCTCATCCGCTGGATCCACACGGTCTTAGGCGCTCGCGCACGGCCGCTCCGCGTCAGCGCCCCTGGAACCCCAAACGCACCAAAAACCGCTCCTGCCTCCCACCCACCTGGACGCTCCACGAATTCGGCAAACGCTCCAGTATCGAACGCTTCTTCGGCCGGGTCTTCCTGTTCTTCCATCTCCAGCGCCCACCCCTCACCGGCTGGTCCGCCATCGCCGCCCGCGTCGCCCTCACCTACGCCGGGGTCGTCATCGTCGCCCTCGCCGCTACCGAGGCTGGTCGCCCGGACCTCATCCGTTCCCCCAAACGCGTCCTCGCCCACACCTGGGAGGGCCTCGCATGAGTTAGGAAATGCCCTCTATACGCAACAGAGGAAGATGGACTCGTAGGGTTTGCGTCTCTCGGTCCGTCGCCTTGGCCCTGGCCGATAGCGCAGAGCGAGCCGCGCCAGTTGAGCTTGATCCCAATGGTGGGCATTCAAGATAGGTTCAAAGGACAACCTCAAGCGGCACTGCCGGGGCAACGATTTGCAGACCAAATAATGAGTCATCTGATCTTTGAGGCCCAAAGCCACAATGAGCGCGAGGGCGTTATCTGCCTGTACGTGGATACCGATAATGAGAGAGCCGTGCGGTTTTACCGGCGATGGGGGTTTGAGAATGTGCCCCATGCTGTCCGACTCGAACATGGCTTCACGTTTCAAGGTATGGCCATGCTCCTCACGCGACGCTTCCCGGTCTAAGGCCGCTTGCCGGAGCTTCTTTAGGATTCCCCTAACGCTCCCCCTAATCACAACGCAACACTGGCAAACACTGCCACACGCTGCCGCACTATTCACGCACGAATCCAGAGGAAACCGGACACTGCCGGACGCCACAACACACCTGCCTGAGAACTTAAAATCCGAGGCTCGCAAGAGCGTGTGGGTTCGACTCCCACCTTCGGCACCAGAGGGAAATAGCCCCAGCGGCGTCGGGTGGGCCGGCCGTTAGGTTGCCTCAGCGAGCAGGGTGTAACCGGCTACGTACTACCATGGCGAGTGCGGTCCCTCGCTTTGCAGAAGCCGCTGGCGCCCCGAGAACAGATGGAACGGGAAGGACGGTGTCCCCTGACTCGCTACACTCGGCCGCCGGCCATGCTACGTTTATTCCTGGCGGCCAGCGTCGCCGGCCTCATGATCCAACTCGCGGTGGTCGCCACCACACTCGTGCCGGTGGCTGCTGCAGACTCCCCTGACCAGGCGCCGACGCTGACCCTCTCTTCGACACTCCCGTCGTCCCCGCCCGTAATCCCCACTGCCACGGCCAGGCCTGCGCCGTCAGCTACCATCCCTCCCACCAACACGCCGACGCCGCCAAACACGGCAACGGCGACCATCGCGCCAACGGCGACACCCGTGCCTCCGACAGCGACTAACGTGCCTCCGACCGCCACCAACGCACCAGCGCCGACGAGCACGACTATCCCAGCAGCGTCGGCGACGCCCACTAGCTCCGGCGTACCGGCGCCGATAGCGATGAACACCAGTACGGCTGCGCCGACGGCGACCAGCACGGTTACCGCTGCCACCGCTAGGACGACAGCGACGCCCAGCGCAATCGCAACCAGCACCACCACCGTCGCGACCGGGGCACACGGGGACGTTTCCACTACCGTGCAGGTGAACGTCCCGGCGAGCGGAGGCCCCACGCTTGCGGTTGCCGCGACGGTGCGCTCATCCTGCCCTGGTCCAGTCGGCACGAGTGCGGGCGCCGTCGCGGGGAGACCGGCGGCACGGGTGATGGCGCCGTCCGGTTGTACGGTCGTGGTGACGGCGGCAACGGTCGCCGGTGTTGTGGCCGGAACACCGGTGATGATCCAGGTGTTGGATCGCAGCGGCGCAGTGCTGGTCTCGTGTACTGCCATGGTCGGCGCCACTGGCGCTGTCGTCGTCCCATCGGGCTGTCAGGCACCTGGCGCCGTCATCGACCTGGTGTTCGGTGCGAGCCTCACCGCCGCGCAGCCACCGCACACCCCGTCCCCAGTGCCGGTCCAGCTCCCCGCCGCGGTCATGGCGCAGCCGACTAGACTCCCCAAGACCGGTGGCGGAGGAGGCGCGTCGGAGCCACGGACTCTTGCCGCGCTCCTTGCCGCGCTGCTCCTGGGGCTGGCTGGGTGCTGGCGGCTGTTGCTCCGCCTTACGGCGCGCTGAGCGACGCCAGGAGGGTGATCCGTCGCTGGAGGTCCGGCTGCCACGGGTCCAGCCGCAGACTAGCCAGGAAGGCGGTCCGCGCTCCCGCCGGGTTGCCGGCCGCCAGCAGCGCCTCGCCGAGGCCGCGATAGCTCGCCGGGTCGCCGTCGTCGAGGGCGATGGCAGCAGCATACTGCGCCTGGGCGGCCTGCGCGTGTCCGGCTGCTGCTTCGTACTGTCCCCAATCGCGGCGGTAGTAGCCGCGAAAGGGACTGGCTTGCACGGCGCGGGCGAAGGACTGCTCGACGCGTGGGCGCAGTTCGGGATGCCCATGCAGCGACCAATTCGCCAGAACCAGGGCCAGATTGAGCCGGCCGTGGGCATCAAGCGGCGCGGCGGTGATGGCCATGCCGGTGCTGCGCAACGCCGCCGCGAAGTGCAGATCGCGCCCGCCCTGTTCGCCGCCACCCGTCTGGGCGAGCGCCGCGTTGGCAAGTGCGGTGTCGTAGCTGGGTTCAAGCGGCGCCAGGGCGCCGGCCACGCGGAAGTCGACGGCGGCCTGGGCCGGCCGGCTCTGACGTAGCGCTGCGAGGCCGCTGTCATAGAAGGCGTTGGCGGCGAGCGGGCGCACCACCAGGAGCAGTACGAGCAAGACGGCGCCGCCGACACCGATGCGGTAGGGCAGCCTGCCGGGAGCGCGTGCCGGCGGAGGCGGCCCTAGCGGCGTCAGCGTTTGCGGCCAGGCACTCGCGGCGGCGACAGCGGTGAGCAGCACAAAGGTGCTGGTCACCGCGATGGACGCGAAGCCAAACTGTTCCTGCACCATATAGGCGGCGAGCGCCCCGGCGATGCCGGCTCGCTGCCAGCGTTCGGCCGGCGATCGTGCGCCACACACGCTGCGCCAGGCCGCCCAGGCGACCGCCCCATACCAGAGGGTCATGGCCAGCACGCCGGCTATCCCCGCGCTGATGGCTGCATCCAGGAATTCGTTGTCCGCTCGGTCGGTGACGGACTGGCGCGGCTCATAGCGCGCCAACGCTGGAGGGTACACGCGATCGAAGACGAGGTCCATCGTCTCTGGACCATAGCCGAGGATGGGTCGGTCCTGGATGAGACGGACCGTGGGCCCGAGCACAGCCAGCCGAGCGCTCGTGCTGGTCCGTCCGAGCGTGAGTTCCTGCCGGAGTCGCCCCTCGAGGGCAGTCGGCCGCTGCAGGAGCACGGTGGCGCCGAGGATCAACGCCACCGCTCCCAGCAGCAGGAGCGCGGCGTTGCAGAGCGGCCGTCTGCCGCCTCGCCAGACCAGGAGGACGGTCGCTGCCAGGCCAAGCGCCGCGCCGACCCAGGCGCCACGGGACTGCGTCAGCAGCAGACTGGGCAGGATGGTAACGGCGCTGAGGAGGGACAGCCGGCGCGGCAGGCGCGCGGCGAGGGCGCCGCTCAGCGTCAGGGGCAGCGCCATTGCCAGGAAGCCCCCGGTAACGTTGGGCTGACCAAGCGTGGACACCACCCTGCGTCCGGGTGGCAGCGGCAATCGCAGCGGATCCAGGCCCACGAACTGCAGCAGGCCGTACAGCGCCACAGCGCCGGCCGTGGCAACGACGGCGAGGATCAACCTGGATCTGGCCGCAGGAGACTGGTACAGGCGTTCGGCGACCAGCGCGAGAAGGAACAGGCAGACAAAGGTGACCACGCCAAACTGCCGGTAGTAGGAGCCAAAGAGACTGCGCAGACGGTCTACGCCGAGCAGGGCGGCCACGAGCCAGGTCAGCGTGACCAGGCCAAGCGCCGCCGACACGGGGGTCAGTTGCCGGAGTTGCACAGCGTCGCGCCAGCGGGGCGCCCGCAGGAGCGCCCGATAGAGCAAGAGGCTGAGGCAGATCACGAGCAGGCGGAGCAGCGCCGCTTTGGGGAGGTCGAACAGGTTGCTCGCACTCGGTACAAGCAGCAGCGGCAGCCCCACCGCCGCGCCCAGGAGCACAAGCTCCGCGCCGAAAGCCGGTCCGGCGTGAACGAGCGCGTTCGGCCAGGCGGAGTGGGCAGCACGCCCGATCAAGCGCCTACTGCCCGGCCCACTGCTGGCCGCTGCCCGAAACGTGCAGCCAGTAACCGGCGTTGGGTTGCAGGGTAGTGAGGTTGTTGAACGGCGCCATGTTGGCCGCTGTGAAGTAGCTCAGCGCGCCACCCTGGCTGGGATCAAAGCCCAGGGTTATATCGACGGCGTTGTTCAGGTGGCCGAAGGCCGTGGCGAGCGGCTCCGGCGCCGTGCCGCCATAGCCCACCAGGTTCCAGCCCGGCGTCAGGGCCAGGGTGGTTCCGGTCGGCAGCGGCGTGCCGGTGATCGTCAGAGTGCCTGCGGTCGTCAGGTGGACCCAGTAGCCGTGCAGGGGCTTGAGGTCGGTGAGGGTGTTGAAGGGCGCCATACTCGCAGCAGTGAAGTAGCTCTCGGCGCCCCCCTTCGAGGCGTCGAAGCCGAGCACGATGTCGTAGCTGCTGCCGAGGGAGGTCAGCACGTCTTGCAGTTTGGTGGAGGCCGGTTGTACGCCGAGTGTGAGCAGGTGCCAGCCCGCAGTGAGGTTAAACGACTGCAGATTCGGCGCGACGAAAATGGCGCCTCCGACGTTCTGCGTGACGACCTGCCCAGGAGACACGGTCGTCACCGTCGACTGTTGCACCGCATTGTGTGTGGCATCCAATCCGCCTGTGTCGACATGGATCGTGCCGGTTCCCGTACCCACGACCGCGAACTGATAGGCGTCGGTCGAGGGGTGGAAGATCGCGATGACCTGGGGCTCGGTGCCGAGGCCTGTGTAGTAGCTGTCGGGGATCTCATGGACGACCTGGCCGGTGACTGGGTCGGCCCCTGTATGCCTCCCGAGAGAGTCGGTCACGTACAGGTTTCCTGGTGAACCGAGGCGTCCCATGACCACGCCCGAGGCTTGCCGCCCGTCAGGCAAAATAAGTGCCTGCTGTGTTGAATCACCGCAAGGCAGTGGTTGGGAGACTCCGCTGACGCCGTATCCTAAACCCGTGAGATCAGCCAGGTTCTGGCTGTATATTGAGCCCGTGTAGGCGACCTTGCCCTGACGAACAACCTGCACGAGGAGACGATAGATGGTTGAGACTCCCGAAGAATCCGAGTCATACCTATAGATCGACATGTTATAGGTGTCGCCGCCCTGGGGGAACCATGGTGATGATGCGGTTGTCCGGACACCGTTCAGCGTCTCTGCTGCGCCAATGTAGGCGGAGGCGGCTTTCCACGGTAGCCAGTTCGATAGATCGGTAAAGTTTGGAATCGCATCTCGAAGCAGTATCGCCTGCCCCATCCAGAAGGCCTCGCCATTACTCAAGGTATGCTGAACAGAACAGGTTGTCGCGACCGAGTAGGTATTCGTTGTACTGCCGGAGCTCACGGTTGGCTGCTGGGCGGTGAAGGTAGTGGTGTGGCTACCCGTGATCGGATCAGCGCCGGCGTCGTACGTGGTATCCACGTCGCCCTTTGCATCCGTGTTGCCGATCACGACGGTCTGATTGTTATCTACCCGCCCAACTAGAGCATCGACCACCGGAGCGCCGTTTTGTGTCACCGTGATCTGCAGTGCCCTTTCGCCCTGAATTTGGACGGCTTCGTATGGCACCGTCGTGGAAACAGTCAGCACCAACGGCGCGGCAAGCACAGTGTAGGCGACGGTTGCGGTATGGCCAAGGGAATCGGTGGCGGAAATGACATGCTGACCGAGCGAAGCATCGGAGCTTCCGGGGATATGCAGCGTGGTGGAGAATCCGCCGGACTGGTTCGTGCCTACGCTGGCGAGTTGTGTGTTCTGATTGGAATCCCATCGAAAGCTGACCTGTTGACCCGCCGCGAACCCGCTGCCCGTGACCGTGACGACGCTGCCGGTCGGGCCGGTGGTGGGACTTACGGTAATCGTCGCAGGCGCGGCGGTGGTGATCACCGAGACTGTGTTGTCGCCGCTGTTGGCGACGTAGACGGTGTGGCTGCCGGGGTCCACCGCCAC
>DHIZ01000239.1 GCA_002404055.1 Chloroflexi bacterium UBA4733
GATTATCTGAAAGCCCTCTGAGAGCCAATACTGTGGCGTTCAGACACGCCCAAGCCACGGGTCCGCAAGCGTCCCACGCGTTGCAGGGAAGGTTTCTCCCTTCAGGGGGAAACCTGGCGAGCGGTGCGAGCCGGAAGGGGTTCCCTCGCTCCCAACCAACGCATCGTTTCCAGGTGACTGCCATTTTCAGCCACTTCCAAGCTTCATCACGGACTATAAAGATCGAAGTATTTGACTCTTGGAGGTACGGCACGACTCTTTCTCACCGGTTCGGCGCCATCCTGCTGGGTGGCCTGCTCGCCGGGGCCTGGGCGGCGCCCGCCGCGCTGGCCCAGACCGTTCCCACAACCACGGCGGCTGCCATCCAGGCGGCGATCCAGCGCGCCAACGCTGAACAGCAACAGGCCTTCGCCCTGCAGGACCCGACAGTGATGGCCGACACGGCGACGCCCGCCTACTACGACCAGATGGTGCAGACGGAGCAGGACCTGGCGCAGTCCGGGTGACTCGGTCAGCGTCTCCATCAGCCAGCAGACCGGTAACAACTGGCAGGTCGCCATGCAGGATCACACAACGGGGCAAGCGTATCAGACGGACATCGCTTACAGCTCCTCGCGCTCGTCGGCGGAGTGGATCGAGGAAGCGCCGGTCGGCGGACGGCGGATCGTCCCCCTGGACCAGTTCGGCGCCGTGCAGTTCACGAACGGCAGCGCAGTTGAGAATGGCAAGTCCGTGACCATCGCGCAAACGGGAGCACGAGCGATCACGTTGAGCGACAACAGCGGCCAGCCGTTGGCCCAGCCGTCGGCACTGGCGAGCGATGGCGCCGGCTTCACGGTCAGCCGGACGGCGGCATCATCCACGGGCGGCTTTGGGCAATCGCCCTTCGCGGCGAGCGGTTGGGCCTTCGGCCAGCCGCCCTCCGACGCGGCGGCGGCCGCCCCTTCGGGAAGTGACGGCGGGTTATAGAGGGAATAAGTAGGGCGGCGACTGCGGGCCAAGGGGCACCCTCCGCAGTTGCTGCCCTGCCTGACATATCCTGATTCCATGAGGCACAGCCTACACGCTATCCTACCTGAAGGCTCGTCCAGCGAGGAATGCCGTGTCCCTTCCCAATCCCTCCGGCCACGCCGCCGCCGTTCCTGCCCTCAAGGAACTGCGCGGTGTGGTGGAGCGGATCACCTATCAGAACCCGGAGAACGGCTATGTCGTCGCCCGCCTGGTGCCGGAGCGCGGCGGGCCGGAAGCCGAGGCAGCGCGCGACGAGCAACGCCTGGTCACGATCATCGGCAACATGGCCGACCTCGCGCCGGGCGAGGCCGTCGTGCTGCAGGGCTGGTGGGTCAACGACGCCAAACACGGCTGGCAGTTCAAGGTCGTGGACTACCGCACCACCCTGCCCGCCACCACCCAGGGCCTGAAACGCTACCTCGGCAGCGGCCTTATAAAAGGCATCGGGCCGGTGATGGCGGGGCGCATCGTGGAGCGCTTCGCCGAGTACACCATCGAAACCATCGACGAGACGCCGGAGCGCTTGACGGAGGTAGCGGGCATCGGCCCGATCCGCGCTGCCAAGATCGCCAGCACCTGGATGGAGCAGCGTCATATCCGGGAGGTCATGGCAGCCCTCCAGTCGTATGGCCTCTCCACCTCGCTGGCTGTGCGCATCTACAAACGCTTCGCCGACGACAGCGCCCGCGTGATCGCCCAGGAACCCTACCGTCTGGCCCGCGAGGTCTGGGGCATCGGCTTCAAGACGGCGGATAAGATCGCCCAGGCCGTCGGCATTGCCGCCGACGCGCCCGCTAGGCTGCAAGCCGGTGCGCTCCACGCGCTCGGCGCGGCCGGCGACCAGGGGCACACTATCCTGCCGCAGGCCGACCTGCTGCAGGAAGCCGTTGCGCTGCTCGCGGCGCCAGAGGGCGCTATCAGCGACGCTATTGCCGCGCTCCTGGAGTCGGGAGACCTGGTGGCCGGCGTCCAAACGGGCGAGGTCGAACCGCTGCTGGCCCTGGCGCCCTTTGCCCGCGCCGAGTCCGGTCTCGCCACTCGCCTGAGCGAACTCGCCGGTCGCGCCGGTAACAGCCGGGCCTGCGCCCTCTTTGCCAGCGTGGACTGGGACGCCGCGTTGGGCTGGCTGCGCGACCGGCACGGCCTGACGCTGGCGCCGGAGCAGGAGGCCGGCGTCAAGATGGCGCTGACATCCCCGCTCTCCATCCTCACCGGCGGTCCCGGCACCGGCAAGACGCACACCCTGCGCGCCATCCTCACCCTGGCCCGCGCCAAGGGCCTGCGTTGCTTGCTGGCGGCGCCGACGGGGCGGGCCGCCAAGCGCATGGAGGAAGCGACGGGCCTCCCCGCCGCGACCCTGCACCGCCTGCTGGAACTGCGCCCCGGCGGCAAAGCCGGCAAGGACCCCGAGCACCCCCTGGAGGCCGACCTGGTGGTGGTGGACGAGGTGAGCATGCTCGACGTCCTGCTCGCCAACCAGTTGGTCAAGGCGGTCGCGCCGGGCAGCCACCTGCTGCTGGTGGGCGACCCCGACCAGTTGCCCAGCGTCGGCGCCGGCAACGTGCTGGCCGACCTGCTCGGCGCTGACCGCTTCCCCGTGACGCGGCTGGAGCGCATCTTCCGGCAGGGCGAAGGCTCCGGCATCGCCCACAATGCCCGGCGCATCAACGCCGGCCACCTGCCGCAGTTTGGCGGCGCGATTGCGGATTGCTTCTTCCTGCCGGCGGAGGACCCGGCGATGGCGGCCCAACTGGTCGTCGATCTGGTGGCACGCCGGCTGCCGGCGCGCTACGGCTTCCGGCCCGGGGAGGTCCAGGTCTTGAGCCCGTTGCATCGCGGTGAAGCCGGCGTCGGCGCGCTCAACCTCCTGCTGCAGGAGCGCCTCAACCCGCCAGCGGAAGGGAAGCCGGAACTGCGCGGCGGCGGTCGCGCCTACCGGCCGGGCGATCGCGTGCTGCAACTGAAGAACGACTACGACCTCGGCGTCTTCAACGGCGACCTCGGCATGGTCCGGGCCATCGACCAGGAGGAGCAAGAGCTGGTGCTACTGCTGGACGACGGCCGGGAAGTACATTACCCGAGCGCCAGCCTCTTCGCCCTGACGCACGCCTACGCCATCTCCGTCCACAAGGCGCAAGGCGCGGAATTCCCGGCAGTCGTGATCCCGCTGCTCACCAGCCACGCGGCGCTGCTGGGCCGCACGCTGCTCTACACCGCCCTCACGCGCGCCCGCCGCCTGGTGGTGCTGGTCGGGCAAGCGAAGGCGCTGCATCTGGCAGTGCGCGACTGGCGCACGACACCCCGCCACACAGCTCTCGCCGGGTTAGTCGCCGGCACCCTGCGCTTCACCTGGCCGGCGACGAGGCCAGCCACGCAGGGTGGGGATGTCAGTGAGGATGATGGGTATTGGGAGGGGTTGTTGAGCGCGGGGATGGAGGGAGCGTGAGCAACGTATCCCCCCGTAGGGGCAGGCCCCCGTGCCTGCCCTGATGCCCGGGTTTGCCTCAAGTCCTCGTCCCGCCTCGATGCCCGTGCCCGCCCAGTCTCCGGTCGCAAACAACGATCGGTTGTCGCAAGGCGAGCAGGGCAGGCACAGGGGCCTGCCCCTACGACTGCGCGACGCACGCGCCACCGCTCAAGCCCCTGCCGCGGGCCTCCCCCCTGCTATCATACAAACCACCTTCCAACCAACTCGCGTCAGCACCGGCAAAGGGAAATGACGAGTGGCAAAGCGACCGAATGTTCTGCTGATCACGTCCGACCAGCACCGAGGCGACGCCATGAGCGCGGCCGCGGCAGTGACGCCGCACCGAGCGAGCGTGCTGCGCACGCCCAACCTGGACCGGCTTGGTGCGGAGGGTGTCTCTTTTGGCAACGCCTACTCCACCATGCCGGTCTGCGTGCCGGCGCGCGTCAGCATCATGACCGGCAATATTCCGGCTTCCTGGGGGGTGCGGGCCAACGGCGGGGCGCTCCCCGAGGGCATGCCGACGTTACCGGGCATCCTGGGGTCCAACGGCTACCGGACACAGGCCGTCGGCAAGATGCACTTTGAGCCTGACTTTCGCGCGCTGCGCGGCTTCGAGCATGTGCTGGTGTCGGAGGAAGGGCGGCAATGGCGGAAGGGCGGCGACGACTACCAGGCGTATCTGCGCGAGGCCGGCTGGGAGGGGCTGGAGCGCGGGCACGGCATCGGCAACAACGACGCGCGCAGCGGGACCTCACCCTTGCCGCTGGAGCACTACCACACGACCTGGTGTACTGACGAATCCATCGCCTGGCTACGCCGCCACCGGCAGGAGCAGCCGGAGCAGCCCTTCTTCCTCTGGACTTCCTACACCAAGCCGCATGCCCCATACGACCCGCCGGAGCCGTTCGACCGCCTCTACAGTCCCTTCACGGTGCCCGACCCGCGCGGCGGCCCGGACGACCTCCTCGGCCGCTCCCCCTGGTACACCCGCACCCGCCAGCGCTACGGCTGGGACACCTATTCCGACCTGGCGGTGAAGCGCTCGATCGCCTTCTACTACGGCAACGTGGCCTTGATCGACCACTCCGTCGGCCGTTTGCTGGAGACGTTGCGCGAGTTGCAGGTCGAGGAGGACACCATCGTCCTCTACACCGCCGATCACGGTGACTTGCTGGGCGACCACGGTTTCTTCTTCAAGGGCATCTTCTGGCAAGCCTCCTGGCACATCCCCTTTTTAGTGCGCGCGCCGGGGCGAGTGCCGCCCCAGGGCGTGACGCCACGCTACGCCGGGCTGGAAGACCTGCTGCCCACCATCCTCGGCTACTGCGGCATCGACACCCCGGCGGCCGTGCAAGGTCACGACCTGTTAGGTGGCGGACCACAGCGCGATGCCGCCTTTGGCACCTACGGCCGCGCCGGCTCGGCCCTGCACGCCATCCGCACGGATGATTGGACCTACATCGTCCACGAGAACGGCGGCTTCACGGAGTTGTACGACCTGCACGCCGACCCCGACGAGTGCCGGAACCTCGGATCAGATGCGACCACGCAACCGCTGCAGCAACGGCTCCGCGCGCGCCTTGAGGGCTGGCTGGCGGAGATCGGCGCGTCGGGAGTGCTCGACAGCGCCGGCCACATCGTGACAACGCCCTTCACCGATACGCTGGCTGCCGCCGAACCACTCTCCCGGACGCCGCTCGGCATGCGTCCACACTGACGTGACGCTGCTGCTGGGGCTCGACGTCGGCACCACGGCGATCAAGGCGCTGCTGTTCGATGCCGAGCTAGGGCACAGTGTTGCCCTCGGGCAGGTGGCGACGGTCATCCAGTATCCTGGTGAGGGCCGCAGCGAGTTCGACCCGGCAAGCCTGTGGTCCGGTGTCGCTGCCGCCATCCGCCAGGCGCTGGCCGGCCACGACGCGGCGGCGGTGGCGGGTATCGCCGTGGCGACGATGGGCGAAGTTGGCGTGCCGCTGGACAGTCAAGGCGAACCCTGCTATCCGGCCATCACCTGGTTCGACCGCCGCAGCGTGGAGTTTTTGCCCTGGTGGGAAGAGCAGATCGGCGTCGAACGCACCTACCAGATCACCGGTCAGGTGCTGCACCACATGTACGGCGCGCTGAAGATGCAATGGCTGCGCCGCCACGAGCCGGCGATGTGGTCGCGCGTCCGGCGCTGGCTCTCCGTGGAAGACTACATCACCTGGCAACTGGCGCGGGTGGCGGTGACCGACTACTCCATCGCCGGCCGCACGCTGCTGTTCGACCAGGCCAGCGCCCAATGGTCGGAGGAGTTGCTGGCCGCCACCGGCCTGTCCCGGCAGTTGATGCCGGAAGCGGTGCCCAGCGGGACGGTGGTCGGCGCGGTGACAGCGGCAGCGGCAGCGGCAACCGGGCTGCGGGAGGGCACGCCAGTCATCGCCGGCGGCCACGATCATCTGGTGGGCGCCCTCGCTGCCGGCGCGGCGCGACCCGGTATCGTCCTCGACTCAGCAGGAACCGCCGAAGGCATCTTGCTCACGCTGCCCCGCTACACGCCCCGCCCCGCGCTGCTCGAGGCCGGTTTCTCCACCTATCGCCATGTCGTGCCGGATCACTTTGTGGTCGTTGCCGGCCAGCACGGCGCGGGCGGACTGATCAACTGGCTTATCGACCGCCTCTATGCCGGTGACGCTGGTGAACGCCCCTACGCCCAGGCCTTCGCCGACGCTGCCTCAGTCCCGGTTGGCGCCGGCGGCCTCTTCTGCTTACCACACCTGCGCGGCAGTCGTGTCCCCGAACGCGACCTGCGCTCGCGCGCCGCCTTCGTCGGACTGGTCGACGGTCACGATCGTGGCCACCTCATGCGCGCCGCCCTGGAGAGCCTGGGCTACTGGCTGAAGGGCAGTCTCGACGTGCTCTGCGCCGCGGCCGGTATCGAGGTCGCGCAACTCGTCGTGATCGGCGGCGCCACGCGTTCGCCCCTCTGGCTGCAGATCAAAGCCGACTGCACCAACCTACCCCTCGCCGTCCCCCAGGTCCCGGAAGCAGTAGCGCTCGGCGCTGCCCTCCTGGCCGGCGTCGGAGCGGGCATCTATGCAGACACCACCGCGGCCGTCGCCGCCGTGCAGTGGCCAACCCTGCGTATTGAGCCGAACCCGATGGCAGTGGCGCAATATGCCCGAGCGCGCGCCGTGTACCGGCAACTGTATCCCGCTCTGCGGGACGTCAACCGTTCCATCCTGGAGCTGGCGGAGGGGCCGGATGCGCTGAGGTTGGTGTGAGAGGGGATAGGCAGCCTGGCGTGCCCGCTCGGTGCATCTCCGTAAACGCGGGCAAACCGGGCCGGTGATCGGCAATTGTAGTTATCGTCACCTACAATTTTAGGTGACTTTCATCAGCGACCCCCCGCCGACTATAATGGGGTACGCTGTACGTTCTCGGAGTCCCTCCCCAGGCGCAGGAGCCGTGTGGACGACTGAGCTGCGGGCGACCAGGGATGGCTATGCCGAACGTGACATCCGAAGGGAAGATAGATAGCGGGACTGAAGCGCTGTTAGAGGCAGAGGGACTTGGGCGCTGCCCTCTGCCCGAGCGCCTCACATACGACGGAAAAGGCTTCGCGCGGCTCACCCACTACATCTTCCGATTCCCCGCTAAGTTCCACCCGCCGGTGATCCGCGCGCTCCTTGACACCTACACGCGGCCGGGTGACAGGATCCTCGACCCTTTCTGCGGCAGCGGGTCCCTCCTCGTCGAGGCGGCAGTAAGCGGCCGGCACGCTGTAGGCACGGACATTGACCCAGTCGCCGTCTTCGTGAGCCGAGTGAAAACGCGCCGATTCGACATTCCGGGACTGGCTAACACGCTCGACCGCCTCACCAACGCCCTACGCACGTCTACCCATCCGGCGGCCGTATACGAGGAGCGCCAATTCATCGATCTCCCGCAACCAGACGTCGATGCCGCCATCGCGGGAGAAGAGCTATGGGTACCTGCAATCCCGAACCTCGCCCACTGGTTCAGGCGATATGTGATCCTTGACCTGGCACGCCTTCGCAAGCAAATCCTCGCGCTCGAAGCCCCAGAGGATCATCGTGACTTCCTACTCCTGTGCTTTGCCTCGATCATCCGCGCTGCGTCGAACGCTGACCCGGTCCCGGTCTCTGGATTGGAGGTAACGGCATATATGAAGCAACGTGACGAGGCCGGAAGGGTGGTTGATCCGTTCGCTCTTTACGCTCTGGCGACACATCGCGCACTCGCAGCCGTGTCCGAATTCACGGCGAAGGCTCATAGTGGGGTCGAGATAGCCGCCTTCGCGGCAGATGCGACGACACTGGCGTCTCACCAACTAGCGCCAGCCGACGCGGTGATCACGTCTCCGCCTTATCACAACGCGGTGGACTATTACCGGCGACACCAACTGGAGATGTTTTGGCTCGGCCTGACGCGAACGCAGAGTGAACGTCTCGCGCTCCTACCGCGCTACATCGGACGGCCTAATGTGCCGGCAAGTCATCCATATGTGCAGGACGAGCGGGAACTCTCCCCGCTTGCGCGCTCGTGGGAGGCGCGGATACGTCAGGTGTCGACCGGGCGTGCCAACGATTTCAGGCACTATATTGTGGCCATGCACCGGACCTTCGAGCAATTGGCGCGCGTCATCCGGCCGCGGGGATGCGCTCTCTTCGTCGTCGGTCACAGCAGCTGGAATAACAGCGAGATCCCAACGGCGGCGCTATTCATAGAATTGGCTGGCTCGGCGTTCGTGATCGAGGAGCAGTTGTGGTATCCGATCAAGAACCGATATATGTCCTATAGTCGACATAACGGAGCCAGCATCGAAAAGGAATACGTACTGGTTTTCCGCCGGACAAACGCGCCACCGGGTTGACGTGTCCGGCATGTCCCGGCGGTGTCTGAACTCAGACGCCGGATGCGGTGCCCGCTCGGAAGCTACCGCGCCCTCGTGGTGTGCCTGCCTGGCCGATGAGGCCATTGAGCCGCCGTTCAATCTCCTCGTACGCGCCGTAGACGACGACGCGCCCGTCCCGAAAGTGCATGAGTCCCTGGCTTGCCTGCGCAAGCGCCGAGATCGCCGCCTCGATCTCCTCGCCTCTTACATCCTTGAACGCATCTTCATGCGTTACCTCACCCGCGATCATGTCGGTAGTGCGAGGTCGGTCGGGAAGTCGACCCTCAAGATTCCGAAGTGCCGCGAGGACAGCGCGATACAGGTCACGCGTCGCCACCGCCGGCTGGGACAGGAGACGGTTGACCGCCTCCGTCACATCCTCAGGCGCATATTTGTTGAGAACGATATCCAGCACATGCCGCGCCGTCAGGTGACGCGATTCAGCCGCCTCCACCACCTGGGCAAGCTGTTCAATGGTCCAGCAGGAGATGAGGCCGCTGCGGGCGCGATCGGCAGCGGCGCTCACGTCGCCTCGGGTCTCGCCTGGATAGCGCGGCGCGATAAGGAGGCATCCCTGTGCCTTGTACCTCTGGTCGCGCACATGCTCCTCAAGTCCGGCGAAGTCTATTGGCCCCAGCTGTGGGGTGCCGCTCGAGGCTTTGGCCTCAAGGGTTATTTTCGTCTCGCCAGCCGGGTAATCGGTGAGACGGGCAAGCCCGTCCGGCTCACCGGCCCCCGAGATGTGCGTTGCGACAAAACCGAGCGCCCGTGCGGCGGTCACCAATGCCACTTCGAGATCATGCTCGTTTGCCGCCGCTTCACGGAGCGTGCGCGCGATGGCCGCCAGGGAAAAGAGGTGGTCGCGCGCGAGGCTGCGCAGGAGGACGTCGCGCCGCTCCAGTACCTCGCCGATGGTGTGTGCAGGTACCTCGTGCTCGCGCAGATACACCTCAAGGAGTGCCTCCGCGGTCACTACGTCCTCAAGCAGCAACTTGGTGGTCCCGTCGTCAGAGGCGTGCGCTACGACGAGGTCATGATCGGCGTTGATGTAGAAGGTCGATGCTGCCGGATCAAACTGCACGAGGCGGTCGTTACGACCGGCGTGAGTGTATTTGTATATGTAGCTCTGGTGAGGCGGGTCGTAGAGCGCGCGGGTCAGCGCGCGTACGTCAGTACCGGGCGTTATCGCCAGGTAGAAAGGGCGCTCGTCGGCCTCCGCCCCGCCTCCTGTGCCGCCTCCCATTGTCAACATGTCCGCGAGGGGATGCTCGACCAGGCGGGGGTTGACGTAGTTACGCTCCCCGTCCCGCTTGCGATCCTCGCTGTCCTGCGCTGGCTTGAGCATATCCTCATAGCGATCGCGCGCCTCGTAGAACAGTTCGGTCAGCAGCGCCTGCAGCTTCTCCTGGCGCTCGGATGCCACCACTCCCTCGCGTCCGGCGGTGACAGCGACGTCGAGATCGTTGACTTCCAGGTCGGCACGGAAGTGGTTGAAAGTCCGGTACGACAGGGGATTCATCCCGAACAGCGGATCCCTTTCGTTGACCAGGCGGTCCCGGACTCGGATGAAGAAACCATGGCTGCGACCCAGGTCGGCGCTTTTGCCTGCATGGAGCGACTGTTTCGCCACCCGTACCTCACCTGTGACAGCGCTCGGGAACGAGTCCGCGACCAGACCGTCGCCCTGCACGCTCCACGGCTCGCCCGTCGCTTTCCTGAGCGACTCAAGCCGCCTCTCCGGCAGCTCGTTCATCTGGAATCGGACGACTACGTCGATGTCCTCCTTGGAGCTCGTGATTGGCTCACCATTCAGGTATAGACGGAACTCGTCCTTGAGAGGGCTTTCAGAAATCATA
>DHIZ01000093.1 GCA_002404055.1 Chloroflexi bacterium UBA4733
GACCAGCGCCACTGCGCCGTTGAATAGCCGGGTGCCCGCCAGCGCTATACGCGCATAGTCCTGCGTTCGGGATAACTGTAGAAGTTCCATGCCAGTTTCTCCCCATTGTTTAGGCGTCACCTCTCCTCTACCATACGCTATGGGAGACGAGGGAGACAAATTCGCTCTTCGCTCGGTCGGCGGCGTGCTCCCGCGTGACGTCCCGGAAGGCAAACAGACGTCCCAGCAGTTCGCCGTCTGTCGCCAGCGCCGGTACGGAGTAGAACGCCAACTCCCGCTCTTGCGGCCAGCGCTGGCGGATATCCTGCATCACCTGCCGGCTCGGGTCGGTGACGAGTTCGGTCAGGGTCTGCAGCATCGCGGGATCCTCGAAGACCCGTTCCACCTCTGGCTGCAGCTCAGCGAGCGTTCGTCCAATGAGTGTGCCCACCGGTAGTCCCAACAGGTCCTCAACCCGCTGATTGGCGATCAACATCCGGCCGTCCGGGGCCAGCAGCCCCATCGCCTCCTCCGTAGCGTCGAGGACGGCGCGCGTCTCGCTGCGGGCCACATTGGCCGCGCGGAACTGCGCCGCGAGGCTCGCTTGCTGCTCTTGCAACGCCGCCATGGTGTGCTGGCGCTGGGTGATATCCCGGTTAATTTCCAGGTACGCCAGCGGCTGGCCGTGGGCATCACGCTGTAACGCCCACCGGCTCTCCACCACCAGACGTGTTCCATCGCGCCTGATCTGCGCGACTTCGCCCTCCCAGCGGTCGGATGCTGCGAGCGCAGCCTCGATCTCCTGGAATGGGCAGGGGAACTGGCTGTGGAGCAGCGTGTGGATCGGAACGCCACCGGCCTCGTCCTCCGTCCACCCATACATGGCGACGGCCCCCGGGTTCCAGTAGGTAGTCACGTCATCACTCACCCGGCGGACCAGGATAGCGTCGTAGGCGAGGCGCAAGAGGTCAGCCTGGCTCTGTAAGACCGTTGTCTGCGCGACGAGTTGTCGCCTCCGCTCGTCCGCCAGTTGCGCGTTCCGGACGACTGCCAACACGCCGGGCATGAGGAGTGGCAAGGCGATCGCGATGGCGACCGCCGCTACAGTCGACACGACGGTGAGCGCGATGTCCACCCATCGCACGTACGACTGCACACCCCACGTATCAAGAAAACGTATGACCGCCCGGATGCTGACCAGCGCCCCAACGACAAGATACAGCCAGCCGAAGGGTAAGGTGCCGCGAGACCGCGCCACCATGTACAGCAGGGTCGCAAAGATAGCGAGATAGGCGAGCGCGACGATCAGGCTCGAAACATTATCGACCAGAACCTCGAGGGAAGGGCCGACGACGAGCCGCGGCAAGGCGGCGCTTCCAGCGCAATGGATGGTGAGCCAGCACGGCACAGTGGGCGCCTTTCTCAGATCCGGTAAAGGCATACACCATGGTAGCCCATGCTCCGGTCCTGGCGACGGCACTCCAATGGGCCACTGACACAACGATGCGGGTGTGGTCTACTACGTTGTAGCCCCGCTTGATGCAAGAAAGGTGCTACCACGCCTTATCAACGTCTCCGTCGTGGCAAAGGGTGGCGACCTACGGGTGGACGTGCGCGATACGGGGATCGGGTTGACTCCAGAAGAACAAGCGCGCATCTTCACCCGGTTCTACCGGGCGGATAACCGCACAACGCGCGAGGTGGGGGGAACCGGATTGGGACTCGCCATCACGCGCGCTTTGGTGGAGCGCCACGGGGGTACGATCACCGTCACCAGTGTGGCAGGGAAAGGCAGCACCTTCTCGGTCGCCCTGCCGTGTAACGCAGCGCCAATCTCAGGATAGCCTTCCTGGGAAGGCAACCGCTGTCCCTCCGGCAGCCTTCAATGTGCGATTGGGGCCAGGAGGTACATTCGGCCAGCATGCCGGATCGTTCGAGCGCCAGGAGAGGATAGCGTGGTGGTCGGCGGCGCTTCCGCCGGGGGTGGCTATCTGCTGGGTGCCGTCATCCCCCAACTGTTGGGTATACAGCCGTGATTCCTCGGACCACCGCGAGAAGGTGGAACTTAGAGGGGTGTCAGGTCACGGCGGTGATTGCCGGGGGGCGGATCGTCGGCGCGGCCATTGCCAATTGCGGCATGCAGTTCCCTTGCTCCGTCATCGCCATGTTGCCCGGTCAGGTGTTGGCCCGCCAGAGCACTGCCGTCGATCTGGTGTCGGCCGCCACGCTGAGTTCGACCGCCTATCGATCCGCCGTGCAGCACGCGCTCCTGGAGTTGGAGGAGACTCTCGCCGCCCGGTGGCGCCACTCCCGCTTTGTCGCTCGCGCGCTGGCGCCAGAGGTCCGGGTACCGCGCCTTGACCTCGGCTCGGGTCAGCCCTTCCCAGGCCCCATACTGCACCTCACGCCAGGCCGGGTCGCGGACGATCGGGATATCCCGGCCTGTCATCGCCAATTCGGCCGTCCGCCAGGCGCGCTCCAGGTCACTCGTGTAGACAATATCAATGGGCGCAGCGGCAAGGCGCTGACCAAGGCAGCGCGCCTCCCGCTCTCCCTGTGTCGTCATTCCGGAGTCGCCTTGGCCTTGATATCGGCGTTCCAGGTTCCATGCCGTCTGCCCATGGCGGCTCAGCCATAACTGCACGTACCATCTCCTCGTGCGATCTCGCCAGCGGCAATGGTCAGGGTGCATCCGTCCGGCTCTCCCGCCCCTCCACCGCTCCCGACGTCGAAGCGAGTTGGCTCGGCGCTGCCGCGTCCGATCCCCTCGTAGCGGAAGCCTGCGGCGCGCACGCGCTCCGGGTCGTACATGTTGCGCCCATCCAGCAGAATCGGACGGCGCATAGCGCTGCGTAGGCGAGGCAAGTCCAGTTGTTTGAACTCGTTCCATTCCGTGACGAGCACCATCGCGTCACACTCCTCCGCCAGCGCGTAGGCATCGGCCGCCAGCTGCAGCTCCGGCAGGAGCGCGGCGGCAGCCGGCATCCCCACCGGGTCGTAGCCGGCGACGCTGGCGCCTTCGGCCAGCAGCAGACGAGCAATGTCCAAAGAAGGCGCGTCGCGCAGGTCGTCCGTATTCGGCTTAAAGGTGAGACCGAGCAACCCGACGCGCATGCCGGCGAGACTGCCGATGAGGTGGCGCAGCTTGCTCACGATCAGCCGGCGCTGGTCGGCGTTGATCTCCAGCACGGCGCGCAAGAGCTGGGGGTGCAGGCCGGCCGCGTCGGCCATGTGCGCCAGCGCACGCAGGTCCTTGGGAAAGCAGGAACCGCCAAAGCCGAGGCCGGCGTTGAGGAAGGCCGGACCGATGCGCCGGTCGTATCCCATGCCAAGGGTGACCTGTGTCACGTCGGCGCCGAGCCGCTCACAGATGCCGGCCACCTCGTTGACGAAGCTGATGCGCGTGGCGAGAAAGGCGTTGGAGGCGTACTTGATCATCTCGGCGGTACGCAAGTCGGTGATGATGATCGGGGCGCGCGTGCCCAGGTAGAGCCCGGCGACGGCTTCGGCGGCGGCGCGATCGGTCGAGCCGAGCACGACGCGGTCGGGCTGCAGGAAGTCGGCGATCGCGTTGCCCTCGCGCAGGAACTCCGGGTTGGAGACGACCGCGAACTGGGCGCCGGCCGGGACATGGGCGGCAAGGATGCCCGCTACCCAATCGCCCGTGCCAATCGGCACAGTGCTCTTGTTGATGATGATCGAGCGCCGGCCGGAGGGCAAGTGCCGGGCGAGTTCCGTGGCGGCTGCCTGCACGAACGACAGGTCCGCGCCGTCGCCCTCGGCCGTCGTCGGCGTGGCCACGGCAATAAAAATGAACTCAGCCCCGGCTATGGCCTGGGCATAGGAGGTGGTCGCGCTGAAGCGGCCGGCAGCCACGTTGCGCGCCAGCAACTCGCCCAGCCCCGGCTCGAAGATCGGCAACTCGCCGGCTTGCAGGCGCTCAATGCGCCCACGGTCAATATCCAGGACCGTCACCTGGTTGCCGAGGTCGGCGAGACAGATCCCCGTCGTCAATCCCACGTAACCGGCGCCAATCACGCAAATGTGTCGCATCGCTGTGCTCCTCTCCTTGTCCATCTACTCAGAATACTCGGACCCTTGTAGCCGCCGCTGCACGACACCCCTTCGGCGCGCAGAGCCTTGATAAACTCCTTGACGTCGTCACTGGAACGAAGCGTAGCCTGGTCACGTTGGGATGCGCGTGGCGGAAGCTTGGGATTTCGTTCGCGCGGCCGAGATACCGGCAACCCTCCCGTTTACTCCTGATTGGTCGGCCCGAGCACCGGCAAGACGAGACGGTAGCCCATGCCGTGGACCGTCTGGATCAGCGTCGGGTGCATGGGATCTTCCTCAATCTTCTGGCGTAGGCGGCTGACGGTGGGTTTCAAGAGTTCGACGGCGTCACGATACTCGAACCCCCAACCGGCGCTCAGCAGTTGGCCGTGGGAGAGCAGCAGGCCAGCATGCTCCAGCAGATGCTCCAAAACTCGGAATTCCGTCGGCGTGAGGGCGATCGGCTGGCCCCGCCGCGCCACGGTGTGCGCGCCGATATCGACGACCAGCGTGCCAACCCGGTAGATCGTCTGGCGTTTCCCCTGGTTGGCGGGTGGCATGTCGGCCCGACGCAGGGCGGCGCGAATGCGCGCCTGGAGCTCCAGGAAGCCGAACGGTTTGGTCAGGTAGTCATCCGCCCCCAGGTCCAGTCCGCGCGCTTTGTCCCGCTCCCCGTCGTGTGCCGTCAGCATAATCACCGGCACGTCGGAGACTTCCCGGATGAGGCGGCAGGTCTCCCAGCCGTCGAGCTTGGGGAGACTGATGTCCAGGAGCACGAGCACCGGTTGTTCCCGCTCCAAAAGCTGTAACCCGGCGATACCATGGAGCGCCGAGACGAAGCGGTAGCCGGCTTTCGTCAGACTGAGGTCGGTCAGGCGTAACAGGGCCGGGTCATCGTCGATCATCAGAATCGTCGCGCTCATCTTGTGTCCTCCCGTGGCGCAGCCGCCTCGGCGCCTGGTGGGATGGGATCGTCCTGCGCCGCCCATAACGTGAACAGAAAGCAGGCGCCGTCGCCCTGGTTTTCCGCCCAGATCTCGCCCTGCTGTGCCCGGATGATTTCCCGGGCAATGTAGAGACCCAGGCCGTAGCCGCGCGTCCATTCCGACGAGGACCGAATGCCGCGCGAGAAACGATCAAAGATGGGCTCCAGCAACGCTGCCGGAATCCCTGGTCCATGATCGATCACGCGCACCAGCACGTGATCGGGGTTCCCGGCCTCCTCGACCGAAACGTCGATGGCTCCGCCGGCCGGGCTGTACTTGCGCGCGTTCTCCAGAAGGTTGCGCACCACGATCTCCAGGAGGTCGGGATCCGCCCAGACCAGGGGCTCGTCTGGTCCGCCGTGGAGTTGGAGCGGGCGCACGTCGGCGCTCCACTCCAGGCGCATCACCTCCAGCAGGCTACCCAGAAACGGCACGAGGGCCAGTGGTTTCAGATGGACCTGTAAGTGACCGGCCTCGACGCGCGTGAGTTGCAGGACCTCCTCCACGACGGTGCGCAGCCGGCGGGTTTGATGGTTGAGAATGTTCCTCTAGTTTCCGCTAACTCAGGCGGCCTCGCGGGCTGATTCTGGGTGGTGGCCGGAGGCGCCCTTGGGGAGATGGGCGGTGACGGCGGCTTTTTGGCGAATTCGCTCCGGCCAGGGGAACTCTGTGGGGAATAGGGAGCGTGCGAGCAAGCGTCGGAGGCGGCCTGGGGTCGGCTGGGGATGGCGATCCCAGAACCCGACCGGCACGGCGGGCTGGCGCCCAGGGGGCACCCGAGCGGCGTAGCTCAGCACGCTCCCCGC
>DHIZ01000055.1:0-12660 GCA_002404055.1 Chloroflexi bacterium UBA4733
CCAACAGAGGTGAAACACACCCAATTGATTGAGCGCGGGCGACCACTGCTGGTAGCCGGCGCGAACGGCGTCGTCATCCGCGCAGTCGTGTAGCCAGTCCTTGATCTTGCTGCCGACGCCGTTGCCGTCGATGTGGACGACGCCAACCATGCTCAATTCACCAGCAGTGCGACCCAGGTGGTCAAGGTCATCGGGAAACCTTGGCGCTTTCCCTGCGAAGCTCGGCGCCAGCGCAAGCAGGCGCTGCCAATGTCCGCTCTCGCGCTCCTCACGAAAGGAGTCGCGCTTGGCCAAGATGGAGCGCGACAACGGCGCATGCGGATCGGATGGGTCTTTGGCGTCGAAGCCGTGCGCCGCCAAGCCGGTCTCCCGGCAGGCAGCCGTGATTCCCAGGCCAAGCTGGGGCGTGCTCGGCTGACGCTCGGTCTTGGCACGCGCCAGGTCTACCTGCAAAGCGTTGACGGCTGCGGCCAGATCGCCCTGCTCGAAGGTGCGATGGGCGACCGCAGCATCAAGTCCGGGCGCTCGGTCGTAGAGTCGGCGGGAGTATTGGGTGGCAAAGCGCCTGGCTGCGGTCAGGTCGGGAAACTCCAGCAGGGCATTGCCGCCGGCCGCCAGGAGCGGATGCGCCATCGTCAGTCCGGCAAGGGCGCCGTCGGGCGAGGTGGCCCAGTGAACCAGGGGCGAGGCGCCGATGGCGTCGCGCAGGCGATTGGACCCGAAGACGTAGCCTTGAATGCCCAGCAGGTCCACGCCGGTCAGCACAGGCATGGTGTGTCTCCCATCACTCGCTCAACCAGGCTTCCAGTGATGCCCGGTTTGCTGCCTGATCGATACCGGCCCAGACGCTGAGGTCATCGAGGCCAAATACCTGCGGGGTGTTCGAAGCACCCCAGACGCTCTTCACGGCGCTACGAAGCTGTTCGACGTAGGAGCCTTGCTCGCTACCGCTGTGGAGCAGGCTGACCAGCGCGGTACGGGCAAGATCGCCGCCGATCTGCCGACCGCGCATAGCCACCTCGAACAGCTTGGACTTGCATAGATCCTTGCTGGTGTCAGTGGTACAGGAAACCAGATACAGACGACAGTTGCGGATGACGGCGACATCAACCTCAAACTGCGGGCGGCGGTCCCCGAAGCAGTTGACGCTGACGGTAACGTCACCATATGACCCAACTTGGGACCCCAACCACATCTCCAGCCACCCACCGGTGAGAAACGTCTGCCATTTGTCAATCGGCTTCGCACCCATGCCTTCGGCGGGTATGCGCTCGCGGCTCAGACGCAGCCCTTCAGGCGGTATGAACGGGTCCTTCTTCAGCCGCTCCGATCCCTTTTCTTTCTTTCGTTCGCTCTCATTCCCTCCTCGCATCGGGTCCAAGGCGTTACCGCTTGATTGAGTTCGATCAGGCTCAATGTCGCAGTAGCGCTTATAGAGTTCTGCCGCCGTGTTGGGCTGCCGAAAAACGTATTGCGCCAGTGCTTCGGCGTCGGCCTCGGTCGGTCCGAGACCGTGGGTGCTAGGTTTGCTTTTCCTGGTACCGTGGAGTTGCAGCAACCTATCGAGCGTGAGACCAACCCTGGCGTCGGTCAACCTATCGTAGGTACCGCCATCAAAGCGCAAGACGCCATCCCGCTCGTCCAGATACGAAGCGTTGGCATCACCAAAGTCAGCAACACCGGCCCGCCGTTGCTGTTCGGCAAAAGCCAGGCGGGCGTGCGCCGCCATTATCTTGGTGCCGCCGGTGTAGTTGAGATGCGCGTCGTGCGGAAGTTGGGTGAGTATCTGGCGCACTTCTCGGGCGTCCGTTGCCGACTCGAGACAGGGCGCCTCGATCAGCACGCCGGGGAGATCCTCGCTGAGCGCCGTGTCAAGGCATTCTTTGACCCTCTCCGTCCCTTTATCCCCTCGCGAATAGATGAGCCAGATGCGCTTGGGCCGCAGCATCTTCGCCACGATATAGTTCGGCAGGGGGTTGGAGCCGACCAGTAAAATCAGGTTCTCCGGCGTTGCTTCGGTCATTGAGTCTTTACTCCCTCTCTGTGCCTGCTGCACTTCCTGTGTCACTTGCCGTGCCCGCGCGTCGGCGGACCGCCCTTCCTGGCTGGCGGCTTCGGTTGTAGTGCGTTGGGATCGTCCCAGGTCAGATTCCAGCCCGACTTCCCCGTAGATGTGCCGCTTACTCGCAAGCGCAGCGGCTGGCCGGGCGTCACGTCGGGCGGCTGGGCTGATCGCGGGTGGAGAACGCCGATGATGTCCCCGCCCTGCAACTGGAACTGCTGCTTGCCGCCTTTAGACTGTTCTTCTCGTACAACCCAGGTGACGGTCTCGCCGGACCTGGGCAAGCGTGCAGCGACGGCAGGTTCACGCTGCCAGGGCGGGCGGTTGGGATCCGCACCGAAGGGTGTAGGCAGCACCTTACGCGCACGGAAGTCATTACGGCCCGATTCGAGCACCATAGGTGCTGTCGTCTCAAACCCTGGACCGCCCTCCAACCGCAAGAGCAGGTAGAGAGCGGCCAGCCGGGCAATCTGCCAGATGCCGCGGTCGCCGGCAAACCGTGGCTCCTGACTGTCATTGGCAAAACGCAGCATTTCGTCGGCGAATGTCTTGAGGTAAATGGCGCCGTCGTCAACGCTCGACCCATCACCAGTCCAAGCCGCATAGCGCTGCGCTCGGTCGATCACGTGCAGCGTGGGGGTTATACGGGCACTGCCGAGACCCAGCGGCTTGGCCATGCCGAGCTTGTGGGCGCACTCGTCAGGCAGACGCAAGGCAGTGAGCAGGGCGCCCAGTTCGAGCGGCGTCAGGTTCTCAAAGCGGATGCGCCCCGTGAACTGCACGCCCTTGCGGACCGGACGGATGATCGTGTGTTGCCTATCATCCGGTTCCTTCGGAAGGATTGCTTGCAGATCTTCCAGGAGACGCTTCTGAAGCTGAGACGGCTGTTCTTTGACGTCTTCGATCTCGCGCGATCCCCAGCGGTGCCAGTACAGTTTGTGGCCGCGGATGGCGGTTCTTTCGCGGTCCTCCTCAAGGTAG
Organism: Chloroflexi bacterium UBA4733; assembly: GCA_002404055.1. The sequence goes on from DHIZ01000055.1 coordinate 3,044, forward strand.
GTGGCAAGCTCCTTGGCCGGCTTCGTGCCATCCTGCACAAGGTAGTGCGGGTAGGTCGTCGGTTTGGGTGAAGAGAGCACGCGCGGCACCAGCAGTTGCTCGTACATATCGCGCTGCCCGTCAATCGCCACTGCGTCTTCGAATCGTACCCGGCCTTTGATCGGCGGCGCCGTGCTGCCTCGCTCGCGAGCCACCTGGCCGAACATCGCCTCGGCAAGGTCGAGCTTCGCCATCCGTACGTTGTCAGGAATCAGGTCGTAGGGACTCACGTCATAGGGGAAGCGGAACATCTGGGCGCGACCAAGGAACAGCAGGCCGGTGGGATTGTCCTCCTGCGCAGCCTGGGCGTCGCAGAGGTAAAACACCGGCTCGCCGTCGCGCAGCCAGCCCGCCTTCTGCCGACGCACCCCGCTGGGCTTATCCCTCGGGAACGCCTTCTCTTGCCATTGGGTGATTTGGTCATCGTCGTGGAACCGCTCCCAGACGCGGTTGGGGACGGGAATGGGCGCCGCCCCGGGCGTTGGACTGAGGAAGACGAATTCGCTCTTGGGGTGTTCCTCACTGCGGGAGTGCGGCGAAGAGCCGGTGATCACGAGGGTTGCGGGCGCCCAATCGCTGCCCGGGGAGGATGTGCCAAACCGGATGTCGTCGACGAACCTGCCCTTCAGGGGCAGCAGGACGTGGCACGCCTGCTGCTGGAAGCCCCAGGGAGGCTTGTCGTCCGCATTCCAAGGAAGCTGCACGCCTTTGGCGAGAAGCAGCGCCCGGCGCACGCGGTAGAACGGGCACCGCTCGATCAACCAGCCACCTTCTCGGGACCGCAAGAAGCCGCCTTCGGGCTTCTGGTCACCGCGCACCATGCGCTTACCGTAGGCGTCGCCCACACGATCCTTGTTGAACGTGCGGAAGAAGGGCTGGTTCGTGGTGACGGGCGCAACCTTGCTAAAGGAGAGGATCTCCACCAGGGTGCGAGTCATGCCGCGAAGGCTGGAGCCCGGAATGAGCGGCCGCCCGTCGGGTGTCTTGGTAGGATCGGGAAGCGTGGAGTGACCCTCCGGCGTGCGCGACGGATCCGGCCGCAGGCGAGACTCTCGTGCGTCCCAGTATCCCTGACCATTCTCACGAGCGAAGTCGCGGATGTAGAGTGGTGTAAGCGTCTCTAACTCGAGGTCTATCCAGCCCGAGTATGTGCCTGCAAGCCACTGGTTGTGTGTCGTCCATGGCATAAGCTTGCCGTGGTCGGTTACGTCGATGCCGCCGTCGACCTCGTAGACTTTGCGGGGCAGTGGCACGAAATTGTACGGCGCCGTGGCCCGGCGCGTGTCGTCCGTGTCGTCTTTCTGTTCCGGCCATACACTCATCGCTGTCCCTCCTGTTCGAGCGTCACAAGGCGCGTAGCTGCCACTCGCACCACACCGACATCGGGATCTTGCGTGAAGTAGTGGCGCGCGCGCATCCGCAAGGGCATCCGCTGCTGCCGAAAGGCGTCGCTTGAGCAACTGAGCGGCACGGCATGGCGTGACCCGGTTCCGTCGCCAACCAACGTGAAGCCGTCGCGCGGTCCATCCAGCCATCGGTCGCCCAGCACCACGTACGTCTGCCCGGCGGCATGCAGGGCTGGATCATCGGCCGGCGCGGCATCGGCGAGCAGGCGGCCGCGGAAAGTGTCGTCCGTGCGCCAAATCGACACCTCAACATCCGGCCCGAAGAGACGCGCCTGTTGGAGCGCCGCGCCCCTGAACGGCGGCGAGATCGCCGGGAACGGCCCACTGGAGAGGCGCCAGCCCTGGTCGTCGCCATCACGCCGGCCCCAAACGACGCCATCGTCGCAGTAGGCCAGCAGCCAGCGCGTGCCGGCAGTCACCGATCCCGTGGGTTCCCCGCTGCCCACACCATCAATGACCTCGCGGCATTCCGCATCTGCCAACGGCACAATGCGACTACCGAACACCGTTCCCATTGCCTATGCCCCTTTCGACGCTCTCATTGGCTTTCCGCTCTCGCTCCCAATCTACGACAGGTCCAGCGCCACCCTCTGCCCCGCGGCCACCCCCAGCACACCCAGGTGGTTGCTCAAGCGCTCCAGCGGGCCCAAGTCATCCCCGGTGTCGTCGCGCCGCCGGGCTAATTCAATCAACGCCTGCAAGAGTTGGTGGAAGACGGCATTGCGGCGGAGACCACGCTGGTCGAGGTAGTCGTTGACGCGGCTGACGTCACCCGCTGCCCAGAGTTGCAACAGCCGGTGGACCTGATCAACCAGCGGCACGGCGCCGTTGCCGGGCGCTTCGTAGCCGAGGGTGGGACGCAGGCGCTGATTCCACTTCTTCAGCCGCACGGTGCTGCCACCGCCGGCTTCGCTCTCCGCCGGCTCAACGTCTGCCGCCTCATCCTCGTCACCGTCATCTTGCTCTGCGGCGGCCTGGTTGCCGGTGCGCGCCAGCAGATCGTAGCCATTGACGAGCGTGCCGTCGGAGAGGTCGCAGGAGACAGCGTAAAGGATACAGCCGCCGACCGGCGTATCGCGCAACCCGAAGTCGTGGCGGTGCAGCAGGTAGTAGGTCGTGACGTTGTCCAGGTCACCGGAAGCGTCGGCCTGCGTGCCGGGCAGGACCCGGCCGACCACAAAGTCCACGACCATCCGCCGCACCTGGCTCAGGAACTCTGCGACGGTCAGGACGCCGCCGCCGGTCGCCTTGCGCACAACGGGATGCTTGCTGTACGCCTCCAGCGCCGGACCGGTCGCAGCCCAGACGAAGTCTGGACCCCGAATGCCGGCATCCCAGAAGTCGCGCAACCGCTCGATGATGTTGGCGCGCATCTCCTCCAGCACGACGTTATCCCAACCGGGGCGGGCCGTGGCCGGACGCTTCTTGCACACCAGCCAGATCGAGGACGAGAGGGCGGCGGAGGAAAGGGCGCGCGTGCGGTTGACCATCTCTGTCTGGATGGGCCAGCTTCCATCCACCACGAAACCGGCCCGGATGATGGCCGAAACAAGCGTTTCCCAGGCATCTGGGTGCTTGTGGGCGAAGACGACGACCAGCCGACCGTCAGGCTTGAGTGCCGAATGGCAAGATTGAAAGGCCCGGAACATCCCCTCCTCATACGTTGCCTTCGACTTGGCTCTGTCGCCACCGAAACGGCTGGCGTCGTCGATCAACTCGCCATCGTTCTTCTGTTTGTCCCACTTTGGCGATAGCGGCGCGGCAAAGGCGGCATCAATCTCGGGGGACAGGCCGTGCAACGTCCGGCGCAGCCAGACGTAGAAGAAATCCATGAGATCGGAATACGGGATGGCATCATAATAGGGCGGATCCGTCACTATCACGTCGAAGCTGCTGGCAACGGCCGTCACCGCACTTTGACGCAGACAGTTTGGTGATGGCGACGCGGTGAAGTTGCTCGTGTGCTCTGCGACCTTCGCTACCCACTCAACGGCTCCCAGGAATCCCCCGCTGAACGACTCTGTCGTGACGCCTTCGATAAAGTCCCACGTCATGGGCAGGGCGAAGCGTGAGAAGGTGTTGATCACACCGCTCTGTGTTGGCGACGGGTCCGGGCGGCACAATGTGCTGGACCGGTCGACAACTCGGTCGACCGTCAGAGCAAGATACCCTTGTATAGCCTCCGTCCATCGAGTCGGGTATGTCCCCTGGTCCAACACCTGGCGGGTTTGGCGCACCCACCTGACGAATATGCTCAAAGCAAGGAGTTGCCGACTCGTGAACAACTTGTGCCACTGGTCAAACCCGTAGCCGTCAACTGAGAAGGCCCGACTCACGCCGCTGCCGCCTCCCTTCGGGGTAGGCTCCGTCGGCAGCCCGAACGGAACATCCTGGAACGCAGCGGCGCACGCCCCCGTCGCGTCCTCGGCGGCGGCAATCTCTTCCGGTACCGGTCGGCGATACTCCTTACTGACAGCGCCGTCTACCACTACCGCGGTCATAACCGCGCCGAGCCGGCCGGCCTGCCCTTCGAGGCGAATATCCTCCATCGTCATCGTGGTCGGGCAGCAGGGGCACTTCGCACCGGCACGGCTCATCGTCCCTTCCCCCAAGCGCCTGTCGTGCTCGCGTCGTTGGGCGGCGTTGTTGCCAACGACCAGTACGCCGGTCTCGACGCCGAAGACGACGCCGCTGTTCCGGGCGCCCTCTGGGCGGTTTGGAGCCATCGTCAGCAGCACGCGCTTGCGGTCCGTCTTGCAGAGCCAACGGGTCTTGAGCAAGGGCAGGGTAGCTCCGCAGTTCTTGCAGGTCACAGTGCGTGCCCAGAGATAGGCGACCGTCGGCTTGCCGTCGATGACCGGATAGTAGCGCTCCAGATCGGCTTTCGCTCGTTGCAGCACCCACCAGCCCCAGGCGCGGACGTGCCAGGCCAGGTCGGCCTCGGGCGCCGTGGCGTCCATACTTGTCTGGAGCGATCGCGTGGCCCCCCGGCTCGTCTTCGTCGCCGGACCGCCGGAAGCCTTGCGGAAGCTCGCCATGAACTCCGGCGAGTCGACGGCGAACTGTGGCAACGGCAGGCGCTGGCCGGCCAGGCGTTGCGGGTACTCCAGCGTACACTTCTCGATGAACCAGGCCACCGGGTTGATATCTATCGCCGTCGCCTCGCAGCCGAGGCGCATCGCCTCCAGCGGGATAGCGCCGCCGCCGGCAAAGGGGTCCAGCACCTTCGGCGCCCGGCCACCGTAAGCGGCGCGAATCTGCTCCCGGAACCAGGCCAGGTCGGGGCCGTTCTCTCGCCCCCAGTGCAGGATGCCGCCCTCCGTCTCCTCGACGACCTGCTCCTCCACCCGGCCGCCGGGCAGCTTCTTGGTGCGGACCCGTTTCACCAACCGCCCGCCCAGCCGTTCCAGCAGCTTGGCCCGCTCAATAGGGTCGCCGGGATCAGGCAGCAGCGTGGCGATCAGGGCAGCGCGGCAGGCCGCCAGCGGTCGACGCGCCGGCCAGATATGGAGCGTGGAGATGTGGCCGTGGCGCACGCTCTTCTCGTGGACGGAGTCAAGCGAGGCCTGGCGCAGCGGGAAGCCGCGCTCGATCAGACGGGGGCGATCATCCATGGGCGTGACAGCCCAGGCGAGGAAATGGCGCACGCGCGCTCGGCGGCCCAGGCGCGCCCGGCGACTGAAGTCGCGGGCTATGACGAGCGAAGTGGGTGCCCTCTGGGCCCTGCGCGGGCTGTTGCATGCAACGCCACCTCGCTACGAGTCGGCGAAGGCCGACTTTGCAATGGTAGCCCGCGACTTCAGTCGCCGGGCGCGTATGCCTCACTCTTCTGCCACCCTTTCCCATTCCAGATTCAGACTCCCTTCCGCATGGTGTTGCTTCTGCTGCGCTATGTAGCGCTCGACTTCCGGCGCAACTGCGGCTGACACCGAAAATGCCCCGTACGCTCCCTGCCACCTGAACCCCGCGACGCGGTCGATCTCGTGATTGATCAGGTGGGCCGAAGCGCCCTTGAGCTGCTGAACGAGCCTGGCGACGGCGACAGTCGGATGAACCCTCACCAGGACATGCACATGGTCCGCCATTCCTCCAATGGCGATCGGCGCGCACTGGAGGCCCCGAGCCTCGCTGGACAGAGCGGCATAGAGGCGGCCCTCCAACCCTGAATCGATAAGCGGCAGCCGGTCCCACGTGGCCCAGACCAGATGCGCCAGCAACTGAGTGTACGGCCCACGCATGTTATCCCTCCTCCGTCTGGCACCGCCCGGCGACTGAAGTCGCGGGCTACCTTTGCAAAGTCCGCCTTCGCGGACTCGTACTCAGCCCACGAAGGTGGGCTTCGCTCGTCATAGCCCGCGACTTCAGTCGCCGGGCTCCCTGAGATCGCCGGGCGCTCATGTCAAACCCCCTTCGGCATTGGCCAACACCTCATCGGCTGCGATCAGCACGCTCCCCCGCGCTCGGGCAATCAGCTTCACAAACGGATTCTGCACCCGCGCCAGGCGGGGGCGCAGGCTGGCGCAGTCGAAGACGGCGTAGAGCCAGTAATCGTCGCCCAGATTGCAGGCTTTCGCGTACTCGTTCTCCGTCATCTCCACCGGTCGGTTGCCGGCCCGGCCTTTCACTTCGATGTTGAGCACCGCGCCGTCCGGTCGCCTGGACAGTAAATCGAAGCCGGGGTGGTCGGGCAGGCCCGCCGCACGGGCGCGATCCGGCGTGGAAGCATCCGTCACAATGGCGCCGCGGCTCTCTTCATAATCACGCACCACCCGCACCGCCAGCAGTTCGGCGCGGGCATCCTGGCGCCGCTCTTCCTCCGGGTCGTCGGTCGGCAGCACCAGGGCATGCGCGACGAACTCCACTTCGCCCAGCTCGATCAGTTCCGGCTCCCGCCGCAACGCTGTGAGCGCAACGTTTTTCCGTGTTGCAAGCGTGCGCTGCCGCTCTCGCACGCGGGTGAGTTCGCCCCTCGCGTGGGTGTCTCCTTCCGCGTCCTTGCGGCGCAGGCGGGATCGCGCCTCCAGCAGTTCGCTCTCCTGGAAGCCGAAACCGCGCTCCACGAAGCGCAGCCGCTCGACCAGCGTCGCCTCCCGCCGTTGCACCTGCTCCCGCACGACCTCCGGCGCCACACGCTCACGAACGAATGCCAGCGTCGCCGGTCGAATGCTTTCCGCTTGCGCCGCCAGTGGGCGAAGGGTCTCGGCAGCGTCCGCACCTTCAGAGAGCAGCAAGAGCGTCTCGACCGGGCAATCGGTCACGGCGCCGTCCAGCTCCTGGCGCAAGCCCACCAGTCGCGTCTCCAGCGTTTCGCCTCGCCGTAAGGCCGGCAGTTCGGGATCGGCCTGGCGCACTACCGTTAGCCGGACCAGGTGAAAGAGGTAGGGGCGCTCCGCGCCGGCATCACGGAAGACCGCGCCACGCCGGGCGGCCGGGCCCAGCTGGAGCATGACCTGCTGCCGCAAGGCCTCGAATACCGACTCCCCCGGTCGCAAAAAGATCGCCGGTTCGCCGTTGTCAGGCTTGACTACCGAGAGCGCTGCCTGCTGGGGCGTCTCGTAACGTTCCAACGCCGAGAGTAGCGGGTCCATGGCGTGCGGCTCGGCGGCATGCAGGGCAAACCGCGCGCTCAGGTCGCCCTCAATGCGTAGTCCGAGCAACGGCGCCGCCTCGGCAACGAAGCCGCGCACGTAGCCGGGCAGCAGGCGGCGGTAGGTCTCATCCTCCAACTCGGCACGCAGGCGCGGGAGTTCGCGGGCCACGTCGTCGCCGTCACCATAACGTCGCTGCTCGGCCTGCTGCAGGGCGGTGACCTGCTCCGCCGTCAACGTGCCGGCCAGGAGGCGCTCCACGTTGGCGACCCCTTCTTCGGTGAGGGCGTCCCGCATGTAGTCGCGCAGCGACACCCCCTGGAACAACTGGCCGATCACATCGTAGACCTTGTCGGAGCCCAGTTCGGCGCGGATGCGCTCCAGCTTATCCAGCAGCGTCTTCAGCACCTTGCCTTCACGCGTTTTGCCGGCAATGAGGTTGAGGATGACCACCGGATCGTGGCGCTGGCCGTAGCGATGGATGCGACCCATGCGCTGCTCCAATCGCGCCGGGTTCCAGGGCACGTCGTAGTTGACCATCAGCCAGCAGAACTGGAGATTAATACCCTCCTCGGCAGCGTCGGTAGCGACCAGGTAGGTCGCGCCGCCTGCGCTCGCCGGCCGGCGGAACTGTTGCACCTGGGCGTCGCGTTCGTGTACGTCCATGCCGCCGTGGATATGGGCCACCTGGCCGGCAAAGCCCAGCCCCTCCAGGCGCCGGACCAGAAACTGCAGCGTGTCGCGGTGTTCCGTGAAGATGATGAGCTTTTCATCGGCGTAGGCCGGGTCTTTGAGCACCTCGCGCAGCTTCTCAAACTTCGATTCATCGGCGTTATCGTAGACGCGCTGCGCCAGCTCGATCAACGCCCGCACTTGCTCCCGCTCCGCCTCAAGCTGGTCGAGCGAGAGGGCGAACACCTGCAAAGCATCGTCTTCGGCCCGCTCGTGCCCTTCCCGGCCACCCTCCGCCTGCTCTTCGTCGGCGGTTTGCTCTTCAAGGAGATCATGCACACTCAACCGTCGCTGGCCGGCTGCCATCTGTTCGATGCTGACCCGGCCGGAGCGCAGGTCGTCGATCTTTTCGTCCAGGCGAACGAGCCGGCGCTGAAAGGAGCGCAAGAGGGCGTAGGTCGAGCTAGCAAGGCGGCGCTGGAAGACGCTCAGCGCCAGCCGCGCCGCCGAACGGTTGAGGATGACGGCCCGGTTGTAGTAGCGATCCATATAGGTCGTCGTCCCGTCGTAGAGCGTTTGCTCGCTGGTCGGCCCTTTGGTCAGGTCGTAGCTGAGGGTTGCGGACTCCCGAGTGGGATAGATGCGCGAGCCGTCGAAGCGCACCATCTCCTCTTTCGTCCGCCGGATGAAATGGCGGCGTCGGGCCTCAGCCGGGTAACCGGACCAGGCGTTGAAGGTGGAAAGAGCGTCTGGTTGCAGCAGCCGCCAGAGGAAATAATAGGGGTAGTCCTTCCCCATGTGCGGCGTTGCTGTCAGTAACAAGAGGTGCCGGGCGCTCCAATCGAGCAGCCAATCGCGCTGCTGATCGTCGCTGGGGATGCCGGCCAGCGCCTCGGCCAGCCGGTAGCGATCGGTTTTACGGACGGTGAAATCCGGCTCGCGATCAGCGGACAGCTTGTGTACTTCATCGAAGATGACGAGGTCATACGGCTCGACATCCAGCTCCTGCAACCGTCCGAACAGCCGCTCGGCGGCCAGGGTATCGACGCTGACGATCAGGAGATCACTTTCCGGTCCCAGGAAGGGGTTGCCGCTGCGCCCTTCGCCGCCGCCGACGACGCGGAAGGGCAGGCCAAAGAGGCCGTTCAGCTCGCGCTCCCAGTTCAGCACCAGTCCGGCCGGCGGCACGACCAATACGCGGGAGAGCAGGCGCCGGTTGAGCATCTCGCGGATGTAGAGACCGGACATGATCGTTTTGCCGGCTCCGGCATCGTCGGCCAGCAGGAAGCGCAGGTGCGTCTGGGTCAGCATGTGCTCGTAGACGGCGATGCGCTGATGCGGCAGCGGCTCAATCAGAGAGAGTTCCGTGGCGAAAGCGGCGTTGACGAGGTGGCCGCTGGCAAGGCGTTCTCCTTCGGCCACGACCCGCACGGCCCCGGGATCGGCCTGGAAATCGAGTACCATGGCAGGTTCCTCTGACGCAGCAGCGATAGTCGCCGCCTCTCCGCTCGGCGCTACAACACCGGCAAGGCCGAACCGCTCGGCCCGTTCGATCCACTGGCGAGCCAACATCTGGGGCTGCCTCTGGCCATTCTCCCAGCGATTGACGGAGGCAAAAGAGACGCCAATAAGGCCGGCAAGCTGTGTCTGCGTGAGGCGGTACGTGGCGCGCAGTTGCCGCAATCGCACAGCAAGGGACGGTTCGATACCATCTTCGTCCGCCATTAGCGTCACGTGTTGCCTCTCACCGCTCGCTCCTGGAGGCTAGACAGCATACCACATCGCGTGAGTCACGGCTAGCCTGTATCGCACCTGTTATATCGCGCAAGCATGGGTCACAGGGTTCCCGGCGACTGAAGTCGCGGGCTAACGAAGCGAAGTCCGCCTACGCGGACTCGTACTCAGCCCACGA
>DHIZ01000055.1:12844-33246 GCA_002404055.1 Chloroflexi bacterium UBA4733
TACTCAGCCCACGAAGGTGGGCTTTGCTTACCGTAGCCCGCGACTTCAGTCGCCGGGACCCTCTCTCCAGGCGGCCAATCTGGTCAGCTGTACCCAGTACAATCCCATCCGACCGCACACACATCGGGCGCGATCGAAACGCCGTCGCCGATCCGGCACTAGCCAGGGAGTGATGTTGCTCGACCAGGTACGGGGCGGCGTGCGCATCTCGGTGATCATCCCCGCCCTGAACGAAGAACGGGCGATCGGTGCGACGCTCGCCCACACGCTGCAGACACTCACCCCGCACGAACTGTTCGTCGTAGACAATCAGAGTATCGATGCCACAGCGGAAATAGCCGCACCTTACGCGCGGGTGCTGAATGGAGCCGCTACGCGCGGCGCCGGCCTCAACGCGGCGGCCGCTGTGGCCCGCGGCGACATCTTGCTGTTCTTGCACGCCGACACGCTGTTGCCGCCAGATGCCGAAAGTGTGATCAAGAAGACACTGCAGGACCCTACGGTCATCGGTGGCGCCTTCCGGCTGCGGCTGGACGATACCCGGAAAATCGCCCGGCTGGTGGCGCTAAGTGTCAACCTTCGCTCGGCGTGGCTCAACACCTTTTTCGGCGACCAGGCCATGTTCGTCCGGCGGGAGGTATTTCTGCAGGCAGGCGGGTACCGGGAGTGGAGCGTGATGGAGGACCTGGAAATCCTCGCCCGCCTGCGCCGCTGGGGACGTCTCGCCCTGGTCGATGCCGCCGTGGTCACGTCCGCGCGCCGGCACCGCCGGAACGGTTGGGTCCGCACCATTGCCACTATCTGGCTGATCAGCCTGCTCTTCCGGCTGGGAGTGCCGGGGCAGGCGATGATTCGGTTATATAGGCCCCGGCGGTAGGCCGCGGACGGTAGCGCGCCGTAGATGGATGGCGCCGCATCCACGGCTGCTATGTGTTTTTCCTTGCCAGGTTTCCACGCCACATTGCCACCGCCAGCATCCGACCCAGTTGAGGGTGACGCAGGCTGAGGCGTTGCAGACGCGGCGACAGCAGTCGATCCAGGCTCCAGACGCGGTTCCCCACCGTGACGAGCACGAACAGGTTGGCAGCCAGGATGGCAAGGTAGATCGCTGGACCTTCCGGCGTCGCTCCCTGCGACACCAGCAAGTTCACCGCCTGCAGTGTCCCCAAGAGCGCCGCCAGTTCGCTGAACAGGCCCAGCGTCAACAACAGACCAATCACGGTTTCACCGAGAAAGACCAGCCAGCCGAAGAGATGGAAGTGGGGCGCCACCACCTGTTGCAGGAAGGTGCGGTAGATCCCCACAGTCGGGTACTGGATACTCTGCTGGAAGGAGAACATGAGTCCCCGCGGCTGGTGCAGACCGAAATCCGGCGGCAGTTTCCAGTGCTGCTCGTACAGCCAGTAGAGCCCAAGACCGATCCGGGCGGCGGCCAGCACCCGGTCCAAAGCAGTGGGGTGGTCGCCTATGGGTTCCAGTCGGGACGGCTCATTGCGCACAGTGCTCCTCTTTTCCGGCGCTTACTCGCTTACTGCTGGCGTCACGCGAAAGTTGCCTTAACTACTCTCTACAATGGATAGCATCTGCACGCCGCTTGCGGCAACATGAGAAGCGGCTGGGTCCAGATCGCGTGCTGTGATCATCCAGAGTGACGGAAAAGGCCGAACTGGGCAAATGGGCAACGACTTTGACGGGCAGTTGCCCACGGGCCGGCGCGAACTCGCTCCGGCTGTGGCCCTGGGCGCCCTGGGTACCGTTGCTGTCATCGTGCAGATGACGCTGCTCAGCGATGTGGTGGGGCGAGTCCTTCTGGATCGCCAACGTCTTAGCCAGGTGCTACCGCCCCTCCTATTCCTATTCGGCGCCATCGTGCTGCGTGCGCTGCTTGCCTGGCGGGAGGAAGTCAGCGCTCAACAGGCAGCGCTCCGCCTCACCAGTAACCTGCGGGAGCTGCTGTTCGCCCACTTCTTGCAGCTCGGTCCCGCCTACGTGCAGCGCGAACGCAGCGGCGACCTGGCCACCACGGCGACCGAGGGCATCGACCGCTTGACGCCGTACTACCAGCGCTACCTGCCGCTGCAGTCGCTCAGTCTCATCGTGCCGGCGTTGGTCATCCTCTACCTGACGAAGGTTGACCTGTTCGGCAGCTTGCTCTTGCTCGGCACGGCCCCGGTGATTCCGCTGCTGATGGTGCTGATCGGCAGCTATTCCAAGACACTTGTGCAAAAGCACTGGCTGGCGCTCTCCCGCCTGGGGGCGCAATTCCTCGATACCCTGCAAGGGCTACCTACGCTGCTGCTGTTTGGAGGCGGCGCTGCTGCCGGTGAGCAGGTTCGCGCCGCCAGCACGGCGCTCCAGGAGCGCACCATGCGCGTGCTACGCGTGGCGTTTCTGTCCGGTATGGTACTGGACATCGCGACCGGCATGGCGATTGGATTGGTAGCGGTCCTCGTCGCTGTGCAACTGCTCTCCGGCCATCTGCCCTTCTCCTCGGCCCTCCTGGTGTTGCTGCTGGCGCCGGAGTGCTACCGTCCCCTGCGAGAACTGGGTGTACAGCGCCACACCGCGCTGGAAGGCAAGGCCGCCGGGCAGCGCATCGTGGAGATCTTGCAGACACCGGCGCCGGTGCTGGTGACGCCGGCGCACGATGCTTGCCACGCTGACCGGTTGCGGTGTGCCAATGACGCCGACAGCCGTCTCCGCGGCCCCATGACGGTTGCCTTTTCCGGCGTCAGCTACCGCTATCAAGACGGGTATGGCATTGCTGGGGAAGTAGCACGCCGGGAGCGCGCACCCACCAATGGGTTCCGGCCTGCCCGCCCTGTGGATACTGGGGCAGGACGCTGCGCTAGGATGCCCGCGCTCCGGCCGACGACGGATATTGCCCGCGTCAACGGTGGCGGCGGTCGCCCTGCTGTGAGCGGTGTCACGCTGACCCTCCCCGCCGGCACGCGGACGGCGCTGGTTGGCCGGAGCGGCGCCGGGAAGAGCACGCTGGTTAACCTGCTCATGCGTTTCCTGGACCCGGAGGAGGGCAGTATCACCGTCAACGGCCTGGCTCTGTCCGAGCTGTCGCCGCAACGATGGCGTGCTCAGGTGGCCCTGGTGCCGCAGCAGCCGCACCTCTTCGCCGGGACCGTTGCCGACAACTTGCTCCTCGCCCGGCCAGACGCCACAATGGACGAGGTGGCATGGGCAGCGAAGCAGGCCGGCGCTGCCGAGTTCATCGCCAGGCTACCGGGCGGCTACATGGCGCCGGTCGGTGAGCAAGGCGCACTGCTCAGCGCCGGCCAGGTGCAGCGCCTGGCCATCGCCCGCGCTTTCCTGAAGGACGCACCGCTGCTGATCCTCGATGAACCAACCTCAGCGCTGGACCCGGAAAACGAGACACAGATCCGCCGCTCGCTGGAACGCCTCATGGCTAGCCGCACCGTCCTGATCGTGGCGCACCGCCGGAACACGATCGCCGGCGCCGATCAGATCGCCGTGTTGGAGGGGGGGCGCCTGGTGGAAACCGGTAGGCATCGCGAGTTGCTGGAGCGCCGTGGGGCCTACGCCCGGCTGATGGGAGCAGAATGGTAGGTCGCATTCTCTCCCCGCTGCGTCTTCACCTTGGCGTCGTCATGCTCGCGCTCTTGCTCGGGGTGCTGACGGGCGCCGCCGGTATCGGCTTGCTCGCCACCGGCGCTTATCTCATCGCCGCGGCGGCGCTGGGAACGCCGCTCCTGGCGTTGGGAATACCGATCATGCTGGTGCGCCTGTTCGGCGTGGGGCGCGGCCTCACCCGCTACGCCGAGCGGCTCAGCGCGCACCGCGTCACCTTCGCCATGCTGACGGACCTGCGCGTCTGGTGCTATCGCCGGCTGCTGCCACTAGCCCCCGCCCGCCTCGGCGGCTACCGCAGCGGCGACCTCCTGGCCCGCCTGGTCAAGGATGTGGCGGATATGGAAGCAATCTACCTACGTGTTTGCTCCCCGATCATCGTCACCACCGTGCTCGGCGCGCTCGTCGTTTTGCTCTTTGCCCATTTCAGTCTGCTTCTAACCGGTGTCCTGCTTGGCTTCCTGCTGCTGGCCGGGGTTGGGGTGCCCTGGTTGGCGTACCGCCTCTCCCGCACGGCACAGGAGCAGGTGGTGATAGGCCGCGCGACGCTGCAGGCCCAACTGGTGGACGTGCTGCAGGGAATGGCCGACCTCCTGGCGTTGGGCCAGGAGGCGGCCCGCCACGGCGGCCTGCGCCGTGAGCATGCGCTGCTGACCGGCAGCCGGCAGCGCCTGGCCCGGGTGGCAGGCGTGCAGCGGCTGCTCGCGACATTGGTCGCCGGCATGGCGATGTGGACCGTCCTGGTCCTGGCGATCCGCTTGAGCGGCCAGGGCGCGCTCAACCCGCTCTATCTGCCCTTGCTGACGCTGGTGGCGCTGGTCGCCTTCGAGACCGTCCAGCCGCTCGGTGAAGCGTTTGCTGTCTACCGTGGGGCGACGGCCGCCGCCGAACGGGTTTATGCCCTGATCGATGCCAAACCGGCGGTGAGCGACCCGCCGCATCCACGACCAGCGCCGACGAGCTTCGACATCAGCTTCGAGCACGTGACCTTTGCCTACCAACCGGGCGCTCCGGCTGCCCTGTGTGACGTCAGCTTCCAGGCGCCGCAGGGCAGCCGGGTAGCCATCGTCGGCCCCAGCGGCTCCGGCAAGACGACCCTGGTCAACCTACTGGTGCGCTTCTGGGATCCCTGCAGCGGCACGATCCGGCTCGGCGGTCACGACCTGCGCGACTATGCCCTGGCGGGCGCCCCCTGGGCGCTGCGCCGCAGCATCGGCGTCGTCAGTCAGCGCACCACCATCTTCAACGACACCCTGCGCGGCAACCTGCTGCTGGCCCGACCCGACGCCAGCGACGAGGAGTTGCTGCGCGCGTTGGAGCACGCCCGGCTGAGCGACCTGGTGGCGCAGTCGCCGCAGGGACTGGACCGTTGGGTCGGCGAGCAAGGCGGTCGGCTTTCCGGCGGCGAACGGCAGCGCCTGGCTATCGCCCGCACCCTGCTGCTGGACGCGCCGATACTCATCCTGGACGAGCCGACCGCCAACCTGGACCCGGCCACGGCAAACGAACTGCTGGCCGAGCTGGCCGGCATCATGGCAGGCCGCACGACCATCGCCATCACCCACCGGCTGGTGGGTCTGGAGCAGATGGACGAGATCCTGGTGCTCGCCGCCGGTAAGATCGTTGAGCGCGGCACGCACTGCCAACTGGCGGCCCAGGGCGGCCTCTACCGGCGTATGCTGGATTTGCAGGAGGAGTTTGTGGAGGGGACCGGGGCCCCAGAGAGGAGCACGGATGGATAGTTCGGTTCTGGTTTCGCGCTTCCAGTTTGCCTTGACGCTGACCTATCACTATCTCTTCCCGCAACTCACGATGGGGCTGGCGCTGCTGCTGGTGATCTTGAAGACGCTGGCCTTGCGCCGGGGCGAGGAGCGATATACCACGGCGACGCGCTTCTGGTCCAAGATTTTCGCCATCACCTTCTTGATGGGCGTCATCACCGGCGTGCCGATGGAGTTCCAGTTCGGCACCAACTGGGCGCAGTTCTCGGCGTCAACCGGGGCCATCATCGCCCAGACGCTGGCCATGGAGGGCGCCTTTGCCTTCTTCCTGGAGTCGGCCTTCCTCGGTATTTTTCTCTTTGGCGAGCAGATCTTCAGTCCCCGGCTGCACTGGTTCTCCGCCGTGATGGTCTGGCTGGGTACCTGGGCCTCCGGCGGCTTCATCATCGCCACGAATGCCTGGATGCAGCACCCGGTCGGCTACACCCAGTTGCCCGACGGCACTTTTCAACTCACCAATTTCCTGGACGTGTTGCTCAATCCCTGGACCCTGCCGGAGTACCTGCACGCCATCAGCGGCTCGGTCGTCACCGCGAGTTTTGTGATGGCCGGCGTCGGCGCCTATTACCTGCTGATGCGGCAACGCGCGGAGTTCGGCCGGCTCTTCCTGCGGGTCGGCGTCTGTGTCGGCATCATCGCCAGCATCTTCCAGATCCTGCCCAGCGGCGACCTGGAAGGGCAGCAGGTGACCAGAAACCAACCGCCAACGTTGGCGGCGATGGAAGGGCTGTTCCACAGCGAGAGCAGCGCCGGCATCGTGATCCTCGGTCAGCCCGACATGGCGAAGCAGAGCCTGGACAACGCCATCATCGTGCCGCGCGTCTTGAGCTTCCTGACCTACCACCACTGGACGGCGGCGGTGAAGGGCCTGGACGCCTTCCCGACAGCGCTCTGGCCGGACAACGTGCCGTTGCTCTACTACACCTATCACATCATGGTCGGGCTCGGCACCATGTTTGTCGCCATCATGGGCCTTGCCGTCCTCTTGCTCTGGCGCCGCCGACTGTTCGAGGCCCGCTGGCTGCTCTGGATCATCATGCTGGCGACGCCCTTCCCCTACATCGCCAACAGCGCCGGCTGGCTGACGGCGGAGCTGGGCCGTCAGCCCTGGATCGTCTACGGCCTCATGCACACCAGCGCCGGCGTGTCGCCGACGGTCTCCCCGGCCAACGTGCTGTTCACGCTGATCGGTTTCGCCGGCATGTATCTGGTACTGGGACTGCTGTATGTCATCCTGGTCGTACAGGAGGCGGTGACCGGGCCGCGTGAGCCCACGGCGGATGCGCCGCAGGAGGCGGAAGGCTTCACAGCCTTTTAGCAGAAGGGAGAACGGCCATGCCGACGCTCTGGTTCATTCTCGTGGGGGGCATGCTCAGCACGTACGTGCTGCTGGACGGCTTCGATCTGGGGGCCGGCGTGTTGCACCTCTTCGCCGCCCGCAACGATCGGGAACGGCGGACGATCATCCGCGCCATCGGCCCGGTCTGGGACGGCAACGAAGTCTGGCTGATCGCCGCCGGCGGCACGCTCTTCTTCGCCTTCCCGCTCCTCTACGCCTCCAGCTTCAGTGGTTTCTACCTGCCGTTGATCATCGTGCTCTGGCTGTTGATGCTGCGCGGCGCCGCCATCGAGCTGCGTTCGCACCTGCCCAACCCCGTCTGGGCCGGGTTCTGGGACGGGACCTTTGCCTTCAGCAGCGCGCTGCTGGCCTTCTTCTTCGGCGCCGCCCTGGCCAACGTGGTGCGCGGCGTGCCGCTGGACGCCAGCCACTTCTTCTTTGCGCCGCTCTGGACGAACTTCGACCCCACCAGCGCCACCCCCGGCATCCTGGACTGGTACACCATCTTGATCGGACTGCTCTCCCTGGCGGCGCTGACGGTACACGGCGCTGCCTGGATCGCCGTCAAGACGGAGGGAGTGGTGCAGACGCGTGCCCGTCGCAGCGTGCGCAACGCCTGGCTGGCGACGGTAGCGCTGACGGTGCTGGGCACGATCGCTACCTACGGCCTGCGCCCGACCATGTTCAGCAACTTCCACAGCGCCCCCTGGGGCCTACTCTTCCCGGCACTGGTCGTGGCGGGGTTAGCCGGCGTCGGCTGGTTCCACAGCCTGCAGCGCGACCTGCCTACCTTCTTCGCCTCCTGCGCCTTCCTGCTCGGCCTGCTGGCCAGCGCCGCCTTCGGCCTCTACCCCGACGTGCTACCCGCCGTAAACCCGGCCTATAGCCTGACCGTCCAGAACGCAGCCGCCAGCCACTACGGGCTGGCAGTTGGCCTGATCTGGTGGCCGATCGGCATGCTGCTGGCGGCCGCGTACTTTATTCTGACCTACCGGTTGTTCCGGGGGAAGGTGAGTGTGGCGGGGGGCCAAGGGTATTGACGCCCGCGAGATATGCCGGCGCGTATGCTATTATGAAGGGGTGAAACGCACCTCTATCGCCCTTCCCGACGATCTCGCCGCCTGCCTGGACCGCGAGGCCCAGCGCACGGGCACATCCGCCTCGGACATCGCCCGCCGGGCGCTCGCCGCCTATCTCGGTCTGAACGAAACCCAACCGCGCCGCCTTCCCTTCGCGGCACTCGGCAGCAGCGGATTTCAGCACACCGCGAGGGATGTCGAGGAAATCCTGGCTGCGGAATGGGATCATGCTGGCGATCGTTGATGCCGGCCCGCTCTACGCGGTCGTTGATACGTCAGATTCCGACCATCTCCGCTCGCTCGACGTCCTGCAACGCCCCGACCTGCGCCTGATCATCCCTGCGCTTGTTGTGGCTGAGGTCACGTACCTTATCGGCCGGCGGCTCGGTTCGGCCATTGAGGCAGCATTTCTGCGCGGTCTCCAGGACTTCGACATCGCAGCGCCCGACCCTGCTGATTGGGTGCGCATCGGCGAATTGGTCGAACAGTACGCGAACTTCCCGCTGGGCGGCACCGACGCCTCTGTGGTCGCCCTCGCTGAGCGCCTCGGCACAGATCTCATCGTGACATTGGACCGCCGGCACTTCGGCCAAATCCGACCTGTCCACTGCCCCACCTTTCGCCTTCTGCCCATGTAGCCCGCATCGGGCTTGGTGCACGGCAACGACGATAAAAGACTGTACATCGACATTGAGCAGGACACTTCCGAGAAGGTGGGATAATATGGACACGCACTGAAGGACGTGGAAACGATGAGGAACGAACATGCACTACCAGGACCGCATCGTTCGAGACCCAGCCGTGCTGGTTGGCAAGCCCGTGGTCAAGGGTGCGCGGATCCCTGTGGAACTGGTCCTGGCCAAACTTGCAGCGAATCCAGACCTGCGCGACATCTTTGTCGACTATCCGCGCCTAACCATAGACGATGTCAAAGCCTGCCGTGAGTACGCGACAGATCTGCTGGTGAAGACGGCGCAGAAGGTGCGTGTTCGGCATACCCGCTAACTGCTGCACTTTCGCTCTCGGTGTATTCCCCTGTTACGGTGGTGTATAGTGTGGCGTTGCATGCCGCGTCCCCTACCAGGCGAGGAAGAGATTGGCAGACCCTACGGAGCCGGATTATCAAGGACACCGCCAGCGCCTGCGCCAACGCTTCCTCAAGAACGGACTGGAGTCCTTCGCCGATTACGAAGCGGTGGAGCTGTTGTTAACGCTCGCCATCCCGCGCAAGGACGTCAAGGCTCCGGCGAAACTCGCCATAGCGCGCTTCGGCTCCTTACAGGGTGTGCTGGATGCCTCGGTCGAAGAACTGCGCACGATTCCCGGTTTCGGTGAAGTCGGTCCGGTGGCCCTGCGCGTCGTCCGCGAGACCGCCAATCGCTATCTCCAGCAGAAGAGCAAGGAGACGTTCTCGCTGGCGAATCAACAGGACCTCTTCGCCTACTGTCGCAGCAGCATGGGAGCGTTGCCGCACGAAGTATTCCGGGTCATCTACCTGGATAGCGCCTACCGGATGCTGGGCGACGAGACATTGGAAGAGGGAACGGTGGACCGCGCCGTGGTCTACCCGCGCAAGGTCATGGAGGCGGCGCTCCGTAACCATGCCGCCGCCCTGGTCTTCGCCCACAACCACCCCAACGGCGACCTGACGCCCTCGCCCCAGGACAAGACCATCACTCGCGCGTTGGTGCTCGCCGCCGAGACGTTGCAACTGAAGGTCCTGGACCACCTCATCGTCTCCCGCGACGCCGTCTTCAGCTTCCGCGTGGAAGGGTTGCTGTAGTGGCCATTGCCCCGGCCATCGAACGGGAGTTCCCCGAACTCAACGACGCCCAACGCCAGGTGGTGGACTGTACGAACGGACCGCTGCTGGCTATCGCCGGCCCCGGCTCCGGGAAGACGCAGGTGCTCGTGGTGCGGGCCTTGAACATCTTGCTGTTGGGGCTGGCCCAGCCGCGGGAACTGTTGCTCTGCACCTTTACCGAAAAGGCGGCCTTCGAGTTACGGGATCGCCTGTCGCTGGCGGCGGGCAAGGCAGGCTACCAGGGCGACCTGTCCGAGTT
Organism: Chloroflexi bacterium UBA4733; assembly: GCA_002404055.1. The sequence continues at coordinate 22,710 of DHIZ01000055.1, forward strand.
GCTGACCGGGACCATCCACAGCGTCTGCAATGACTTCCTGACGCGCTACGGCCATCGTACCGGACTGGGCAGCAACTATGACGTGCTCGACGAGCTCACCAGTGCCCTATTCCTCTACGAGCACTTTGACGACATCATCGGCCCCGGTGAGCAGGGGGCCTTTCTCGGCAAGTGGAGCACTCGCTGGACGGCGATCGCCGGGGCGCTGCGCTACTTCGACAAGATCACCGAGGAACTGCTGGACCCGGCGCAACTGACAGCGGCGGCCAACCCCTTCGTCCGGGCCATTGCTGCGGCCTATCAGCGCTACGAAGCGAAGCTCCAGGAGAAGAGCCGGCTCGACTTTGCCCATCAGCAGAAGCTCTTCCTGGAACTGCTGGATGACGAACGGGCCGGCCCGGCGATCAGCGACCGCATCCGCTACGTCATGGTGGACGAGTATCAGGACACCAACTACGTCCAGGAGCAACTGCTGCTGCGCCTGGCGCGGAAGTCCGGCAACATCTGCGTGGTCGGCGACGAGGATCAGGCGCTCTACCGCTTCCGGGGCGGCACGGTGCGCAACATCCTGGAGTTTCCCCGACGCTTCACGGACTGTCGCGTGGTCACGCTGGCGACCAACTACCGCTCCCACCCGGCCATTGTGCAGGGCTACAATGCCTTTATGGCCGCCGCCGACTGGAGCAACCCCGCCGGCGGTACGCCTTTTCGCTACGCCAAGACGATCCAGCCCAATCCCCTGGCTACCTTCCCCGCCTACCCTGCCGTCTTCCAGATTTGGGGTACGACCAAAGCCGACGAGGCGAAGCGCTTTGCCGACCTGGTGTGCTTCCTCAAGACGCAAGGCGTCATCGCCGATGAAAGCCAGGTCGCCCTGCTCCTGCACAGCGTGCGCGGGGAGCACAGCGAACCGTACATTGCGGCGCTGGCGGCGCGTGACATCCGCGCCTTCTGTCCGCGCGCTCGCGGTTACTTCGAGAACGACGAAATCTGCCTGATGGTTGGCTGCTTCGCGCTACTCCTCGGCTACCACGGCGAGGGGCAAGGGCAACTCTCCGGCCAGGCCCTGCTGGACCTCAAGGACTATGTTGACGGCTGCATCGTGGAGGTGGCGCGTCGCTGCATACCATCCTCTGCGCTGGCAACTAGCCTGCGCAGCCTGGTGGCGGCGATTGCGGCGCTGGAGGACGGCCAGACGCTGGATCGCCGGCTGGCCGACTACTTCTACCAGTTCCTGGGCTATGAGCCGTTCGCCTCGTTGCTCAAAGACGAGAATGCCGCGCGCAACCTGGCGTCCTTCTCCAACCTGCTCAACGTCTTTCAGAACTATTTCCACTACAGTGTGGTCACGGCGCGCAATCGGGAGTTGCTGCGCTACCACTTCTTCAACAGTTTCCTGCGCCATCTGCATGCCGGCGGCATCAACGAGTACGAGGACCCGGATCAACCCTTCCCCAAGGGGCACGTGCAGATCATGACGATCCACCAGGCCAAAGGGCTGGAGTTCCCGGTGGTGGTGGTCGGCTCGCTGGCAGCCGGCATCTCTTCCGCCAAAGAGATTGACGCCACGCTTGGCGCCTTCTACCACCGGCCGCCGTTCGAGCCGGCGGCCCGCATCACCGGCTTTGATCGCATGCGCCTGCACTACGTCGCTTTCTCTCGGCCGGAGAAACTGCTGGTGCTCACCAGCACCGAGCAGCCGAAGGCCTGGTTCCGTCCGATCTGGGATGGGTTGCCGCAGTGGCCCTACGTCCAGCAGGAGCTGCTGAAGGCACTGGCCTTCCCGCTGCGGCAGCGCAGCGCGCCCAAGAAGTCGTTCAGCTTCACCAGCGACCTCAAGGTCTACGAGACCTGTCCGCGCCAGTACCAGTTCTTCCGGCAGTACGACTTCGTGCCGGCGCGCTCGGCGGAAATCTTCTTCGGCAGCCTGGTCCACCAGACCATCGAAGCCGTCCACCGCATCGCGCTCGACGGTCAGTTCGACACGCTGGACGAGCAGGGCATCCGCGGCCTCTTCGACACTGCCTTTCGCCGTCTGGTCAATCACGGCGTCCGCCCCATCGGCGCGCCCCAGCGCGAGCGAGCGTTTGAACAGGTCATGCACTACGTCAGCCAGAACCAGGCGGAGATCCGCCGCATCATCGAGACCGAGGTCGACGTGTCCGTCGAGAAGCCGGGCTACATCCTGGTCGGCAAGATCGACCTGGTGCTCGGTGGCGATGGCCGGCTAGAACTGCTCGATTTCAAGTCCCAGACCAAACCAGCGGCGGACGACGCTCGCCTCAACTCCTACTATAGGCAGCTCTGTATCTACGCGCATATCCTGGAGCAGCGCTACGGCAAGCGGCCGGATCGCCTGCTGCTCTACTGGACGGGCGAAGCGCGCAAGCAGGATGCCCTGACGGTGTTCCCCTACGATCCTAACGTGGTCGTGGAGGCCGGCACAGAGTTCGACGGCGTGGTGGAACGTATCCAGGCGAGAGACTTCCTCGTGCGCCAGCCGCCAGAGGCGAAGGTGTGCAGGGAGTGCGACCTACGGCGCTATTGCACCAGGGACCACACGATTGCGCTGCCGGAGTTGGAATGGTGAGGAGACGTGGCGGCGCCCCAGGGCAACCCCTGGAGACATGGACATCGCGGCACTGTTGCTTTGGCGCTGAAGCCTGTATCATTGGGGACGATGGTGAAGGTAGGGCGGCTCCCCATGAGATGAACCAGGCTGCGGAGGTCCACCTTGGTATCAAGTAAGGGTGGACTGAACCCGGCGGCAGGCATTAGACAGCCGCCGGGAATGCGGGCACCAACCCGGCCGTTGGCGGACGTCGTGAGAGACGCGGCCGATCAACTCGTCACCTTGATTCCCGATGCGCGTCTGAGGCTCGACCTGCTCACTGACCCTGACTACGGCGAAGGCGAGCAACTCTTCTTAGGGGTGTCAACCCACATGCAAGATGAGGACGCGCTGGAGGCGCTGCGGCGCTTCGATCAGGAGTGGTGGGTGCATCACATCCGGCGCGCCCGTGGCCTCCTCTGCATTGATCTGAGCGACGGATGAGCTTTAACTGGGCTGTGTACCTGCTCGTGTGGGCACATCCTTCACTCTTGTACCGCTTGACAAGTAAGGGCTATGGCAGTACAACATGGCTATACAAGTTGTACAACATCAAAGGGGCAAGAGATGAGAGAGTTTCTGAGCAGCGTCAGCCCGAAGGGGCAGATCACGCTGCCGATCGAGATCCGTAGGCAACTGGGCGTCATGCCCAAAGATTCGGTCAGCATGCGGCTTGAGGGCGACACCGTGACGGTTCGGCCCGCCTCTTTCACCCTTGCCCAGGTATTCGGATCCGTAGAGCCGGCGGCGCCCACGGACGCTTTCAAGGCGATGGAGCTGTCGGCGCGAGAGGAGCGGGCCGAGCGCGAGGTGCGCCGGCGTGTTGGTTAGGGGGAATCGATATGGTCAAGAAGGTAACCGTTAAGGAGCACGTGCGAGTGACCCCGAAAGGGAAAAAGTCCGTCATGGTGACGCCGGTGAAGGCGCACAAGAGAAAAGCTCCCGCCAGGTAGCAAGAGGAGCCATGGGGACGAACTGTGCAAGCGCACGCCTTCTATGCGCTCACCCCAACAGAGTTTGAGGTCTACGTCGGGGACGTGCTCGGCCGAAATGGGTACCGCGACATTGAGCATACCGGAAGGTCGGGCGACCGGGGTGTCGATCTTCGCTGTACTGACCCTCGCGGCAGACGGGTCGCCGTTCAATGTAAGCACCACGTTCGTGGTCAAAACGTCGGTGACGATGTTGTTCGCAACCTCATCGGTAGTCTTGGTCTAAGTGGCGCCCAGCGGGGGATTCTGGTCACCTCGTCCGGTTTTACATCTCGGGCGCTTGAGACCGCCGCGAGTGTGGGCATCACGATGATCGATGGCGATGCCTTGTCCGCGATGGACGTGAACCCGGCGGGCGGTCTCCCGCTTCTAGGGCTATGGCCTCGCTACGTTCTAAAGGCTCTGGTATCCCATCCGCGGGCGGGCATCGCTGTCGTTTTATTCTTGCTCGCAATAAGCCTCTTGAACCATCCAGTTGGCACGACGAGTCAAGCCTCTCCGGCCCCGCCTAGCGCCAACGCCCAGGCGACCTATGCCGCCAGTCACCGAGCCTCTATGACGGTTCAGAAGATGGGACCAGCCATATTTCAAGTCCATGCCAGTGGTTTCTTGCCCGGCGAACCCGTAACGGCGGGCATAGACGCCGAGCCTTTTTGCCAACACGGCGGTCCTTGCAGTTGGAAGTACAACGCCGATAGGGGCGGTCAACTGCTCGTGATGATTGATCTAGGGTATCTGCCCCCGGGAACGTATTGGTACGGACTCCACGGCGACAAGAGCGCTAACTTTGCCCCAACGACTCAGATCACTATCACCGGGGATACGCCGATACCCGCTGCGTCGACCGCGAGTGCTTCCCTGCCGGCCACTGCATCGCCGGCGAGCACCGCCGCCGCGGCATTGATGAAGGCGACGCTGATGATCGGACGCGCCGCTAACGGCGACTTCGTTATCCATGCTAGCGGATTCAAGCCTGATGAGGCGCTGACAGTGTACATGGGGCAAGCGGACGGCTCAGGGTGTGTATCAACCGACGGGGCTGGATGCATCTGGCAACGCCAGGCGGACGCGAACGGGGACTATGGACTTTCGACCCCGCTCGACGCGGTTATCACCACCGGCGCCCATTGGTATTGGATCATCGGTGCAGACGGAGAGCAGACCAATCACGTTCAGGTCATGCTTCCAAAGACGGCCGCGCCGCCCGTTGCGAGCACCGCCGTCCCGGCATCCGATCTGCAAATCAATGTGACGCCGCTTAGCGGGACGGTGCTACGGATACATGTAACCGGCCTTTTGCCCAATGAGCCGATCACGGTCCGGATGGGGGCTGATAAAGGACCGAACTGCCAATGGCAGGGCCAGCCTTGCATTTGGCACCGCGTTGCTGCTGGCAACGGAGGCTATGACCGAGACTCGGATCTCACCGAAATCAATGGCCGGGGCAAGTATTGGTACTCCATCTCCGGTGACATAAGCGGCCGATCCACCCTAACGTCTTTCCAGCTTGTGGACTAACCGGGCGAGCCCTGCTATTCTCCGACGAATGAAGGGGGTGCCATATTATTGCCCGGACACTGGCAGGGCAAGTCTACCTGCCAGCACCGTAGGTGGTCCGGGTCGTGACGGTGCGGGGGAAGGTCTAGCGTGTGGGTAGGGGAACAAGTGACTGATGGCCTTTAGCCAGGATCAACACGAGATCATCATGCGGGCCATCAAGACGAAAACGGCAATGTTTGCCGGCGGTTGCACCTTTTGCCGTCAGAACACGTGGACGCTGGCTGATGGCCTGGTGGTAGTATCGCTGCTCCCCGGTCCCCCGGTGCCGCACTTCCCGATGGAGTACGTCACACCACCGCCCTATCTGCCGACCGTCGCTCTCGTCTGTTCAACCTGCGGGCATACTGAGTTGTTCAACCTGATGACACTGGGGCTGGGGGCTATTGTCGGGATTCTCCCCGAGGGGCAGGCGCATGGATGACCAGGGCACCGAGAAGATGCAGATTCTTGCCGAGGCAGAGGCGTCTCCGGTCAGTGTATACTCAGTACCACGCACGGCGATCTACTATTCCCTGTCCGAATCGGAGTTGCGCATGTTGGAACGCGGCTATTCGTCCGTTTCGCTGGCAGTGGCAACGACCTGCGGCGGCATCTTTGCCACGACGGCCCTCGGATTGCTCACCTTGCACCTTGACACCAGACCGTTCGCGGTCAGCGTGGCGATCTGCGTCGCAACTGGCTTCGTGGCCCTGCAAAGCGGCCTCCGCTGGTACCAGGAAAAGCGACACGCCGAGGCCGAGTTCGGGACCCTGCTGCAGGAGCGAAAGCGGACCGCATAACCTCCCCAGCCGCATGTGCTCGTGGCGGCGCGCGATGCTGAGCATGTGGAACTCCAGCGCGGCTATTCCCCGACGAATAAAGGAGGTCCCATGCTGCACGCCCTCGCTGGCGCCGCGCTACGGTCGCCATGGCCCTACTCGCCGCGCTGGGACGTCATGCTGCTGCGACCGGCGCGGCAGTGACAATGGCTCACCCACCAGGCGTAGCAGCGGTTATTTCGGAGGGGGCGTCTACCGTCGGTGTGGCGGCGACTGGAGTATGGCGAGAAACCAGGCGGAGGGTCGATTGCCCGCTCGTCGACACTGTCTGCGTCGCAATGCCCGCCGACACTGGCGCACGAACTGCGGTTGTCCCCAAGGCACGGCTTCGCTCGGCCAACCTTGTGCTGAGTTCGTCCCGCTCCAACACGCCATCGGTGAAGGTAGCGATATCGCTCGCGATGGCATACGCCGCATCGACCAACTCCTTATCGCCGGCGCCCGCCACTTCTCCCAGAACATGGACGGCAAACCAGCGATCGAAGTCGCGAAGCGTAGATTGGCCGCTCGCGACGCTCGCGAGCCGGGCGCTGAGGTCACGCCGCATGTCCACGCCTGATAAACCTTTCGACTATCTCGACCCCGCGGTATTGAGGCGACTCTTCAACGACCAGCAAATACCGGAGAAGGCCATCGCCGGTGATCTCAGGGAAGACATCCGGCCACAAACGCATCTGAGCGCCCGCCGCCGTGCTCGCTTGACCATTCGGGGCAGGCATGCCCACGAATGTACCCACACGTGTACTTTGACATACATAGATTGATGGCGGCAGGGGCCTGCCCGTCTGGATGGGGGAGAGGTCAATGTCCTCCATTCCCATTGGAGAGGCTCGGCCCAGCGCGCCAAGCTGCGGAATCAATAAACTCCCATCAGTGAACCAGGTTGCTGAGGTCTCCCATGGTATTGAGAGCGAGTCGTTTGCGTTGACAAGCGCATCCGGAGCACGCTTGCCATCTACCATCAGTCTATACATAGATTCATTCGTGCATACTCATGGTATGGGAGCTCTTCATCGCCAGCCACGCACGGCGCACTATCCACTGGTTGATCTTCGCCGGCTCAGGAGTGATCGACTCCGGTGAGTTGGACTTGGCCGTTGCACCGTTCTAGCGTCACCTCCATAGTAAGCATCACCACCTGGCTCGAAGTCGATGCGCTAACCACGAGGCAAACTTACGAATCAGGCCAACAGGCATCGCGAGCACAGACTTCGGGCGCGACGCAACAGTGCTAGTAGACCCTAGGGGCGGCTCAAACTTACCATAGTCGGAAAACATTGTGTAGTAATGGTGGGCAATGTCGTACGGTGTCACACCACTTGGCGTATCAATTTCAGCGTGGAACCGGTTTTCTTCACCATCGCTACTTGTCAGCGGCGAAGGTACAACTTTCAACTGTCGATACGAATCTGGAGCCCTGGCTGGGGGATCACAAAGCTTTTGTACCTGTATTACTGCCCATCCCCGGAAATCTCTGGCGGGATTAAACCTCTGCCCCGCAGTCGCTGCAATAGGACACAGTTCCCGCTTCACTGCACGTTCAACGCTGCTACGACCTAAGCGGTCGAACGAAGTCTTTGTGTCACCTGGCCTATTCAGAAAGTGCGTATAATGAAACGAATCATTGTCCTTTTGATTCTTCCCCCCGACTAGCCTCGGAGAGGTGGCAAACAGACGGCGCCCTAAATACTCGTTACGCCCGACGGGAGCGTCGGTGTCCAACTTCCAGGACGGCACGCCATTATGCCGTGAGTAGTTGGGTTAAATACTGCACTTCCTTCTGTATGTCGCCATCTCTAGGCACCTGCTTTTTAATGGTTTCTCCATTGATCCCAGCGAATAGCAACACGAAGTTCAATGTCACTATAGCCGTAAGCCTGCCGCGTCCGGTCTTGAACTCGGCCACCAGGTCGCCTACATATGTTCTGTCAAGGTATGGCTCACCAGGCAAAAACTCGGCTGTTGCAACAAAAAACTCGTTCGCCGCATCTGCAATTTCGCGGTCCAGCCAACAGCCGTCGTTCTCGGCTATGCCAGGCGGCATGATCGAACTATTGATGCGCGACTGCACTATCGGCAGCCAAAATGGTCTCGCGGGCGGCGCCTGATATAGCAAGGCTTCGGGTTTACTCGTATCAGATACGCCAACGTTTACCGAGAACGACCATATCAGGTTATTCCAGCCGGTAGGCAAACCACCTACCGGTATCCAGGAGATCATCGCCTGTTTGAATAAACCAGCGTTGTTGCCACCTGTGCTCTCCCATGCGTTGATGTCCAGAGGAACGCCGCTATAATTGGCGATATGGGTTGGCATACGCCAGGCAGCAGTCTCACTTACCATTTTATGCCTCCCGTAATCGATCAATCGACTTATCCGTCAACAGACGAAAGAATTGTTCCTTCTCATTTGAGTGAGCGGAGTCAATCCACTTGGTTACCTGTGAGCGGTCACTTGCACTAAAGGAGTTCTTGGTAGACATATCCACATCGACTAGAACAGATGTATCCATAGGTAGACTACCTTGAATAAGGTCGGCAGTAGCCACACGGATCGTCACTAGCATGTCCTCAGTCAATTCTCTTGTGAAGTTTACGTTCATGTGCTCGTAAACTACCTGATTCGCGACTGTTAGACACAGGTCTAGGTCCGACATCGCTCCAATGCCGTGCGGGTCTGGTCTCAAGGCGTTTATATATCTAAGGCCTAATCTCCGGACCACGGGGGCGTCAGCCATATCGAACAACGCGTCAACGGACTCGACCAGTCTCGGCTTGAATCTCTCCCAGCCGACATAGGGGACCATCTGGTGAAAGGATAAAACCTGCGCACCGATGCGCACCGTACGATGGTTGGTGGCGTCAACTAGCTCGAATATGGGTAGGTATCGAAGATTCTGGTCTCTTTCACGCAGGAGGGACGGAATTTCATGGGCCGGCATTTGGCGTTGGTCGAACCCTTTCCAAGCTGCGTATTCGATGATGCGTCCGAAGAACACCTCCGGTACCTTTGTCCCCGTGTCGAAGCGCATTTCAAAAATAGCTTCAATAATGGCATCATGTTTTAGTTTGGTCGGGATCGGCTTACCTGACGTGGACATTACAACAACGCCAATTTGTTGCCTACAGCAACCGTGGCGTTTGAATTGTGGGCTGTATGGCAGCTTCTAGATCCTTCTATCATGGAGCTGCGTAGCGGTCCAGGTGGTGCTGCACTTCTCCGCGACGCAGGATAATCGTGGACTGATTTAGCGCAGCCGTGATGCGGAAAAACATTGCGCCGAACTTCGTTCAAAGTAAGATCCTGTCGCACGCATTGGTAGCAGCCGTCCAGCCGAGCGGCTGTCCCGAGGCCATTCGCCGTAGCCATATCTTCCTAGGTATGCCTGTTCCCAATAGCATACAGCACTTTTGTGAATTGGTCGATAGCCTATTTGGGTCCAATCCTCCGTCTGACGGGGAGTGCCAGCGAGGCAAAACGGGAGACAGGTTTGAGGTGCAGCCCGAGCTTGGCGGCGGTCGGCCACCGAAAGCGCCCGGTAACTAGGAGTCTGTCTGTGTTGCCAATTATCTTCTGCCAGACCTTGCGATTCTCAAGGCGTAGCTTATAAACGCAATATCCGCAGCCTGTCAGAGTTGAAGCTGAAAAGAAGATTCTGTGCAACCCGGACAGACTCCTAGGTCGCGGCAATGTAGTGCCTACCCGACAGTGAGCCGCCATCAACAATTGGTGCCCTCATCCATGCACGGTGTACGATAGCAAGTGGACGAGCGCGGGCCGACCGCCTGCGGCATGGACGATAACCAGGAGCAACCGTGGCAAAGATTGACATCACCAAGACCGAGCTCGTCTGGCCCGGCAAGTACAACGACGACGGCACGCGCCGCGAGACGCCGCGCGTCAACCTGCCGTTCCAGGTCATCGAGCGCATCAACGAGAGCCGCGCCACCCGCGACGCCAACAAGCTGCCCCGCACGCTCTCCCTCTTTGACGCCTATTCGGGTGACGAGGGCGACACCTTTGCCGACGGCTGGCGCAACAAGCTCATCTGGGGCGACAACCTGCTGGTTATGGGATCCCTGCTGGAGAAGTTCGCCGGCAAGATCGACCTCATTTATATCGATCCACCGTTCGCAACGGGGGCGGACTTTTCGTTTACGACGCAACTCGGGGAGGGGTCCCTCGATCTACTGAAGGAGCAATCGCTAATAGAGGAAAAGGCGTATCGAGACACGTGGGGTAGCGGTATACAGTCCTTTCTGAACATGATGCGAGATCGCTTGACCATAATGGAGGAAATGCTATCATCAGAGGGCAGTATTTTTGTTCATCTAGCTCCACCAATGAGTAGCTATGTACGAGTAATCCTCGACGAGATCTTCGGATCTGACAACTTCAGGAACGAGATTGTCCTGCACAGACCAATCTCGAAGAATCTTCAGAGACAGTTCCCCCGTGTAAGAGGTCTGCCACAGGGCCATGACGTAATGCTATGGTACTCAAAATCCGCCGACGTACGGTTCGCGCCGCTACTAAGCACGTAACCAGAACAAAG
>DHIZ01000055.1:33523-51735 GCA_002404055.1 Chloroflexi bacterium UBA4733
AAGTTATGGCCACATGCTTAGTAGACCAAGAGTCCCAAGGTGATGGTTATTGGCACCGCTTCTGGAGCGGCGCGGACAGACCTACAATGCGCTACGAACTGCTGGGGGAAGCACTGTCGCACGGCCAATGGAAATGGCAGAAATCCAAGGCTCTGGAGGCGGTGACGAACTACGAGGAGTATCAGAGGCTGGCTAATGGAAGAAGCCTTTACCAGTACTGGTTGGATTCCGGCAAGACCATTAAGTTCATCCGCAAGTCGAAGACTGGGACGGTGGAGAATTGGTATCTCCCTTCCGATGAGAAATTGGCTGATACAGTCTGGGATGATGTCAAGGTCTACGAAAACCAGAAGGACTATCCTACGCAAAAACATGAAGACCTGCTCACTCGGGTTATCAACTTGGCATCCGACGACGGTGACCTCGTGGCCGACTTCTTCTGTGGCTCCGGCACCACTCTCGCCGTCGCAGAAAAGCTCGGTCGCCGCTGGATTGGCGCGGACCTCAGCCGCTGGGGTGTTCACGTCACGCGCAAGCGACTACTTGGGATCGAAGGAGCCAAGCCCTTCGAGGTCCTCAACCTCGGCAGGTACGAGCGGCAGTACTGGCAGGGCGTCACGTTCGGCGGGCGGGCCAGCCAGGAGGTTGCTGTCTTCCAGTACGTCGCCTTTATCCTCAAGCTCTATGGCGCGGAGCCGCTGGCCGGTCTCCAGCACCTGCACGGCAAGAAGGGGCACGCCGTCGTCCACGTCGGCGCCGTGGATGCGCCGATCACCATCGATGAGATCAATTCCTCGGTGACGGAGTGCCGCGCTCTGCGGCAGACGGAACTGCACGTGCTGGGCTGGGAGTGGGAGATGGGCCTCTACGACCTCATGACCGCCGAGGCCAAACGGCAGGGCGTCAAGCTGCTGCTGCGCAACATCCCGCGCGAGGTCATGGAGCAGCAGGCGGTGGACCGCGGCGACGTGCGCTTCTTCGAGCTGGCTTACCTCCAGGCGGACATCGCCTGCCCGGCCAACCGCCAGGCTGCCGTCACGCTGCAGGACTTCGTCCTGCCGAATAGCGACCTGATCCCGCCGGAGGTGCGCGACAAGATCACGCGCTGGTCGGACTATATCGACTATTGGGCGGTGGATTGGGACTTCCGCGACGACACCTTCACCCAGGGCTTCGTCGCCTACCGCACGCGCAAGGAGCGCCGCTTGCCCCTCAGTTCCGACCCGCACGCCTACGCGCAGCCCGGCACGTACAGGCTGCTGGTCAAGGTGGTGGATGTCTTCGGCAACGACACCTCGCAAGCCTACGACCTGGAGGTGCGATAAGCCATGCCGCGCAGCGTCGTCCGATACGATAAGGACCTGCCTGAAGTCCCGGAGCGCGAACCCCACCTGCCGCCGACTGCCTACCTGCGCCGCACACCCGGCAGCACCGAGGAGTTCGAGGTCGTCGAAGGCCGCCGGCCCAGCAAGCTGCTGCTTGTTAACCAGTTGCGCCTGGCCGTGGGCGAGTGGCGAGCCGCCGGCTATCCCGGCGCTTCGGACGTCACCAAACGCCTCTTCACCTACTGGTTCGCCGAAGATCATCTCATCGCCAACCGCCTCTTCCGCTACTACTTCGGCCAGCGAGAGGCCATGGAGACCATCGCCTACCTGACCGAAGTCGCGGGCAACCGCGACGCCAAAGCGTTGGTGGAGGCCTTCGGTGAGGTCTATTACCCGGTCGGCGCAACGCAGCGCCCCTTCGACGCCGGCATCGCCCACGAAACGATGATGGACGGCACGCGGCGCATTCGCCGCTACCTCCCCGAACTGGCCGGCTTCACCGTGCAGGACCTGCCGCTGGAAAACCTGCGCCGCTACGCCTGCAAGATGGCGACTGGCTCCGGTAAGACCGTCGTCATGGCCATGCTGGTCGCCTGGTCCTACTTCCACAGGCGCATGGTCCCCGGCTCCGACCTCTCCACCAACTTTCTGGTCGTCGCCCCCAACGTCATCGTCTATCAGCGCCTGGAGAAGGACTTCGAGAGCAACCGCATCTTCCACGACTACCCGCTGATCCCGCCGGAGTGGCAGGGCCAGTGGAGTCTGAAGGTGATCCGGCCCAGGGAAAGCGCTGAACCGGACCCCGCCGGCACCCTCTTCTTGACCAACATCCATCAGATCTACGAGTCGAAACAGGCGGTGTTCACGCCGGCCAACGCCGTCGAAGCCTTGCTCGGTCCCCGCCCTTCCCAGAACCTGGCGTCCCACGAGCGATCCATGCTGGAGCGCATCAAGAGCCTGCCCGATCTGGTCGTCATGAACGACGAGGCGCACCACGTCCACGACGAAGACCTGGAGTGGAACAAGACGCTGAGCGGCATCCACCAGGCTTTGCCCGGCGGCCTGGCGCTCTGGCTGGACTTCTCTGCCACGCCGAAAGACCAGAATGGCTCCTATTTTCCCTGGATCATCTGCGACTACCCGCTGGCCCAGGCCATCGAGGACCGCATCGTCAAAGCGCCGCTGATCGTCCACCAGGTACGGAAAGATGATCCGGAGCGCGTCACGCCCGGCAACGTGATCGAGGCCTACGGCCCCTGGCTCCTGGCGGCGCTGTCCCGCTGGCAGCAACACTACGCCACCTACCAGGAGCTGGGCCAGAAGCCGGTGCTCTTCATCATGGCCGAGCGCAACGACCTGGCTGACGCCATCGGGGCCTGGCTGGTCGCCAATTCCGTGCAGACCGGCCTCAAGCAGAACGAGGTGCTGATCATCCACGTCAAGGAGCGTGGCAAAGAAGCGGGCGAGGTTGCCGAGCGCGACCTGGACGAGCTGCGCCAGAAAGCTCGCGACATCGATCAGCCGCGCAACCGCATCAAGGTGATCGTCAGCGTACTCATGCTGCGTGAAGGCTGGGATGTCCGCAACGTCACCGTCGTGCTCGGCCTGCGGCCGTTCACCGCCAGCGCCAAGATCCTGCCGGAGCAGGCGGTCGGGCGCGGCCTGCGCCTGATGCTCGGGATCAGCCCGGATCGCACCCAGACGCTGGAAGTGATGGGCACGGCGGCTTTCGAGAACTTCGTCCGCGAACTGGAGGCGGAAGGCGTCGGCGTCCAGACGACTTCAACCCCGCCCGCGCCGCCGGTCAAGATCGCGCCCGTCCTGGAGAAGCTGGCCTACGATGTGGCCATTCCGCTGACCCGCCCGGTGTTCGAGCGCAACTACACGCGACTGAGCGACCTCGATCCCACGCGGCTGGAGCCGCTCTACGAGCAGCCGGAGCTGCCGGAGCCGCTGCGGCTGCGCATGGAGTTCGTCGTCACCGAGACCGGCGTCCACCAGATGGACATTGCCTACGGGACGCCGCCGCTGGCGCAGCAGCTCCTGTCCTCGATCACCAACAAGGTCGTCGGCGAAGCCCACCTGAACGGCCAGTTCGCCCGGCTCTACCCGCTGGTGCGTGGCTACGTCGCCACCCGCTGCTTCGGCCAGGCGGTCGATCTCGAGGATGAGGAGGTCCGTTCCTTCTTGCACCAAATGCTGGTGCAGGAAGCGATTGCCAGGTATCTGGCGCGGCAGATCGGCGTCCTCACCGCCGAGCGGCGCCCCGTCCAGTTCAGTAACCAGGGCTTTCGACTGTCCCAGACCAGTCCCTTCACCTGGCGGCGCAACCTGCCGCTACTCGTCTGCCGGAAGACCGTCTTCAACCTGGTCGCCACCTACAACAGCTTTGAGAAAACCTTCGCCCAGTTCCTGGACCGCATTCCGGATATCGCACGCTTCGGCTCACTCGGTTCGACGGAGCAGGAGACGACCGGGAACTTCTACGTGAGCTACCTCAAGCCCAGCGGCGCGCTCGGCCTCTACTATCCCGACTGGGTGGCAGTACAGAGTACGCCGAAGGGCGAGGTCAACTGGATCATCGAGACCAAGGGCCGCGTCTGGGACGGCACCGAGAACAAGGACGCGGCCATCAGCTACTGGTGCGAGCAGGTCTCCGGTCAGACCGCTGCATCCTGGCGCTACGTGCGCGTGAACCAAACGGATTTTGGCGGCGGGCAGTTCCCGTCATTTGCGGAACTGCTGGTTGCCTTGGCGGAGGTACCGCAAGCTACGTGGTGATCCCGGCCTGCGAGCTCTGTCTGTCGGCAGGTATTCATCCGAGTTCAGGCTAACCTACCGCTTCATCGCTTGATTTCGCTAGCGAATGGTTTACAATAGCGGTATGCCAGATATTGTGATGACGCGGCTGGTCTGGGAGGAGCGGAATCTCGCACATATCTGGGAGCGCCATAGGATGACCAAGGCGCTGGTCGAGGAAGTGTGCTATGGCGACGCGGAGAAGACACGATGAGCGAGACTTTCGGACCGGACTATCCTACCAAAGCGCACGGCAGAATCCCGGCGTTCAACAGCTACGAGGAAGAGGCGACCTATTGGGACACGCATGACTTCACGGATAAGCTCCCGATTCGCCAGGACAAGGCGCAGGCTTATACAAAACAGATCATGTTTCGCGTCGACAGCGAATTGGATGGCGAACTCGAAACGATAGCCCGGCAGCGTGGTCTGAAGAAAGCTTCGCTCATCCGTATGGCCTTGAAAGACTGGCTCCGCGACGAACACCGCGACGCCTCTTGAGCATCCGCTGGTCGGTGCTCCGCAAGATCGATCGGAGCGGCCAGGTAGAGCAGGGGAATGTCGCCTGTACGCGCTGCGGCGGTGTCTGGCGGTACATCGTCGGCGGCTATATTGGTGGCCTCGTCCGTCGTTGTCTGCACTGCGGGGCAATCTGGTCGCGGCGCTAAAACGGCCTGGCGACAGAAGCGCCAGGCGGAAGTTCGGTCCTGTTCGTCCCCTGGTGGCTTGCGTAGTACACTCCCCTCCGGAAGGGACAGCATGCAGCCCGTCGAAACCTATCTGAGCGCTCTGAGCAACATTCGCGCGTCGGGAGCCGGCGTTGCTGAAACCTCTTATTACAGCCCGCTGGAGCAGTTGCTGACTGCGCTTGGCGCCACGTTGACGCCGAAGGTGCATTGCATCATCCACCTGAGGAACGCAGGCGCCGGTATTCCAGACGGGGGCTTCTTCACGCCCGACCAGCTTCGTGGCCCCGCTGGTGACGACTTCCCGAGTCCGCCGCCGGCGCGCGGTGCGCTGGAGATCAAGTCGCCCAGCGAGGAGGTTGCCGCAGTCGCCCGTGGCGCGCAGGTGGCCCGCTATGTGGCGCGTTACGGCCAGGTGCTGGTGACGAACTACCGCGACTTTCTGCTCGTTGGGCGCGACAGCGCAGGACAGCCCATCCTGCTGGAACCGTATCGTCTCGCCGAGAGCGAGGCGACCTTCTGGTCCGCCCTCGCCCTGCCCGGAAGCCTGGCGGCGACGCACGAGGAACGGCTGACCGACTATCTGCGACGGGTGCTGGTTCACGCGGCCCCGCTGGAAACTCCTGCCGATGTCGCCTGGGTGCTGGCGTCCTATGCCCGCGATGCCCGAACACGCATCGAACGCGCCGAGCTGCCGGCGCTGGCGAGCGTGCGAGCGGCGCTCGAATCCAGCCTGGGTCTGACCTTCCAGGGGACGCGAGGCGAGCACTTCTTCCGGTCCACGCTGGTCCAGACCCTCTTCTACGGCATCTTTTCCGCCTGGGTCCTGTGGAGCAAGAAGCAGCCGCTGGGCCGCGCCGCGGCGCCCTTCGACTGGCGCCTGACGCCGTGGGAAATCCACGTGCCGATGATCCGTGCGCTCTTCGAGCAGATCGCCATCCCGTCCAAGCTCGGGCCGCTGGGCCTGGTCGAGGTGCTGAATTGGACGGGCGCGGCGCTGGGCAGGGTCAACCGAGGCGCCTTCTTTGAGCGCTTCGAGGAGGTCCACGCTGTCCAGTACTTCTACGAGCCGTTCCTGGAAGCGTTCGATCCGGAACTGCGCAAGCAGTTGGGCGTCTGGTATACGCCGCCGGAGATCGTGCAGTACATGGTCGGCCGCGTGGACACGGTGCTCCGCGAGGAGTTAGGCATCCCCGCCGGCCTCGCTGATCCTCGGGTGTACGTGCTCGATCCGTGCTGCGGAACCGGGGCCTACCTCGTGGAGGTGGTGAAGCACATTGCGACGAAGTTGGAGGCGGGTGGCGGCGACGCGCTGCTGGCGAATGATCTCAAACAGGCCATGCTCAGCCGTGTCTTTGGCTTTGAGATCTTGCCGGCCCCGTTTGTCGTCGCGCACCTGCAGCTCGGCCTCCTGCTCCAGAACCTTGGCGCGCCGCTCTCCGCCGATGGGAAGGAGCGTCCCAGCGTCTACCTGACGAATGCCCTCACCGGTTGGGAGGCGGCGACCGGCCCCCAGCAGCATCTGCCTTTCCCCGAGCTGGAAGAGGAACGGGATGCGGCGGAACGGGTCAAGCGCGACGCGCCAATCCTCGTGATTCTGGGCAATCCTCCCTACAACGGGTTCAGCGGTGTTGCCATCGACGAAGAGCGTGGCCTCACCACGGCCTATCGCACCACGAAGCAGGCGCCGGCTCCCGAGGGCCAGGGGCTGAACGACCTGTACATCCGCTTCTTTCGCATGGCTGAGCGGCGCATCGTCGAGCGAACAGGCCAGGGGATCGTCTGCTACATCTCCAACTACTCCTGGCTGGATGGCCGCTCCTTCACTGGCATGCGCGAACGCTACCTGGAGGTGTTTGATCGGGTCTGGGTTGACAATCTTCACGGCGACCGCATCATTTCAGAGTATGCGCCGGATGGCCGAACGAGCGAAACGATATTCGCGATGAAAGGAACCTCGCCAGGGATCAAGATTGGGACTGCGATCAGTCTGCTCGTCGCCACGAGGTCTCTTTCAACGACCCCTACGAAATGGATATGGTATCGGGACTTGAATCAGGCTCGTGCCGACGAGCGCCGTGCCGCCCTACTGGCAAGTGCAAGTGACCCGAAGCTGAATGACCAGTACCAGGCGCTCCAACCAGTGCTGGGTCTAGGCTTGCCATTCAAGCTAGGGCGAGTGAGTGCAACCTATCTGGAATGGCCGCTGCTCACGGATCTCCTGCCCACGTCCTTCGCCGGGGTGAAGACCAGCCGGGACGACGTTGTGGTCGACATCGACCGGGATCGCCTGATCCAGCGGATGCAGCAGTACTTCGATCCGGCGATCAGCCATGCGGACATGCTTCGGATTGCACCGGGAGCGATGGAGAGCACAGCGCGATTCGATGCGGAGCGCGTCCGCAGCTTTTTGCTCAAGCGTGGATTCAAGCCGGAATACGTTGTTCGCTATTGCTACCGTCCGTTCGATATTCGCTGGCTCTACTGGGAGCCGGAGACAAAGCTATTGGATGAGAAGCGGACCGAGAGCTTTCCGCACGTGTTTGACGGCAACGTGTGGCTCGAAGCGCGGCAGAAGCAGCCGAAAGAAGCGTTTGATCGCGGCTACGTCGTTCGAGTGCTCGCCGACAACTTCGGCAACGGTCTCTCCAGTTTCTTCCCGCTCTATCTCGCGCCGTCCACGCGGCGCTCAACGCTCTTTGACCTGGATGCCGGCAATGGTCCGAGGCCGAACCTGAGCGTCCAGGCGCACAGTTACCTGGAGCGGCTTGCCGTTACCGAACAGGAGCTGTTCTACCATCTCGTCGCGCTGCTCCATGGGCCGGCCTATCGAACCGAGAATGGCGGCGCCCTGCGGCAAGACTGGCCGCGGCTGCCCCTGCCGGAGTCGGCGGACCTGCTGCGAGCATCGGCTGCCCTGGGGCGACAGCTTGCTGGATTGCTGGATGGAGAAGCCGCCATCGTCGACGTGCTGTCGTCCCCGTTGGGACCGGCGTTGCGCAGTGTTGGCGCTATTGCTCGGGTCGGCGGCGGCAACCTCCGAGCGGAAGACCTGGCCCTGACCGTCGGTTGGGGCCACAAAGGCAGGGGCAGTATCACCATGCCGGGCCAGGGGAAGATCACATCCCGGACGTATCTGGCCGAGGAACTGGAAGCCCTGCACCGCGGTGGGGTCGAGTGTCAAGGCTTGTCGGTTGACGACACCATGGCGTGCCTCGGTAGCGAGACCTGTGATGTCTATCTCAATGCCACCGCGTACTGGAAAAACGTTCCCAAGGGCGTCTGGGAGTACACCATCGCCGGCTACCAGGTCATCAAGAAGTGGCTGAGCTATCGCGAGCGGGATCTGCTGGGCCGATCGCTCACGCCTAACGAGGCGCGGGAGGTCACCGGGATGGTCCGGCGCATCGCAGCGATTCTGCTCCTGGGGGATAGGCTGGACGCAAATTACCAGTTGGTCAAGGAAGCGGCTATCCCATGGCCAGCGGAGCGTGCGGTGTCTCTCCCGGCGCTTCGTTTGCCCATCAGCGCTGAGAACGACGATGTCCCGCCCTCGTAGATGCTTTCGCTATCGACCGCCTCAACCTGGCTTGCACAGAGAATCGTACTCATTCCTACCCTCCAGCAGCGCATTCACAAGGCAATCTGCGGCGCCGGGCGTTTTACACCGGCGCAGCTATGGAGCGCCGTATATCTGCATCAGAATCCATAGCTGTCGCGCTTTGAGCGCGTGTGGTTTGTTCCTTCCCCGCCCTGTTCATTTCTACACTATTTTCCGGGCACTTCTACCTCGTGGAACAAGGCGTAATGGACTGCCCAGGCCGGCGCGTTGTCGGTGGCTCGAAAGCGATCGCCGAGGCCGGTGAGGTAGTCACGGCCGCGTTCGGTTTCGCCGACGTATCGCACCAGAAACAAGGGGGACGGCTCCTGGCAGTAGGCCACCAGTTGGCGGTGGAACTGTGCCACGGCGTCCGGGAGCGGGAGGTTCGGCAACACATACCTCCTGGCGAGGTCGTCCAGGGTGCCGTCGAAGGTCGCCGGACTCGGCGTCATGTGTGCTGCCCGGCGGCGCGGCAGCGTGTCCAGGCGTAGCAAGCGTGCCAGGTTGTTCCGCGCGTTTGCTTCCGGCATCGGTTGTCTTCCTCTTCGTCAATCCAACTGCTTGCTCCATCATAATAGCTTGTGGCTGACAACGTCTCCCCACCGTATGATGGTTCTGGGTCAGGAACGGTCAGGCCTGAACTGTCGCCGGTAATCACGGCGCCAGGAATGGGAGGAGATGCACATGGCAATCGCTGAGCACCCGGCGCCGGTGGTCACGCGGCGGCGCTTCAACGTGACGGAGTATCACCTGATGGCGGACGCCGGCATCCTGACGGAGGCTGACCGGGTGGAGTTGATCGACGGAGAGATCCTGAAAATGAGCCCGATTGGCGCAGCGCACGGAGAATGTGTCGACGCCTTGAATGAACTGCTGACGCAGCAGGTTCGAGGCATAGCACGAGTCCGCGTGCAAGGTTCGATCCGGGTCAACGACTCGTCCGAGCCTGAGCCGGACGTTGCCGTGCTTCACCGCCGCCGCCACCGGTTGGCGCTGCCGACCGCCTCCGCTGTGTATCTGGTGATCGAGGTGGCGGACTCCTCCCGCGGCTATGATCTGGGCATCAAGCTGCCCTTCTACGCCGCCGCCGGCATCGCTGAGGCCTTCCTGGTCGACGTGATCAACGACGTGGTCGAGCGCCACACCGAGCCGCGCGACGGTACGTACCAACGTGTCGTCATAGCCCGACGTGGCGAGACGTTGAACTCCACAGTGTTGCCGATGGTAACGCTGCCGGTGGATGTCGTCCTTGGTCACGAGCTGCCCGACTGAGCGCGCCGCTCAGGTAATACCCAGGTCGGCTCGCTGGCGGTTGAGCAGCGCCGTCACCTGGGAGCTTATGTTGGTCGCCGCCGCATCGACCGTCTCCTTGCCGGTGAACGCTGCACCCAGCTCTTTGGCCAGGATGGGGGCGACGTCCCCGGCGCCGGCCTCGCGGAAGATCGGTTTGCCGGTGCGGTACAGCTCTTCGTAGATGGAAAAACTCTTCGGCGCGTCCGTGCGATTGGTGTTGAAGACGTACTTCTGCGCCGCCGGCATGTAGGGCGGCGTCACGCCGGAGATCGTGGTGGCGACTACGTCGACACCCTTGCCGTAGGTCCACCAGTTGATGAACTGCCAGGCGGCATCCACCTGCTTGCTGGAGGAGGTGATCGCCAGCCCGTTGGCCGACACGTCGATGGTGCGTAGGCCGGTGGTGGGGTTCTTCGGCGGCAAGAAGACGTCATAGTTCAGCGAGGGTACCTTGGCGGCCGTGATCAACACCGGCCACCAGGCGCCGCCGGAGGCCATAGGCAACTGCTCCTTCACGAAGAGGCTCATCATGTTGCCGGATGGCGCCGCTACCTTGGACTTCTGGGTGAGGTCCACCAGGTAGCTGAAGGCGTCCATCGCCTTGCTGTCGGAGTGCAGCGTACATTTGGTGACGTTCGCGTCGTAGAAGTCGCCGCCCGCCTGCCAGATCCAGGTGTTGATGTGGTCGTTGCCGTCGACCGGCGTCCCCATGCCGAATTGTTGGGTCGTGCCATTGGTAGTGCGCGTCAGCTCGTAGGCGGTGTCACGCCAGGTATCCCAGGTCCACGTGTCGTCGGGGTACGCAACACCTTGCTGATCGAAGAGGGTCTTGTTGTAGTAGTACACGGTGCCGCTGCCGAAGTTCTGCGGCATCACGTAGAGCTTGCCTTGCCCCATCGCCATCTGGCCTGGTTGCCAGCGGCAGCCGGAGATGGCGGCCGGGAAGAACTGGTTGAGGTCCACCTTGTCGCGAGCGACCAGGTCGTCCAGCACCCGCGTGACCTGGCGAGCAGCAAAGACGACATAATAGTAGGTGGAGTGTGTGATCACATCTGGCGCATCGCTGGCCGCCACCTGGGCCTGAATCTTGGTGAAGTAGTCGCTGAAGTTGGCAATCTGGTCGAAGTTGAGGGCAGTATCGGGATGCTGTTGCATGTAGATGTTGTAAACCTGGCCGTAGGCAGGGGTGTAACCCCAGCCGGAGAGCCGTAACTGGATCTTGGCGTTGGCCGGCACCTTGAGTTGCGGTGTCGGTATAGCGGCGACAGTGCTCTTGGCCGCCGCGACGGCAGTGCTCTTGGCGGCGGTTGTGGTACTCGTCACTGCCGCTTTGGTCGTCGTTGCCACAGCCGCGACGGCACTCGTCGCACTGGCAGTGGTGGCCGAGGCGACGGCGCTGGAACTCGCCGTGGTCGCGCTGCTGGCGAGCGGTGCGCTGGCGCTGCTGGTCGTGGCCGACACCACCGCGCCGGCTGCGCCGCCGCAGGCGGCCAGGGACAGCCCGGCGATACCGCCCGCCAGCACAGTCAGCAGGCGCCGACGCGGCACGCGAGCCATCAAAACATGCATGAAACCTCCTCCTGCAAGCCGCGATGTTTGGCATCACACGCTGCTCCGCTACCGACAGCATCGCTGGTTTGCTCCCGACAATACTACAATGCAGTTCTGAGGGGATCAAGATTGATGGATGAACAGGAGGCAGCCAGACGATGAGTACGATGACAGGCAATTCCCTGCGGCAGGAGGTCGAGAAGAACGGCTACGTTGTGGTGCCGGGTGTCGTGCCCAGGCAAAATCTGAACGCTGTCGTTGCCGACATCTTCCGCCACACCGGCGCCGATCCGGATAAACGCGAGTCCTGGTACTTGCCGGGCATCATTTCGCGGGCCGGCATGGTGGAGATGTACCAGTTTCAGTCAATGTGGGACAACCGGCAGTTCCCGGCGCTCTACGACGTCTTTCGCCAGGTGATGTGTACGGAGCAGCTCTGGGTCAGTCTGGACCGCGCCAACATGAAGCCCCCAGCCGATCCGCGCCACCCCGAGATCGACGACAGCTTCATTCATTGGGATACGGACACTTCCAAATACCCCGACATCCCTTTCCGGGTGCAAGGGGTCCTGGCGCTCACTGATACGGACGACAGCATGGGCGGCTTCCAGTGTGTCCCTGAGTTGTATCGCCAACTGGCTGACTGGATCAAGCGGCAGGCGGCCGACCGCCACCCACGCAAGCCGGACCTCACCGGCTATGAGATCACGAAGGTCGTGATGCAGGCGGGTGATCTGGTCGTCTGGAGCACGTTGCTCCCCCACGGCAACGGCCACAACCTGTCGGACCGCCCACGCCTGGCCCAGTACATCACGATGTCACCGGCGCGCGAAGACGACGACGATGCCCGCCAGAAGCGGATCGATTCCTGGCAGCGCCATCTCCCCGGCCCCGGCTTTCCCGGCGATGCCCGCAAGAACGAAGTGCTCCTGGAGCCGCAATCGGCGACCCTGACGGCGCTGGGGCGCAAGCTGTTGGGCAGCGACCGCTGGTAGAGAAGGAGAAAGCCATGATTCCGGTCTATGACTATCGGCGCGACGTCGCCAACGTGATCGTCCACCCGGAGATCCGCGGTCGCTTCATGCGCATGGAGCCGACGCCGGCCGGGCGGATGCACAGCCACGATCTCGGCGGGGAAATCTTCCTCGTGCTGGAAGGACAGTGCGAGTTCATCATCGAGGATGAGCGCGTCACCTGTGGACCCGGTCAGCTCATCTACGTCGAGCCGCGGCGCAAGCACACCCTCCACGCCGTGGGGACGGTTCCCTGCGTCGTGTACCTCAGCGTCACGCCGCACGTTGAGCCGACCCACACGCAGTATGACGAGGCCTATCAGCGTCTCTCCCCACGCTACGGCACATTTCGCGGCAAGAACGACCCCGATCCCCAGGCGGGGACGCCGACCCAGGAACTCGCCGCACTCTATGCAGCAGCACTGGGGAAACTTGCCGAGCTCAGCCAGGCCGCTGCCGAAGCCCAGACGTTGCAGGCGCAAGCGCTCCGGGCAGCGATCACGGACGGCAACCAGCCGCAGATGAAGCAGATCGTCGTCGACCTCTGGCTGCGCTTGCGCGACGTGTTACAGCAGACTAGCGACGTCGAGGCAGCATGGAACGCGCTCGCGCCCCGCGCGATGCCGCCAAAAGCATGACAGGGGGAGACACCGTGGCTCAGACTATCGGATTTGCTGTGATCGGCGTGGGACTGGTTGGCCCGACCCACGCCCAGTTCATCAGCCAGGCAGAGGGGGCTGCACTCAAGGTTATCTGCGACCTGCGGGAGGAGCGCGGCCGGCCGCTGGCCGAGCGCTTCGGCGCTGAATGGGTGGCCGACTATCGCCAGGTGATGCAGCGACCCGACATTCAGGTCGTCAACATCAGCCTGACCGCCCGATACGCCCTTCGCATCCGGCGCCGCGTTGATGGTCTATTCGACGAAGGTGGAATTAGTCTACCAAACGCTTCGCGAGCGCATTGTCCACGCGCGTCAGCAAGGCCCAACCCTGGCGTGATCGCTGTAACGGTGGCTGTCACGGCTTCGAATGAAGGGACCTCGGATGTTGAACTGTGGAGTTTGAGGAGCGAATCATGGCGAAGTATTTTGTGGCGATTCAAGTCGGGGCCGTGTCGTTTGTCGATGAGGGAGTTGTGCAGGCGCTCGACATATTCCAAGAGCGCGCCCATGTCAACGCCCTCTTCCTCGCCACGCCAACCTGGACCCGCGGAACCGGTGGCCGGCAGTTGCCGAGCCATCCACTCCCGGATCATGGGGCGCAGGAGTACGACCTCGCCTGGGTCGGCGGAAACTATGCCACTGTGCATTCGGAGTTCTACGGCGGCACGATGCTTGGCCCTGCTGGCCGGGCGCCCGAGCACCCCGATTTAGATCTCTTTGCGACCGTGCTTCCCGAAGCGAAACGCCGAGGCATGCAGAGCATTGCCTGGATCGAGGAAAGCAGCTATGCTCAGGAGCTGCGGAACTACCCCAACTTTCCCAGGTGCCTGGAGGTGGATGCCTGGTCGCGTCCGGCGCCTCGATTCTGCTTTAACAACCCGGATTACCGTGGCTGGCACCTCAGTATCGTGGAAGACTACGTCAAGAGCTACGACCTCGACGGCATCGCCTGGTGTTCCGAGCGGCCGGGACCGTTGAATATCTTGCTTCAGGGGCCGGCGCAGCCCAGCGCGGTGAGTTGCTTCTGCTCGCATTGTCAGCGGATCGCTCGGGATCGCGGCATTGACGTGCGTCGCGCTCTGGAAGGCTACCGTCTGGCGCTGGAATGGAACGCGGCAGCAGCAGCGGGGAAGGTTCCGAGCGATGGCGCCTTCGTGAGTTTCTGGCGACTGTTGCTGCGCTACCCGGAGTTGCTCGCCTGGCAGACACTGTGGACCGATAGCCAGCATCAGATGTATCGGGACATCTACGGCTTGGCGAAGGCCTGCAAGCCGTCGATCCAGGTCGGTTGGCACGTCTACCACAACATTTCTTTCAGTCCTTTTTACCGAGCCGACCAGGACTATGGCGAAATGAGCCGGTTCTCCGATTTCATTAAGGTCGTGAACTACAATAACTGCGCAGGTCCTCGATTCCACGCCTGGATCGAGCACATCTGCAAAGCGCTCTTCGCCGACGCCAGCCCGGCCGAGGTCTATCCGCTCATGCTTAAGCTCCTCCAGCTGGACGAAGGAGCCTACGACGCGCTGCCAACGGCCGGCTTTACTGCCAATTATGTGCAGCGCGAGACGGCCCGCGCCGTCGCCGCGGTCGAAGGCCGTTGCCGCATTTATCCCGGTATTGACATTGATATTCCGACAGCGGAGCGGGATGTGCACTGCACCCGCGAAGGCGTCCGGGCGGCGGTGCTCGCCGCCATCGCGGGCGGGGCTGAGGGTGTGGTGCTGAGTCGGAAGTATTCGGAGATGCAACTGGATCATCTCGCCGGGGCGGGGGATGCCATGCGGGAGGTAGGCCAATGAACGAACAAGCGCAGCAACCCTGGTACCGGCAGACGTACCGCTGGGGCCAGACCAACCTGACGGAGGTCGATCCCGTCCGTTTCGATCTCCCCTGGTGGCGGTCGTACTGGCGGCGTACTTGCATCCAGGGCGTGATCGTCAACGCCGGGGGCATCGTCGCCTACTACCCCAGCACCTTCCCGCTGCAGCACCGCGCGCAGTACCTGGGCGAACACGACCTCTATGGCGAGACGGTCGAGGCGGCGCACGCCGATGGCCTGGTCGTGCTGGCGCGTATGGACTCCAACCGGGCGGATGAACGCTGCTACGTCGAACACCCCGACTGGTTCGCGCGGGACCGCAACGGCGCCCCCTACCGTGAGGGCGAGCTCTTCGTCACCTGCATCAACAGCCCTTACTATGAGGAGTACCTGCCCGGCATCTTGCGGGAGATCATCGCCCGGAGCCGGCCGGAGGGCGTGACTGACAACAGTTGGAGCGGGCTGGACCGCAGTCGCATTTGCTATTGCCTGTATTGCGCTCGGCGCTTCCGGGATGCCAGCGGCTTTGCCCTGCCACAGCACGCTGATTGGGATAGCCCCGCCTACCGCCAGTGGATCCTCTGGAGCTACCAGTGCCGGCTGGCCGTCTGGGACCTCAACAACCGCGTCACGCAGGCGGCGGGCGGACCCGACTGCCTGTGGATCGGCATGAATAGCGGAGATATCATCAGCCAGGCGCAGCGCTTCCGCGACTATCGTGAGATCTGCCGGCGAGCGGAGATCATCATGCTCGATGCCCAGGCGCGCAGCGATACGCGCGGATTCCAGGCCAACGGTGATTCCGGCAAGCTGATCCATGGCCTGCTCGGCTGGGAGAAGCTGATTCCCGAGAGTACCGCGCTCTACCAGGCGGGCCAGCCCACCTTCCGGCTGGCGAGTAAGCCGGCGCCGGAAGCGCGGATGTGGGCGTTGGCAGGCTTCGCCGGGGGCATCTCGCCCTGGTGGCACCACATCGGCGCCTACCACGACGATCGCCGCCAGTACCGCACTGCCGAGCCGCTCTTCCGCTGGCATGAGGCCAACCAGGCGTATCTGGTCAACCGCACGCCGGTCGCCACGGTGGGCGTTGTGTGGTCGCAGCGCTGTGTCGACTTCTATGGTCGCGAAGCGGCGGAGGAGCGCCTCGGCCTGCCCCAACGCGGTATCACCAATGCGCTCATGCGGGAGCGCATCCCCTATCTCCTGGTCCATGCCGACGACATCGACACTGCCAGCGGCCTGCAACTGTTAATCCTGCCGAACCTGGGCGCACTGAGCGATGCGCAGTGTGCCAGCATCCGCCGCCTCGTTGAGCAGGGCGGTGGGCTGCTGGCGACCGGCGAGACCAGCCTGTACGACGAGTGGGGCGACACCCGTGGAGACTTCGCCCTGGCCGATCTCTTCGGTTGCCACGCCACCGGTGTCCAGCACGGCGCCGCGCAGGCCGATGGGCAACAGTGGGACGCCTGGGCCAGGCACAGCTACCTGCGTCTCACGCCGGAGCTGCGCGGGTTGGTGGATGGCCCCCAGACGGGCGAGGAGCCGGCGGTTACCGGCGAAAGGCATCCTGTGCTCCGCGGCTTTGAGGAGACCGATATCCTGCCCTTCGGCGGCCGGCTGGAGGTCGTGCAGGCCGAGGCCGGCACGATCGTGCCGCTCACCTATATCCCGCCGTTCCCAATCTACCCGCCGGAGACAGCCTGGATGCGCCAGCCGTCCAGCGGCGTCCCGGCGCTCATCCTCAACGACACCGGCGCCGGTCGGGTCGCCTATATGCCCGCCGATCTTGATCGTCGCTACGGCCGTGACAACCTGCCCGACCACGCTCTGTTGCTGGCCAACCTAGTGCGCTGGGCGGCACGTGACCCCATGCCGCTCACGGTTGAAGGACCGGGCTTGCTCGATTGCCACGTCTATCGCCAGGCTGGGCGCCTGGTCCTGCACCTGGTCAACCTCTCCGGCTCGGGCGCCTGGCGCGCGCCAATGGACGAGGCGATCCCCGTCGGGCCGTTACAGGTGCGGGTGCAGTTGCCGGAGGACGTGGCCGGGCGATCGGCCCGCCTGCTGGTGGCCGAAGCGGGCGCTGTGATCGCCAGGGTCGACGGCTGGGCGAGCGTGGAGGTGGCCCAGGTTGGTGAGCACGAGGTCGTGGTCATAACGTAGGGAGTGCAGCGCATCATGGGACCCGGCTACCGGCCATCTGGCGAGGCCGTGGCACTCTAGACCGGTATAGTAGGGGGGCCAGGGAAGGGGGCACGATCTTGCTCTACACCGAGCGCCGCCACTTTACCGCCGACGATCTGCTGACACTGCCCGACGACGGCTGGCAGTATGAGCTCGTGCAGGGGAGGTTGCTCCAGATGCCGCCGGCCGGAATTGATCACGGCGCTCCCACCGACAATCTGTACTTCGCCCTGGCAGTACACGTGCGGACGCACGGTCTCGGCAAGTTGTATCCTGCCGAAACCGGCTTCAACCTTCGCCAACCGGACGAGACCGAGGACACGGTGCTGGCAGCGGACATTACGTTCGTCCGCGCCGAGCGTGTCCCCCAGCCGGGCGGACCGGCGTTCCCGTTGCTCGCCCCCGACCTTGTCGTCGAGGCAGCGTCCGAAGCAAGCCAGCGTCCGAAGGACATGGCCGACAATGCTCGCCTCTGGCTCAGCCGCGGGGTGCGCCAGGTCTGGGTCGTGTGGCCTCGCGCCCGAGCTGTCGATGTCTGGTTGCCGGGAGACGTCGCAGCCCGGCGGCTCGGGGCGGACGACGACCTCGATGGCGGCGACGTTCTGCCAGGCTTTCGCTTCGCCGTGAGGGGCGTCTTCCAGTAAGCGTGTGTCAACAGGGAGGAGCATCCGTTGTGGCAAGTGCAGTCGCTGTGGCGCCGGCGCGTCATCGCTTCACGGCAAAGGATTACCACCGGATGGTCGCGGCGTGCATCCTCAGCGAAGAAGCGCGCGTCGAGCTCATTGATGGCGAGGTCGTCGAGATGAGTCCGGTCGGCAGTCGGCATGTCGCCTGTGTCAACCGACTGGACGACCTCCTCCACGAGCGCCTTCCCCGAGGCTCGGCCATCGTCCAGGTGCAAAGCCCGGTCGCACTCGGTGAACACTCCGAGCCGGAGCCCGACATCACGGTCCTCCGCTACCGTGCCGACTACTATGCCGATGCCCTGTCCGGCCCCGCCGATGTGCTGCTGCTCATTGAGGTCGCCGATTCGTCACTTGCCATTGACCGCCGCGTGAAGCTGCCGCTCTACGCCCGCGCCGGCATCCCCGAAGTCTGGATCGTGGACCTGGACGCTGGGCTGATCGAGCGCCACACCGGCCCGACCAATGACGCCTATACGCGGAGCGAGCGCCGCGGCCACGGCGCGACGCTCGCCGCCACGCTGGTCGAGCTTACGATACAGGTCGACGAAGCGCTGGGTACGGAGGAAGGACCCCTTCCGGCTCGCACAACTC
>DHIZ01000302.1 GCA_002404055.1 Chloroflexi bacterium UBA4733
GCACAAAGCGTTCGTGAATCTCCATCACCCGGTGCAGCATGTGAATGCGCAGGTAGCGCCGCTCCAACTCCCGCGGCGTGGCGTCGGGCGACGCCAGCTCCAGGCCCGGGACGTCGAGGCGGCCATGCATCAGGTCGTCTCCCGCGGGGGCCACGCCGGCCAAAGTCCCTTCCAACGCAGCGACCTCGACGATGCACCCACCGATTGGATGGTTGCCTTGGGCTATCCCCCCCCAATGTCACGACAGCCAGACCCAGATCACAATATCCTCCGCCGACGCCCGAAAGGAAACTGCCTAATCCCCAACACTGTAAAGTCACTTTGGTGCGACACGAAGTCGCTCCCGAGGAGTGGGAGGCAACTGGAGGCCTCCCCTGGCTAGTGTCCAGGCCAGTCCCCAATCGCTGCCTGCGACGGACGTAAGGAGGGGGTGGGAAGCCAGCGGTAATGCCCAAGGGAGGATGAGCCATCCATCCCTACCGGGTTAGGGGAAGACCGGAAAGGTGAACGCGAGTGAACCTGCGACGACGCCTCGTAACTTTACATCATCGGAGGATGGCTGACAAAGACGATGAGAATGAGTCACCGACAGCGGGGAGCAAACACTCCGCTGGAAAGGGTGTGGAACAGTCCATACCTGGGACACCAAGACTCCGGGGTATAGCAGGCGCCTGACCCGATCGCATCTCCAGGGAGCGGAACGTGGAAACCTCGATGAGGTCTGCCGCAAGCAGCAGTAACCCAACCGCAAGGAAGGGCCAACCCCTCAGCGGGAATAGGAAGGCCCAAGAAGCGAACGCCACCAGCCGAAAGGCACGGGGAAACCATAACCCGGTGGATAGGGGCAACTGCCCCCGCCGAAAGGCGGCTGACGTGGGCCTGGTGAGTCACCGGAAGTGCGATGCAAAGAACGCCAAGGGAGGGACAAGTTAGATGCATGAGGCGACTCCTGCAAACGGACCCAACCGACAGACCGACTGGGACTGCGTCAACTGGCGCAAGGCCAACCGGATCGTTCGCAATCTGCGGCAACGCATCTTCCGGGCGTCCCAGGAGGGGAAGCACCGCAAGGTGCATTCCCTCCAGAAGCTCATGCTGCGGTGCGCCTCGAACCGGCTCCTGTCGGTCCGGCGCGTGACGCAGGTCAACGCGGGGAAGTACACTCCGGGCGTTGATCAGGTGGTGGTGAAGACGCCGGCAGCCAGGGGAAAGCTGGTGGACGACTTGTCCGCCTACCAGCCCTGGCGAGCGAAGCCGGCGCGACGGGTGTACATCCCGAAGACCAACGGTAAACTCCGGCCGCTCGGCATCCCAGTTGTGACCGACCGGTGCCTCCAAGCCATGGTCAAGCAAGCGCTTGAACCAGCCTGGGAGGCCCGGTTTGAGGGGGGCAGCTACGGATTCCGCCCTGGCCGGAGTTGCCACGATGCCATGAGTCGCATCCACCAGATCGCGAAGTCCGGGGGGACCAAGCCCTGGGTGGTCGACGCCGACATCGTGGGGGCATTCGACCACATCGACCACGAGTTCTTGCTGCGAACCATTGGCCCAGTTCCCGGACGGGAACTGATCCGGCAGTGGCTCAAAGCGCGCTACTCGGAAGATGGCGTCGTCCACGACACCCCGGCGGGAACGCCGCAAGGGGGCGTGATTAGCCCGCTGTTGGCGAACATTGCGCTCCACGGCATGGAAACGGCGCTCGGCGCGAACCGACTTCGTCGCCAAGGCGCCTTGCCCAGCCGCGGAGTCGTGCGCTACGCAGACGATTTTGTGGTGTTCTGCGAAACCAGGGACGATGCCGAAGCGTGCATCCGCATCCTCACCGACTGGTTGAAAGAACAGGGACTCGCCCTATCGGGGGAGAAGACCCGCATCGTTCACCTCACGGAAGGATTCGACTTCCTGGGCTTCACCGTCAGACGCTACCAGACCCGGACCACCCGGTCCGGGTACAAGCTGCGCATCACGCCGAGCAAGACTTCGGGGGCGAAGCTCCGGGATCGACTCCGGGCGGAATGGCGCGCGCTCCGCGGCAACGACGTGGATACGGTCCTCCGGCGGCTCAACCCCATCATCCGGGGCTGGGCCAACTACTTCCGCCCACAACTCGCTGCGAAGACGTTCCACGACCTCGATCACTGGATGTTCCGCCGAGAGCAACGCTATACGCGCCGGCAACACCCACGCAAGTCCTGGGCCTGGCGCAAGGCACGCTACTGGGGAAAACTGAACGTCAAGAGACGCGACACCTGGGTGTTTGGCAATAAGCAAACGGGCCGATATCTCCAGAAGTTCGGTTGGACCGGCAGCAAACGGCATATCCTCGTCAGGGGCACGTCCTCCCCGGATGACCCCGATCTTCGGGAATACTGGCGGCAAAGGAGCAAAGCGGGAGCCGCACTCCTCCGCCCCAGCGACCGCAAGATCGCTCTGACTCAAGATATGCAGTGCCCGGTGTGCAAGGAGAGCCTCTTCAATGGCGAAGAGGTCCACAAGCACCACCGCCAACCCAGGATGCAGGGAGGGACCGACGCCTACCGTAATCTCGTGCTGGTTCACCTGTACTGCCATCAGCAACTGACGAGACGACAACGGGACTTGGGCTTGCTTGAGCCGGGTGCGGTGGAAGTCGCACGCCCGGTTCTGAGGGGGGAGGGACCGCCGTGAGGCGGCCCTCCTACCCGACAACCATGTCTTACCGCCCCGTCCCGGGCCAACAGCGCTCAGCTGACGGGCTCGCCCAGTAGCTCCAGGATGTTGCTGGAGAGCATCTGGGCCAGGTCATCCTCCGGAAACTCCCAGACCTGGATCTTGGCCAACTCGATCAGCGGCGGGTAATAGTCGCCGCCGCCATCGGAGCCCCAGATCAGCTTGCGCGGCCCCA
Source organism: Chloroflexi bacterium UBA4733 (assembly GCA_002404055.1). The sequence goes on from DHIZ01000302.1 coordinate 2,885, forward strand.
GCGCATCATACGCCTCCTTGATCATCCAGGGACCGGAGGTATAAGAGGTATCGAGCCAGACGTTGGTGTGCCGCTTGGCCAGGTCAAAGAAGCGCCAGTTCATCTGCTGGTCGCGCGAGGAGCCGAGGTGCGGGATGATGATCTTCGTCTCCGGGACGCGGCTGGCCCAGCGTTCGGGGTACTGCGGCTTGTCGTTGCAGTCCAGCAGTACCGGCAATTGCAGTTCGGCGGCCAGTTCGAGCAACGGCAGGAAGAGCTCGTCGGTTGGCTCCTGGCCGACCAGTTCGCCGAAGTGCAGCTTGAGACCGCGGCAGCCCAGGCCGGCCGCGCGCCGCACCTCCTCGAGGGCGATGCTGCCTTCCTGCGGGAGGGCGTGGGCATAGGGGATGAGGCGGTCCTCCCAACCGCGCACCGCCCGCAGCGTCAACTCGTTGGAGGCGCGCGAAGGCAGCGAGATGGAGAAGACGATGGAGCGTTCTATCCCCGCCTGGTCCATTCGGTAGATGGTGCGGTCCGGGTCCAGCTCCCGGCGATACAGGTCGCCGCCCTTGACATGGACGTGGGAGTCGATGATGCGGATGAACGGACCTCCTTCGTGCGGCGCTAGGTCGTCTGCGTCAGCAGCTTTTGCACTGCCGGCGTCATCGACGCCAGCGCATTGTCGGCAGTGATCTGGTTAGCCGCCAATTTCGTCAGGGTCGGTGAGATCACCTGGCTGCTGATCTGGGCAAAGTCGACGATGGCATGGGACGGTGAGACCTGATCGTGATCCGCCGCGGCGACGATGGTATTGAGGTCATCGTCGGTGAGCTTGCTGAACTGACTCTGGACCGCCTTCTTCCAATCCGCCGCCAGCGAGCGCCGACTGGAAAGCACACCGGTCTCGACCGGGTAGGCCTGCATGCCGGGCGGGCTCACCATGAAGGAGAGCAGCTTCCAGGCTTCGTCCGGATGCTGCTGCTTCTGAAAGCTCGCCCACTGCCCTGGATAGACCGTATTGCGACGGGGCAGGCTCGGTGGGTTGGGCGTCGCCGCCACTCGCCAGTCGAACGACGTGATGGTGCCCAAGCTTTTGAGGGTGAAGAAATGCACGTCGTACATGCCGTAGCGACCGGTGTGGAAGTCGGTCGGCAGCGTGCCGCGCAGTGCCTTGGCCTCGTCGGCGGCTGGCTGGACGTGATACTTATACGTGCAGTCGACCTTGAACTGCATACCGGCGGTGACGGCATCGGCCTGGTAGGGAAACTGCTTCGGCAAGCCGGTAACGTAGCCTTCCGGCTCGAACCAATCGCCGCCGTAGACCCAGGACAAGGTGCTTGAATCGCTCCAGGCCTGGGTGGTGCCGTACTGTGCCGTGGGCTGCCCGGAGCTGTGCGTCAGTTGCTGGCTGATCGACAGGAACTTGTCCCAGGTCCAGGAGGCGTCGGTGAAGTCACGCGTCGGCGGCGTGACCCCGAGGTTGTTGAACATGGTCTGGTTGTAAAGCAGTACCTGGGTGTAGAGATCGACGGGTAGGGCAACGTACTGGCCGTTCCACTTGCAGAAGTTGATCGCAACCGGGAAGAAGTCGCTCAGGTCGAACTTGTCGCGGGCAATGTAGGGGTCGAGCACGGTCAGCGCGTTCCGGTAGGCGTAGTAGCGATAGCCGCGTCCACCGGCGGGGTACCAGAGGGCCGGCGGCGTGCCGCTGGCGAGTAGGGTGTCGACCTTTTCGTCGTACAGGTTGCCCGCGGTACCGGCCGTTTCGATCTGGTCGACCGTGATGCCGGGATGTTGCGCCTCAAAGGCCGCAAAGTCTCCCTTGACCTGCGGCACCGCGGTGACCGCGACGCCGACCACGGTGATCAGCTTGATGGCGACGCCCGCCGCGCTCGCGCTGGCGACCGGCGATTCGGCGGCTGGTGACTGTACGGTCGTGGTCGCACTGGCGCTCACGGTAGCTGAACTGGTGGTCGTCACAGGTGCCGAGGTGCTCGTGAGGGCCGATGCGGCAGACGTGGTCGGCGCCCCCGAATTGGTGCCCAGGCTGCTGCTCGCGGTGCCGGATGCGGCAGAGCTGGCCGTCACCGCCAGCGCTGCCGTGCTGCTCTGGGGCGTGCTCGTGCCGGCCGTGCCGCCGCAAGCAGCGATCAAGGGAACGGCTGCCAGGGTGGTGACGGCGCTCAGTGCCTGGACGACGAACGCGCGCCGACTGGTGAAAGCGAACCGGATTGCCATGGCCGTCCTCTCAGGCGCCTCCAACGCCATCGGAATCCCGCAGCGGATAGTGAGGAATATGGTAGCGTACCCTACCATCCCTATCTGTCAATATAGGGTGAGACACGGAGACCCCGAAAAATAGTGTAGAAATGAACAGGGCGGGGAAGGAAATAGCATCGTGACGACATCGACGCTGGCATCCCGCAACGGTACCCATACCAACGGTACTCATGCCACTGCGGACTTCGAAGTGCCTGCCCAGGCGCGGCGGCGCAAGCTGCCGGCCTCCTATAAGGTGCGCATCTTGTGCGAAGCAGATGGCTGCTCACAAGCAGCCGGCGCGTGGAAATCCGGCTACCATTCCTGGAAGCGTGCGTCGACGGACGACGCCGTTGACGGTGGGCTCGGCGAACGCCGTGGAGACGGCCTCGCCGTCACACCTCGCCCCGACATCCGCCCCAGCCGCGACGTGGCCTGGTATCCCAAGACCGGAGCGACTTTCGTGGATACCCTGGCTGCTGTCCGTTGGCAGCTCTGCTGTCCGTTGGCAGCTCTGCTGTCCGTTGGCAGCTCTTGGCCAGCCGCAATCGGCCATCCCCGACGCACGACCTCGCCGTGGCCACCTTTCCGCCCGCTGTCCCTCGGTCCCCTGGTCGAGGCTCCATGGGATGCCGCCCGAAAGTGCCAGAGTCGCGTCAAAAGCGTGGGAAAGCTACTGGCTTGTGCGCAGGTCTACATCTGGTGCCAGGATGTACTCGGGAGTCTCACGCAGGAGAGCGCTGGTGACGCGGACGTTGTCACGGGCTCGGATGAGCATCGCCTGACAGGACCCGATGGTCGTCTCTCGCACCAGCCCCTGACGGCGAAAGATCGGCTCCATCTTGGCAAGATAGCGGCGTACACCACGGTCGCTACAGTCGTAGCGACGAAAGGTACGGACGGACGATTGTCCCCATTGGTCCACGACGTGAACATCGCTCAAGGCGTGGTAACCGAGGTAGCTCGGCTCTACCTCCTCTTCGGCCACGTGGAACACCGAGTTGCTCGTGAAGCTTGTGCCTAGGAACAGGCAGTAGCCGTCCAACTCGGCGAGTCGCGCATACGGCGAAGTCGCGCCGCACGGGGTGTCCAAATGCGCTGCGGTCAGGTAACCGGCTGCCTGGCCGATGGCCGCGACGGAGGACACCGGGTGGGCACTGCGCATCGCATCCGGGCGTTGCCGAAACACCTCCGTAATTTGGCCGGTGTCAGATGGCGTCGTCCGGGCATCGAAGCTGGGCTGCGCCGGATCATAACTCCGGAAGGAAAGGGTGGGGACAACGACGGTCCCGCTCGTGCCGGCGCAAGCGAGCAATGCGTCGATGACCGCGTCGGCACCACCCTGGACGTAGCCAAAGCTACGCAGTGAGCTATGGACCAGCACAGCGTCGCCTGCCGTCAAACCGAGACGCCTCAAGCCGTCTACGATGTGGTCTTCGCCCACAATGGACGTGCCGCTCACTTGGTTCGCTTCCATGCATCAATCCTAACCCGACGATTGCGCGTCACTCGCCGTCCGCACTCGCTCAATAACGGAACTCAGCCATTCTGCGCGCCGACCGGGATGCCCTTGGTGACATCCGTCTGCAAGGAGAGGAATACCATGATGGTCGGCACGGCCGCGAGAGCGGCGCCTGCCATGACGATGCCCCAGTTGGTGTAATCTATGAACGGGAACTGTGACCGGGCTACCCGGCCCGGTGCTAAGGATCCTCGGAACAATAAACCTTACAATTGGTGGGCCAGGACGACAGTTCTGACTGCGTTGGCTGATGGTACAGGGTAGTGTAGCTGCTCGCGCGATCGGGGAGCGTGGCATTGGACGAAGGTGAGCAGGTCCGGCGCCGCTATACGGCGCTGCGGGGCCGCGTGGATGAACGAGCGCTGCGTCTGTGGGCGGCGAGTGAGGCCCAAGCCCACGGGCGCGGTGGCGCCGTCCTGGTGGCGGCGGCGACCGGCATGAGCCGGCAGCGGACCATTGATGGGCTGCGCGAGTTGCAAGAACCGGTCGAGGCGGCGGTGCGGGACGAGCGCGTGCGTATCCGGCGACCGGGCGGGGGACGAAAGCGGCTGGAGCGGACCGACGCCACACTGCTGGCGGACTTGGAGGCGCTGGTGGACCCGGCGACGCGGGGGGATCCGCAGTCGCCACTGCGTTGGACATGCAAGAGCACGGCCCACCTGGCGACGGCGTTGGCGCAGCGGGGGCACCGAGTGGACGCGCGCACGGTCGCTCGGCTCCTCAAGCAGCAGCGCTACAGTCTGCAAAGCAACCGGAAGACCCGGGAGGGGGCGGACCATCCCGATCGCGACGCCCAGTTCCGCTACATCAACGCCCAGACGGAGCGATTCCAGCGGCGCGGGCAGCCAGTGATCTCCGTGGACACGAAGAAGAAGGAACTCATCGGCGACTTCAAGCAGGGGGGACGGGAATGGGAGCCAGTCGGGCGCCCGGTCCAAGTGAACGTCCACGATTTTCCCGACCCTGAGTTGGGCAAAGGTATCCCCTACGGCGTCTTCGACGTCACCGCCAATCAGGGCTGGGTCAGCGTAGGCACCGACCACGACACGTCCGCCTTCGCTGTCCAATCCATTCGGAGTTGGTGGTGGCGTATGGGCCGTTCGCGCTACCCCGAGGCGAGCAATTTGCTGGTCATAGCCGATGGCGGCGGGAGCAACGGCTCCCGCGCTCGCTTGTGGAAGCACCCAGAGGGTACCCGGCTGGCCGATCGGATGGGGTGCCTGAAGGCTGGGATCGTGGCCAATGTGGTGGTGCCGCATCCCGACTACGTACGGTTTGCCACCCACTACGGCTTCCACCCCGACTTCTGTGAAGCCAGGGATCCAGAATCGAAGGGGGTGGTCGAAGCGTTGGTCGGCTACGCGAAAACTGACCTGGTGGTGCCGGCAGGCAGTTGGCCGAGCGTGGTCGAAGCCAATGCCGCGGCAACGGCCTGGTGTGCCGAGGTGAACAGCCGGCTGCACAGCGAGATCGCCGCCGTGCCGACCGCCCGACTCGCCACCGAAGGCAGCGTCCTGCGGTCCTTGCCAACGCTGCGCGTCTCCCCGCCGTCAGGTGTCCTTCGCAAGGTGGATCGACTGGCCACCGTCCGCTTCGGCTCGGCGCGCTATTCCGTCCCAGTGGAACTGGTCGGCCAAAGCGTGGAACTGGTCGTCCAAGGCGGGATGGTCCTCGTCGTGCGGGCTGGCGCGGCGGTCGCCCGCCACCTGATCGTCGCCCCCGGCGAGGTGGCCCTGATTGATGCCCACTACGGCGGGCCGCGCTCCGCGCCCACGCGGCCCATCCGACCCCGCGCGGAGCAGGAAGTCGCCTTCCTGGCCCTCGGTCCCGTCGCCGAGCAGTTCCTGCGCACGGCCGCCGCCGCCGGGACCAGTCGGCTGCAAAGCGAGCTTACGGCGATTGTGGCGCTGGAAGCAGCCTGGGGGCGCGCCGCCCTCCTGGCTGCCTTGGAGCGGTCTCTCCAGTTCCATCGGTTCCGTGCCGATGACGTGCGCTCTATCTTAATGGCCGGCGCTGGTGTGGCGACGCCAGTGCCGGCGGGGGACGCCTTGCCGATGGCTTTGGGCTTGCCGGCGGTGCCCACCCGCTCGCTGGACGCCTACGCGCTGGCGGAGGTAGTGCGATGACCGCCGCCACCCTCCCGCCCCTCACCCCCGATCTGCTGGCGGGCCTCAAGCGCCTCAAGCTCGCCCGCATGCGCGCCATGGCCCCGGAGCTGCTCCAGACGGCCAAGACCCAACGCTGGGCGCCTGAGGAGTTCCTGCGTACCCTCATCGAAGCGGAGATCACCGCTCGGGACAACGCCAACCAGGTCGCGCGCCTCAAAGCCGCCGGCTTCCCCGTCGCCAAGTCCTTGGACGAGTTCAAGGTGACGGTATCATCCGTCCCCCAAGCGACGTTCGACTACCTGGCCAGCCTGGAATGGCTGCGCGCCGCCGAGAATCTCTGCCTGGTCGGCCCCTCGGGAACGGGCAAGTCCCATCTCCTCTTGGGCCTCGGTCAAGCGGCAGTGGCGAGTGGCCGCCGGGTGCGCTACTTCGTGGCAGCGGCCTTGATCGAAACCCTCTATCGCGGCCTCGCCGACAACTCCGTCGGCCGGGTCATCGACCAACTGCTCCGCTGCGACTTCATCATTATTGATGAACTGGGCTTCGCTCCGCTCGACGCTGTCGGCAGCCAGCTCTTCTTCCGCTTCGTCGCCGCCGCCTACGAGCGCAAGAGCCTCGGCGTCGCCAGCCACTGGCCCTTCGACCAGTGGGGCCACTTCCTGCCAGAACAGGCAACCGCCGTCTCCCTCATCGATCGGTTACTCCACCACGCCGTCACGGTCGTCACCGACGGCGACTCCTTCCGCATGCGCGAGGCGCGCTCGCGTCCACGTCCAGGAGGTGCTCCTATGTAAAAAGCAGCCCTCGGGGTGGATACTTTTCTTGGCCACCAGTGGATACTTCGAATTGGCCATTGACAAAAGCACATTATAGCCTTGCCTCCCTCCGGTGATGGTGATTTCCTACTGCCGGACTTGATCACAAAACGCTACACAGTACGTCTTCAACGTAAGGTTGGGCCCGACTCATGCTGGCGAAGACTATACTGAAGAAAGCACGCTGGCGGGCGTAGGCAATAGGGCAGGAGGACGATGAAGGCGCTCATTTTGGGGGCGGGCTACGCCACACGGTTAGGCGAATTGACGAAGAACCGACCCAAGCCTCTGCTGCCGATCGCCGGCACGCCAATGATCGATCACCTTTTCGCCCAACTGGACGCCGTCATGGAGATTGATGCCGCATACGTCGTGACGAATGACCGCTTCGCGGCGCAGTTTACGCATTGGGCGAGGCAACGTCGGGGGCGATTACCAGTGACGGTTCTCAACGACGGTACGACCAGCGACCAGAATAAACTCGGGGCGATCGGCGACATCGGGTTTTCGGTGCGCCAGGCCGGAATTCGTGAAGATCTCTTCGTTGGAGCGGCTGACAACTTGTTTGATTTCGACCTGCGTCCGATGTTCACCTTTTTTGCTCAGCGCGGATCTACCGTTGGACTGTACGATGTCGGTCGCCTTGACCTGATGTCGCAGTACAGCGAGGTCCAGTTGGACGAGAGCCAGCGCATTACCAACCTGGTTGAGAAGCCGCCGCGCGCAACATCGACCTTAATGGCTACTGCACTCTACATTTACCAGGCAAGCCACCTACCGCTGCTGGAGCAGTACCTTGCCGAAGGTGGTAACCAGGACTCTCCCGGCTATTTCCCAGCGTGGTTACATCGCCGGGTTCCCGTCTTTGGCTATGTCTTCCAGGGTCGCTGGTTCGACATTGGTACGCCCGCCCAGTTTCAGGAAGCGGACGACGTGTGGACTCAAGGGCGGCTGGGTTAGGGCAGTAACTCAGGATTTCACCCCGTTGCGGATGCCATCCCTGAGCGGAAGCATGACGACGCATTTGGTACCGCCTCGCTCGTTCGTCTGGGATCTTAAGCAGGTTGTGCGCAGTGACACTGGCGGGCTCAGGAGGGTTCTCCATGTGCTACTGTCGTCTTGAAGAGCAAGTGGCTATAGTTAGAGAGTGTTTGACTAACAAGAGTCCGTCACTAACCGAAGATAACCCATCGAATACCTGTGTAGTGGCCACTACCTGCCAGCACTTCTCATCAGTAGCACCGTTTCCAACACCGTATGGTTGCTAAATATTAAGATCGTTCGTTGCGAATTGCCGGACCATAAGTATCTTACGCTGTTTCGTCGATCTACAGTAGCCTAATGCACGCCAGCGCACTATGTTAGTCAAACACTCTCTAAGTTATCGATACTCAGTTGGTTGGACAAGGCGGTATAGATCGACGCGCGAGAGCTATCCTTCCGACAAATTAACCCTCTCTGCTCCTCCGGCATCTGGGTCTCGATACGTGAACTCCGTCAGCGGG
>DHIZ01000157.1 GCA_002404055.1 Chloroflexi bacterium UBA4733
GCCGCCCCCCCCCCCCACCCCGCGCGCGGCCCACCCGCCCACCCCCCGCCCCCGCCCCCACCGCCCTTCGCCTCCCGACGCCGGTCGCATAAGCCGGAAGGTCTATCGCCAGGATTGAAGGCGGGGAGGGGGCCAAGAGACATCACGGCACCATGGCACACAACAAGGACAGTGTCGTTGGGTCCAGGTCGCAGTGATCCCTCATCGCAATAATCAGACCGGCGGGCAGCTGTCCAGTGTCCTCGTCAGCTGCTCGCAGAACCAAGAAGCCGACCCCAATAGCGATGAGTGCAAGAATGGCTTGTGCCGGCCGCGACTATCGCGACCTTTGGATGGAGCCCCGGCACGGAACGAGTCGCCAGCGCTCCTCAAGCTTGGCTAGGCGCCCTCGGCTGGAAGCGGCACGGAGTGGAATAGGGAGATTTTCCATGCGTCGCCTTCTCGCCGTAAGAGCAGCGTGGTAGGCGCGGACACATGCTGCGGGACGCCGTCGAGCATGTAGTCCTGGTCCAGCCAGCAGGACACGGCACCGGTGTCTCCCCAGATCGACTCATGGACGTCGCTGAACGTAGAGTGGATTCCCTTGACCATACCCATCAGCTGCCGCACGTAGCCACCCACCTCGTCGAGGCCCCGCAGCCATCTGCGGGAGATCTCGTCGACGCTCTGCATCTCCGCAGCCCCGAGCCGGATCACCGCCTCCGCGTCGCCCCGATCGAGGGCGTCGAACATTTCCCTGGTGACACTCTCCAGTTCACCTGCCATTTACCGCCTCCTCGGTATTCGCTTGGTTGCTCTCCGAATCGTACTGCCATCCTCTAGCGCGGATCTCCAATACACAGCGATACGCTCCCCGGAGCGGGAGGGTGCATCGAGTAATCACGGCGGTTTGCCTCTCTACCAGGCATCGCGAGACATCACACTCGTGATGGGGCGCAGGGCTTAGGGCGTTCGAGTCGCCACCACAATTCGTTGGCGGTCGAGGCTACCCGCCTAGGAATCGAACTGGTGCTGGGCGGTGACCCGCTGGGGTTGTTCGCCCCGGTCAGCCACCTCCACTGAGAGGGCCCGCGCACTGCCCGTTGGCGTGTCCAGAGACCGTGTTTGGGATGCCGCCAGAGTCACCAAATTGCGGCGCCGGCGAATTGCCGCTGCAATTGAGGTTTCGTGCGACTGTGTTGGTCACCACCTCGTTCCCATCATCGTCGGCGGTGACATTATTCTGGTAGTTGACGTTGCCCGAAACGTTGTTTCGGATGAAGCCCATCCAGCAGGTCTGCACCTCGGTGATTGAGGCGTTCTTCCCGATGGCGTTGTCCTCGTAGGTGCTGTAAGCAGGAGGGCCATTCGGGCCGAGCGGCTGGGTGGCACACGTGACCCCGCCACCGCCGCCACTCTGCGTGACGTTGCCCCCGATCTGGTTGTTATGGACCAGCATCATCAGGGCGCCGTTGGCGCCAAGGTTGCCTCCGACGGTGTCGCTGGTCGACATCGTGGGATTGTTCGGGTCGTCGTTGAAACACGGAAACGCCGAAGGCTCACAGCCAAGGACCAGAATGCCGTTGTTCTGGACGTCCAAGTTGCCATGGACGTGGAGGTCCGACCCGCCGAATGCCGCGTTTAGTCCGCCGTTCGGCAACACCGTCAGGTTGTGCAAGACGGTGACATTTCCTGAATCGATCGCGCAGAACCCGGCGATGTTCAGATTCGAGTACGTTCCCGCCGCCACCGACCCGACCTGGCACGTCGAGCTGCCGCCGTTGGCGGCGGCCGCTGCAACCGGACTGAGACTGAGGGCCCCCATAGCCAAAACCGGAGCCGCAATGAAACACGATCGTCTCAACAGTCGTCGCATGGTCACCTCCCCAACGCCGCGAGTCACCTGATGGCGAAAATACCGCGCAGCCATTCAGACTCTAGCACTCCGCCATGCCACCGACTACGGCGGATCTACGACGCCCGCCGTAGTCGGGCATGAGACCTGTGACCTGGGCGACATGAGAGCTCCTGAGGGGCCGCTAGCACTCCGGCAGCTACTAACCCCCGCGATGGATGATGGTTCGGTGGTCGAAGAGAGACCGGTCAGGCCTCCGGGAAAGGTGTCCAGATTTCTTCAGCCAGCGTTCTTTTGGCGCTTTGCTCGGCCTGTTCCTATGGTTTGTCGGCGTACAGGGAGCTAGTCGTCCGGAGCACGGCGGTTCCTCAGCGACGCCGACGGCGTCCGCCCCCTCGATTCTGACCCGCTCTTGCACCCCGCAAGAGATGGCATTCAACGGCGCCATTACGGATTGCGCCCTGCCGGTTGGACCTATTGGCACTTGTACCGTCAACGGCGTCACGACGCCTTGCAGCGCGCCGTCTGGCGGTCCGAGCGGTTGCAGCGCGCCAGTCAGCTCACCACCAGATTCGTTCAGTATTAGCCTCACGCTTCGGGGTGCAACTAAGAGCATCTATGAGCTGTATCTCGCAGTCACCCATGGGTATCACGGGGACGGGACGTACTTAGTAACCCCGCGACCAGGCACGGCCGCCAGCATGACGGTAGCCGCTAGTATCAATCATCAATTCTGGACGGCAACATCTGGCACCGAGACGATTACGGCGGCTGGCAAGTCGGGGACAGCTTCCGCCGTCCTTGAGGCGAATTGCGGGCATCAAGTTTCCGCGAGTCCTCAGATGTTCTTGCTGGACGGACCCTGGTTGTGTGGCTAGGAGCTCTCTAGGTGCTTCTATGGCCGTCCAGAGTCCTTTACGCACACTTGGCGTGACCCACGATTGCCTTATTGGGATCGCGCGCGGTCCCTCCGTGGAGGTTATCGGTCAGTCTTCCCCTTCAGACATTCGTTGCGGGCGCGGATGGGCTGGCGTCCGTTGCCGGGCGACAGCCCAACTAC
>DHIZ01000394.1 GCA_002404055.1 Chloroflexi bacterium UBA4733
TCAACAGAGGTGAAACACACCCTTTTGATATCGGTCGATCTCTTGCAAGGCGTCACGACTGAAGGTTCCACGTGTACCAAAGCGACGTTTCAACGCCACCGTCGCACTGAAGCTGCCGCGGAAATATGGTCCGAGTTCAGCCAGGGTAAGCGGGGCTCGCCCCTCTTTGTGTTGCGCTGCCGGCAGTTCGGCGCTGACGCGAATCGCCAATTCCGATGGTGTGTACGTGGTCGCCGTCCCGGGGCGATCGGCATCGAGGGCGGCAAAGATTGCGTCGTCGCCCGGACGATCGGCGAAATCCTCGCCAACGTATTGGTAGCGAACGATCCCGGAACGACCGACCACCACAATCGCCGGCAGGGCGATCTTGGCCTCGGCATTCCAGATGGCGACGGGTTGGAGTAACGCACCATCCGGGTCGCTGAGGAGATGAAAGGGGAGGCGGAGCTTCTCGATCATGGCGCGATCACGGTCCATGGCATCGACACTGATGCCGACGACCTGCGCGCCTCGATCAGTGAACTTAGAATACTGCACGGCATAGCTCACGAGCTGCCCATTGCAGTAGGGTCACCAGTCGCCACGGTAGAAGACCAGAACCGCCGGACCGGCGCTGAGCGCAGTGCTGAGGCGCCACGGGTGTCCCTGCTCATCTGGCAGTTCGAAATCTGGGTATTGGGCGTTACCCTTCTCCTCGTGCATCGTTTCACCTCGCTCTGGACACCGGCCGCACATACGGCGTTCTCGTACAGGCTGATGGGCGATGATACCTGTGCTGGCGCGGGCCTGCAACCCTACAAGTGCAGGGTTAGAGTGATACGGTCGGTGGTCAGAGCCTGCTGCCGCTCCGTTGACGTCTGTCAGGTAATCCAGCTTACCGACTTGCTCCCCTGGCGGTGGTAGGCTCATCAGCAGGCAGCAGCGCCTGTGGGAGCCCCAGCAACTGGTCTGGATCTTTCAGCATGATCCTTTTTGTCCAATCAGTCGGGCGGCCAGGACCGAGGTGGCGCGCTATGACGGCAATGTGGACTTGGTCGACGTGGCCAGCCGACATGACATTGTGCGCGCCATTGAGGCACGTACCGGCGTGCGCCATGAGTCGCCCCAGGTGCTGCTTCTGCGCCACAGGCAGACGGTCTGGTCGGCCTCGCACTTTGCTATCACGGCCGCTGCCATGACGAAGGCAGCCAGCCGCGCTGCTGCAACCTAGCCGCGGCATGAGTGGCACGGACGCCGCCGTGCATCGCCAGAGAATGTCTGCCGCCAGACCTCATTGGGATGATTCTATCGGCATCACGCGGAGGAAGACGCAGCGCGGCAGCAGTGTGTAGCCTGGATTACAGACCAGGACGCTCCCACCACGTACGGTGATAAACACTCGGTGCTCGGCGATATTTCGTCGCCAGGCAAGCAGGAAAGGAGACATTGGTCAATGGAACGGCAAACCGACGCGGGATCACGGGCCTGGGGCGATCTGGCCAGGGGAGGGGTGATCGGCGGCCTTGTGGGCGGGATTGTCCTCGCCATGCTCATGATGATCGTCACAGCCATCATGGGCATGGGGTTGCTTCGCCCCCTCTACCTCCTCGCGGCAACCTTTCACGCCCCGTGGGCCATGACAAACGGGGTGGACGTCGCACCCCTACTGGTTGGCCTCATGTTGCACATGGTGAACTCTGCCATCTTCGGGCTGATCTTCGCGCTGCTGCTTGGGGCGATGATGAGTACACGCAGTATGAGCCTGACGACGTGGGCAATCGGTGGCATGGTCTTGGGTCTGCTCCTCTTCGCCGTCAATCAATACCTGGTCTTGCCCATTGTCGCCCCCGCAATGGCGACTGGCGTGGGGACGATCCTCATCTGGTGGTTGCTCGGCCACGTCATGTATGGCGTCGTGCTTGGCTTGATCGTGGGGTCACCGGCGGGCGTCCGGGCTGCAGTCCCGGTCGGGGCTCGGCAGCCTGCTTAGGATCGTGATCGGTTGGCGGCGGGTCCCATCCGCCGCCAACAGATGGTCCCGCCAGTGCGGGTCGACCTGCCCTGATTGGCGAGCCAGTACGCGCCAAGCTCGGGATGCATCGTCTGGACCACCCCGGCGTCCCGAGCGCGAAGTTCCGGCCGGCGCTCGTCCCGTCCCCAGGACCAGGTGTTGCGGATGGGATCGGCCTCGTTCCAGAGCGTCGGGGCGAAGCAGAGCTGGCCCTGATCGTCGCACCATGGCAACCGGCGCGATGCCGGCCTGCCGGACGCGGCTGCCGCTACCGCTGGGTCAGGCATTGGGAGCAACGACCATCAGGTGGTGCTGCTGCTGGAGGTACTCCCGCACCATCAGCAGGGCAGCGATGCCCTCCCCGACGGCCGATCCTAGCTGCTTCGTGGCGCCCTGCCGCACGTCACCGGCACAGAAGACCCCAGGGAGTGAGGTCTGGAAGCGGCCGTCGGTGACCACGAAGCCCCAGCGGTCCAGGTCAAGCGCCCCCCCGAGGAAGGCGGTGTTGGGATCCAGGCCGATGAAGACGAAGGCCGCCGCCGGATGCCAGAGCTGCTCCGTGCCGCTGACGCGGTCGCGTGCCACGACCGCGTCCAGCTTGCGCTTGCCTTCCAGGGCGATGATGTCGGTGTTCAGGTACACCTGAAACTGGGGATGCTGCCGCACCTTGTCCTGCAGAAGACTGGACGCGCGCAACTGGGACCCGTGCGTGACGACGCGAATGCGTTTGGCGAACTGGCTCAGGAACAGTCCCTCTTCCAGCGCCGAGTTGCCGCCGCCTATGACCAGGAGTTCGTCGGCCCCTTTATAGAAGGGACCATCGCAGGTGGCGCAGAAGTGGATGCCTGCGCCGATCAGATCCTCTTCACCCGGGACACCCAGCCGTCGGTACGTCGAGCCGGCGGCGATTAAGGCGGCGTGGGCGCCGACTTCCTGACCGCTGCTCAATTCCAGCAGCACGTCGTCGTGCTCTCGGCGGATGGTGCGCACCTCGACGGCAGGGAGCAACTCGACGCCGTAGCGCCGCGCCTGGGCCACGAAGCGCTCGGCCAGCTCGGCCCCGCCGATCCCCTCGGGAAAGCCCGGGTAGTTGTCAATGCGCTCGGTAACCCCGGCCTGCCCGCCCAAGGCGCTGCGGTCGATGACGATGGCGTCGATACCCTCACGGGCGGCATAGAGCGCGGCGGCCAGACCTGCCGGGCCCCCGCCGACGATGGCGAGGTCGTAGAATTGCCGTGCCGCTTCCAGCTTGAGGCCCAGCTTGCGTGCCAGTTCGTCATCCGCAGGCTCGAGTAGGAAGCTGCCGTCGGGGAAGACAATCGTCGGGATAGTGCGCCCGCCGTGCTGCAGTTCCTCAACGACGCGTAGCGCCTCGTGATCCTGGTCGATGTCGATCCAATCGAAGGGCACCCGGTGCTCGGCCAGGAACTGCTTGGAGCGCTTGCAGTCGGGGCACCAGGGCGCCCCATAGAGTGTGATGTCGGCCATCGGTTGTCCCTTTCCTTACCCGGCCGGTGCCGGAATGATGTTCGCGCGCAAAAAAATGGGCCCGACCGTCAGCCCTGCGAAGTAATGACAGTACCAACGCCAGCCACATTGAGATTACCGGTTGCTGAGCCATACATCAGTAAGCCAGCTTACAAAAGCGCCATGATACCTCCGTGCCGGCCGTGTCGTTACCAGCGGCGCCCGGCGCCCAACTGGACCTGGGGTAGGCCATACGCTCACTACGCGACCCGGCGCTGCGCCTCGTGAATGCCGGCTATCTGGGGCACATGTGGGAGCTTTATGCCATGTGGACCTGGGTACCGGCCTACCTGCTGGCGAGCTTCCGCGCCTGGCAGCCGGGCGCCGCGCCGCTGGCGCTGGATCGTCCCACGAGCTTCGCGGCCGCGCTGCTCATCGGCGTCGGAGCAGTCGGCTGCATCGGCGCCGGTCTGCTCGCCGATCGGATTGGCCGCACCACCCTGGCCATGGGCGGCAGCGCGCTGAGCGCCGTTGCGACTGGCCTCCTCTTCGGCCAGCAACCCGGCCTGGTCGTCGTGGTGGCAGCCATCTGGGGGATCAGCGTCATCGCCGATTCCGCCCAGTTCTCGGCGGCGGTCAGCGAGCTTGCCGAATCGCAACGCGTCGGCAGCGCGCTGGCCCTCCAAACCGCCCTCGGTTTCCTGGTGACCGCCGTCAGTATCCAACTGCTGCCTGTGATCCAGTCTCTCGCCGGCTGGCCAGCCGCCTTCAGCGTGCTGGCGGCCGGACCGGCGCTTGGCGTGCTGGCCATGCTCCGCCTGCGCGCGCGGCCAGAGGCGCGCCAACTCGCCAGCGGCCGCCGGTAACCGGCTCTCTGCGTCAGTGCGCCGACGTTCAGGGACTCTCAGTCCCTGTTGCCGACCAGAGTCCCAGCAGCAGTCGAGAGCTGGGATATCCCGTCCATATCGACCTTGCCGCGCGGCGAGCACGACGAGCGCCGCTTGATTGATGCGCAACTGAGGCGGCAAAACACTCGGGCAAGGCGAATAACGCGGCTACCCGTTACTTCGCGAGTAGATCGGCCTTCAGCACCCGTTCACCCTTGCGGAAGGTCACCACCAGCCCTGCGGGCGACTTCGGTGGGACATACGATCCTGGCGGCGGGGGGGGGGCGCGACTCATCCCTGCGCGGCTGCGGCTTTTCCGGCATAGCCAGCTTCGCTGACGCCACGGCGACCACTTCCTCACCCACTGCGAACACTCGGGACCCTCGCCCAAGGACTCCACTACCATAGTCTAACCGAAGAAAGCGGCGGCCTTGAGTCCCAGATCGATCAATTCAAACAACACGACGAGGCCGACGAAGACCCCAAGGGCGATCTGTCCCCGGGTACCCGTTCACGGGGGGCAAGGGAGCAGTGAAGGGATAGGCTGGCCGGCGTGC
>DHIZ01000328.1 GCA_002404055.1 Chloroflexi bacterium UBA4733
GGAGCGCGGAGGAAGGCCCCCTCCGGCTCGCACCGCTCGCCAGGTTCCCCCACTGCCGTGGGGGAACCGATCTTGGGCCGCATGGGTCGGTCGTCTGCGGGACGGTACGGTTGGACGGAAGCGTCGCCGAGACGGAGTGCTGCCGCAACGGCACGGCCGCGGCCGGCCCCCGAAGGGAGACCCTGGCGTCAGTGCGGCGTCGACGCACCAGGGGTTCCTGGCGGGGCGGTAACGACCGCAGGGAGGGGCTCAGCGGCCTCCCCAGCAACTCACGCGGCACTTGGTTCTGCCCCGGTCTGACCCATTATGCCAGTTGAGGCCCTGCGCAGTCATATCGGAGACACTCACGCTCGGTGTCGCCAGCCGTCCCCCTGCAGTGAAGTATCGGTTCCTCCACGGCAGTGGGGGAACCTGGCGAGTGGTGCGAGCCGGAGGGGGCCTCCTCCAAGCTCGACGGGCGCCATGATCGCCGCTGCTGGCGGCTACGCCCGCTCGCCGATGGGTACGTACTCGCGCCGCTCCACGCCGGTGTACTGCGAATTGGGGCGGAAGATGCGGTTGTGCTCCAGTTGCTCGATCACGTGCGCGGACCAGCCGGCGGAACGGGCCATGACGAAGATTGGCGTGTACAGCTCAATCGGGAGGCCAAGCAGGTAATAGGTGGGGCCGCAGGGGAAGTCGACGTTGGGGTAGAGGTGCTTCTCGCGCCCCATCACGTCTTCGACGACCTGGCTGATCTCCGCCCACTTCGTCTCGTGCCAGCGCAACCCCAGCTCGATCATGTGCTCCTTCATGATGCGGGCACGCTGGTCACCATTCTTATAGACGCGGTGGCCGAAGCCCCAGATGAGGTGCTTCGCCTGCAACTCGCCCATGATGTAGGGTTCGGCCTTCTCCGGCGTGCCAATGGCCTGCAGCATGCGCATGGATTCTTCGTTCGCGCCGCCGTGCAACGGCCCTTTCAGGGTGCCGATGGCGCTGGTGATGCCGCTCCAGAGGTCGGAGAGCGTGGAGACCGTGACGCGGGCGGCGAAGGCGGAGGCATTGAACTCGTGCTCGGCATAGAGGACGAGCGACGTATCAAAGGTCGCCAGGTCTTCCCTCGGCGGCACCTTGCCGCGCAGCATGTAGAAGAAGTTGGCGGCGTGGGAGAGGTCGTGCGATGGTACGACCGGCTCGCCGGAGCGCGAAAGCACCCGCCAGGCGCCAGCTACAATCGTCGGCAGCTTGGCAACAACATCGCGTGCCGCCTCCTTTGGTCCGCCGGTGGAGAAGGAAGCGAGGAAGGAGACGCTGGTGCGCAGCACATCCATCATGTCGGCGCCCGACGGCAACAGGTGGATGAGCGCCCAGAGCTGTTCCGGCACGGTGCGGCGGGCGATCATGTCCAGCTTAAAGGCTGCCAGTTGCTCACTGGTGGGCAGCGCGCCTTCCAGCAGGAGGTAGACGACCTCCTCGTAGGTCGACCGCTCGGCCAGTTGGTCGATCGGGTAGCCACGGTAACGCAACTCGTCGTGGGTGGTGGCGATGGCCGTGGCGCCGGCAGTGATGCCGGCCAGGCCGGGTGAAAAGGATGGCTCCTCAGTGGTCGTCGCGCTCATGTCGTTCCTCCATTCGCTGCAAGCTCGGCATCCAACCGTTCATACTCAGGATAGCGTAGGAGATCATACAGTTGGCGGCGCGTTTCCATGCGCGGCAGTAACGCGCGCTGCGTACCCTCCGCCAGCAAGGTCGCGTAGCCCTCACGCATGGCCCGCAGCGCCAGCCGGAAGCCCGTCATGGGGAAGATGACGGCGGCATAGCCCAACTCCGCGAATCGCGCGGCGGAAATCAGGGGCGTCTTGCCAAACTCCGTCATGTTGGCCAGCAGCAGCCCTGGAACCTGCGCCGCAAAGGCGGCAAACTCGTCCTCCGACGCCAGCGCCTCCGGGAAGATGAGGTCGGCGCCAGCATCCAGGCAGGCCCTGGCCCGCGCGACGGCGTCGTCGAAGCCGGTGACGCCGCGGGCGTCGGTGCGAGCGCAGATCACGAAGTTGGGGTCGCTGCGCGCCTGGACTGCTGCCCGGACACGCTGCACGAATTCCTGGCGCGTCACCAGGCGCTTGCCCTCCAGATGGCCGCATTTTTTGGGCATCTGCTGGTCTTCGATGTGGATGCCGGCCACCCCGGCCCGCTCAAACTCCTCGACGGTGCGACCGAGCGCCAGCCCCTCGCCGAAGCCGGTGTCGGCATCGGCCAGAGCCGGAATCGCCACGGCGCCCGTGATATAGCGCAACTGCTGCGCCACCTCGGCCATGGAGAGCAGTCCGATGTCGGGAAAGCCGGCCGTGCCGTTGATGATCCCGGCGCCGCTGATATAGACCGCCCGCGCGCCTGCCGCTTCAGCGGCCAGTGCGGAGATGCCGTTGAAGACGCCGGGCAACACTAACGGGCGCTCATCGCGCAACAACGCGCGCAACTGCGCCGCTTTGCTGGCGAAGGTGGCCACCCGGCTATCGCCCAGCATCGGCGCTCGCCTCCAAGTCGTCCACCGCCAGCAGCGCGAACAGGGGCGCCACGCTGGCGGCCGTATCGATTTGCCAGAGCAGGTCGAGCACTGCCCGTTGCCGCCCGTCCAGGGCCGAACCGGTGGTGGCGCTGAGAAACTTTTGCTCCACCTCGTCGTCGGTCATCGGGTTACGGGCGTGCCCGCGGGGATAGCGGACCTCCAGTTCGGCTACCTTGCCGTCCGCCTGGGTGATGCGCAGCCGGTTGGGGATGCCCTCCGGGTAGCCGGCGTTGAGCACCGGGTCGCGCTGCATCGTGGTGCGCTGCAGCAGGTTGGCAACGCGCGGATGGGCCAGCCAGTGCGGTCCGAAATGCGCGGCAGTGACGTCGCCTGCCAGTAGCGCGATGGCGACGCAGTAGGGCATGCTGTGGTCGGCGGTTTCCCGGCTGCGCGGCCGGTACTTCTCCGGGTCCTTGCCGATGATGTCCACCGCCGCATCGAAGCTGGCGATCTCGATGCGCTCAATCTGTGTTATATCTATCTTTGACCGCAATTGCAACGCGGCGTCCACCGCGCTTTGCGCGTGATATTCGACCGGCCAGAACTTGATGTACGTTTGCAGGATCATCCAATCGTCGCCGGTGACCCCGGCCAGTGGTGGCAACGCAAAAGGCCCGGCGACCTGCTTCCAGAAGCCAAATTCGCCTTCGAAGACCTCCCAGGGACCGGTCACACCTTCGCCGGCCAGCAGCGCGGCGAAGACACCGTTACGGGCAGCGTTGGCGAAGGCGCAGCCCTTCCACATGGAGAGTTCGCCGGAGCGCGTCTGGCGAAGCGCGACGTTAGGGATCGCCGCCAGCGCCAAAGCGTGACGCAGTTGCTCCGCCGAGAGACCCAACAGCTTCCCGCTCAGGAGCGCCGTCGATATCGCGCCATAGGTGACGTGGTCCCAGCCCCGTGCGCGCAAGCTGGCGGCATCGCAGAGCCGGCACTGCACCTCATAGCCGAGCACCACCGCCCCCAGCAGATCACGGCCCGTGCTGCCGGCCAGTTCCGCCGCAGCCAGGGCCGCCACGATGTTGTCGCTGGGGTGGGCAGGCTCCAGGGAAAGATAGGTGTCATTGAAATCGAGGTAGCGAATCAGCACACCGTTATGGAAAGCTGCTAGCTCGGGCGACGAGGCGATTCGGGAGCCGAACGGCGTCGCCCCTGGGTCGGACCGTGTCCGACGGCACAGGGTACGGGCTGCGACGCCGGGCGGGCAGTCGTAGGCAGCGAACGCCACGCCGATGCTGTCAATGAGGCGCCGCTTTGCTTCGTGGAGCACGTCGTCGGGTAGGAATGCCGGGTCGAAGTCCGCCACCCAATCGGCGATCTCTTGAGCCATCTCCGGCATTGGTGCTGCTCCGCTACGCTTCCACTCCGAACGTCCATCGTAGCATCTCGGAGGAGGAAGGCCCCCCCTAGGATGAATGACGTTGTTGGCGAACTCGGTGAGCGGCAGGACCCGAGCCGGGCGTATGCAATACGCCCCTACAGGCTTGATTGCAGCCGAACGTGGTCGCGCACGGCGATCTCACCGCGCGCTGTAGGGGCGTATTGCATACGCCCAGTCCTTCCCACGCGCCTCTGCCGGAGGTTCGCCAGCATTTACCACGCAGTTGGCCCTGCAGTCGCGGCCCTGCAAACTACCCCGTCCCCGTCGAAATATGCGGCCGCAGCAGTTTGCGCAGGCCGGGCAACCGGCGCCAGAGGGAGCCGGCGCAGTCGGCGTAGTGGTCGCTGAAGCGTTGCAACGCTTCGTCCCAGGTGAGGTGCTCGCCGCTGATGGTGATCTGGTCGTCGCGGAAGTTGGCCAGGTGGACGAAGATGTCGGCCGTGCGCTCGCTGGGGAAGCAGCGTGCCAGGCGCGCCGCCCGGATGGCGCGCGCCGCCGGCTCGTAGATGTCGTAGTACCAGTGGCGGGCGGCGCCGCGCAGGTCGTCCTCCTGCCAGGCGGCGTAGCCGGTCGGCTTGTTGGCCGGGTCGGCCGCATAGAGCCGAATCAACTGCTCCAGGCGCGGATAGTGGTCGACCCGGCTGGCGCCAATGCGCGTCAGCCCGGTCACACGCTCGAACTCTCGTCGTTCGCCGAAGACGTTGGCGCTCTCTTCGTTGCTGACCGGCAAGAACTCCGTCACGATGGCGTCGATATCGCGCTGGTGGGTCGCCCTGGCCGCCGCGACGCGGTGGTTACCGTCCAGGACGAAGTAGTTGTAGCCAACTTTATACAGATCGACCGGCGGCATGACCTCGCCCCGCTGCAGCGCGCTCACGATCCTGTCGTAGCGCTCATTATCCTGTCGCCGCTGGGCCCGAATCGGTGGCCGGAAGTCTGGGCCCAACTCGCGAGCCCGCCCGACGCTGCCGACGATGCGGGCTACGTCGACAGTGCGTAGCCCTAGCGGCTTCGGGGCGAGCGGACCGCCCCGGCGCGCCTCGTCTTCGAAGCTGAGCACATGGCCCGTGCTCGGCGTCGGCTCCTCCGCGCGGACGGGGGCTTGGACCGGCACGAGCACCGCCGGGCAGGAGATGAGGCGCAGCACGGCTTCCGCCACGCTACCGAGCACCAGGCGGGCGAGGCCGCCGCGACCGTGCGTGGCCAGAACCAGCAGATCGGCCCGGTACGCCTCCGCCTCAGCGGCGATGGTACGTGCGTCCGGCCCGATACTGACCTTGCAGCTGATGCGTATGTCCGGCGCGTCGAGGCGGGCGATGATGCCATCCAGATAGCCGGTGGCTTCGCTTTCTTCGCCGGCCAGGGCCTGGGCATCGACTGCTCCAGGTGCGGGGGAAGGTTCCGACGCCGACAGTACCAACTCCGAGAGACCTCGTGTGCCGGCGACCACCCGCAGCAGCAGCAACTCTGCCGAGCAGGCGCGGGCCAGCGCTACGGCGTGGGGCAAGGCCGCCTCGCTGGCGCCGGAGCCGTCCAGCGCGACCAGAATTCGCTCGTACACGGCACACCGTCATTCAGCCGGTCCTGGGTATCCGGCAGTTCTGCTACTATAGACGCATGCTACCTGCCCGGCGCGGTGCAGGCACACTGTAGTCAGCGCGCGGGGCCGCGCTTTTGAATTGAGCGACGAATGGCCGGCTGGCTTCCGGGCGTGGATGCCGACTTCGTGTGGGTCGTCCCCGGACTGGCGGTGGGTGGACAGCCGACGCGTCAGCAGATGCCTCGCTTACGCAGCCACGGCATCGACGCGCTGCTCTCCGTGCGCGCGGAGGACGACCCGGAAGATAACCCGGATGTCGCCAAGCGGCAGGGGCTGCGCTATCAGCGCGTGGTGGTGGCCGATGGCGTCGCCATTCCCCAGGAGGCGCTGGAAGAGATCGCGCATCTGGTCGCTGCCTGGCGTCGCGCCGGCTTGGGTGTCCTGATTCACTGTCAGGCCGGCCGGCGACGTGGTCCGATCGCCGCCGCAGCAGTCCTGGTGGACGAAGGTTGGTCCGTGAACGACGCGCTGCGCCGCGTCAGCCAGGCGCGGCGGCAAACGGCGCCTACGCCGGACCAAACTTGTTCCCTACGCCGCTTCGCCCGTAGCCGGCTCCACCATCGCCTCGCTTACGCCTTGCACGAAATCCGCCACCCGCACAAGCTGCCGTTCCCGCAGGCGCGGCCGCAGTAAGGCCCTCAGCCCAGCGTCTCGTCGAACGGTTTGCCATCAAGAGCGAGGTTGGCCAGCCGGTCGGCTTCCGCATTCTGGGAGCGTGGCACGTGCTCAAACTGCACGACGCCTAACTCACGGATGGCCTGTTGCACTCGACCGTGCAGTAATTGCAACGTCGCGTCCTTCACCCGGTACTGGCCGGTCATCTGGCGCACTACAAGTTCCGAATCCATGCGTACCCGCAGCGCGGGCGGGGCATACGGCGTCACCGCCTCCAGGGCCAGCAGGAGCGCCCGGTACTCGGCCTGATTGTTCGGAAGGCGTCCGAGGAGGCGACCGATCAAGCGGACGCGCCGGCCCTCCGGGTTCCAGAGGCAGATGCCGGCCGCGGCCGGACCGGGGTTGCCTCGAGCCGCGCCGTCAACGTACACGGTCCATTGACTGGAGGGCGGGCCGCTGTTGTTCAACGCGCGACGTAGAGCAGGCGTCCGCAGTTATCGCACGGCACGAAGGCGATTCCCGGTCGCGCCTTGGCGACGGTCGACGGCGGCACCGTGACGCGACAGACGCCACAGATATTCCCTTGCAGCGTTGCTATGGCACGTCCGCCCTTCTGCTGGCGTAAGCGCGTGTAGGTGGCCAGTGCTGCTGGCGTCAGTGGCGTCAGGCGGCGCGTGCGTTCCCCTTGCTGTTGGGTGAACTCCGCCTCCAATGCCTTGAGTTCCAGACGTGCGGCTGCCACCTGCTGCTCGCGTTCGGCCGCCGCCACGGCGATCTTCTCATCAAGGTCATGCAACTGTTGTGTCGTGACTTCGACGTCTTCCATCGCCGCCACCAGGGAGTCTTCAATGGTGCGGAGGTTGCTGGTGTGCTGCTCGATTTCCGTTTGCGTCGCCTCATACGAGTGCATGTCGCGGATGGAGGGGCTGCTCAGGCGCTGTTCGCGCCGCTGGATTTCCAGCCGCTCACCGGCGCTGTCGCCTTCGTAGCGGCGCTGCGCCAGTTGATGGTGCTGGAGGGATGCCGCCACGGCTGCCCGCACCGTGCGCATCTCGCGCAAGGCCACATTATCGGCAACACGCTGTTGCAAGTCCGCCACGACGCGACGGAGCCGGTCCAACTCGCTGTCGACAGCCTGCAAGGCCGCCATGTCCGCCATCACCGTCAAGAGGCATGCTCCGTTCGGGGAGGATCATAACACGGGGGCAGGACGGGGTCGCGATCGTGGAAGGCCCTTACCCGCGCGCTTCGCAGGCTCAGCGACCGCATTGGTGTTAACTTAAAGAAGGGCACTGGCCCGGCAATTGCGGTGTCTCAGCCGGATCCCGATCCTGGTCGGGCGATTGGGTTTGGAGACAGGTTGGTGAGCGCAGCAGTGGCAAAGGCAGGGTCATCAAGAGCCGGCTGGTATGCGGCTGCCCTCACGCCGCGGCGGGCGGTGCTCCTCCTGGTGCTCCTGCTCGTTCTGCTCGGCGCCGTCACTCCCTGGAGTTTGATCGTCAGCGTGCCGATTGTGCTGCGTACGTTGCTGCCGATTCGGCAATGGAATGGCCTTGCGCTGGGGGCCGCGTTGCTGCTCGGTGGCAGCGTGGTCAGCCTGCTCGTGAGCGTCGACCTGCCCGTGTCGCTTACCACGCTGGCTGGCATTTTCGGCGCCTTCGCCGTCGCTGTGCTGCTCCAACAGTGGTGGCAGTCTCCCCAGCGGCTGGGCGGCGGCATTGCCATCTATGTTGGCATCGCCTGTGCTCTGGTGCTCCTGGCGACGATTCAAGTCGACATTCAGTTTGCCAAGCTCAACGCGATGAGTCAGGCCGTGTATGGCTGGTTTGGCCGCTGGCCACACCTCGACAATGTCGGCTTCAGCCAGAACGCGACAGCCGCTTTGATCGTGGCCGTCTGCCCCTTCAGCATCGCCCTCGCCTGCGGGAGGAGTCATCGCCTGGTGCGGGCAGGAGCCGCGCTGGCCTCGCTCTGGTTCGTCTTTGCGCTCGTGCTGACGCTGTCGCGCGGCGCCTTCTTCGGCCTCGCCTTCGGCGCCGGCGCGATGATCTGGCTAAACGGTGGGCGGACGCGCTGGCTGGCGCCGCTGCCGGCTCTTGTGACCCTGGGCCTCCTTCTGGCAGGCGTCACTGGCTACGAATTCACGATATCCGCCACACCGACCGGCTGGAGCAGCGTCGACCGCCTCTACATCTGGCACACGGCGCTACGGGTGCTGGCCGACTTTCCCATCACCGGCCCCGGCGCCGGCACCTTCCCGCTGCGCGTGCCGGCCTACACCTGGCCGATGGAAGCGCGCGACATCCCCCATGCCCACAACTTTGTGCTGCAAACCTATCTCGACTCCGGTCTGGTCGGCTTGATCGGCATGCTGGTGCTGTTGCTGGCGGCGCTTCAGGCCGTGTTGCGGCTGCTGTCGTTGCCTCTGGACAGCCGCCTCCGGCTGGCCGTGCTGGGCAGTGCCGGCGCACTCGTCGGCACCCTGGCGCACGGTAGCGTCGACGCCTATTTCTGGGGCGACGCGCGCACCTTCTACGTCGTCGCTGTCCCTCTCGGCGTCCTACTGAGCGTGGCTCGCCTGCGCGGTGCTTCCCTCGCCTTCACGGCCAACCCAACGGCTGTTGCTCGCCTTGACGTCTGGGCTACGGCACTGCGCCAGACGTGGACGAGTGACGGGCGACGACCTGGGTACCCGGTGGCAATGGGCGCCGCGGCCACTTTGCTCCTGGTCTTCGCCGCCCGGCCGATCGCCAGCCTCAGTCTGGCCAACTCCGGCAACCTGCTGCGCGAACACGGCGAGTTGATGGCGACCGGCTCACCATTGCAAACGCTGACCTTGACCCTGGCGCAGCAGCAACTGCAATGGAGTACCGGCCTGGAAAGCAGCTACGGCGCCGCCTGGCAAGACCTGGCCGAGGTGGCCCTGGACGAGCGGAACACCTCCCATGCCTCGCTCTACCTGGCGCGCGCAGGTCAGGAAGGCCAGCACGACGCCCTGGTGCTGCGCGACGATGACCGGCTAAGCCGTCTGGCCATCGCCCAGGCCAGCCCTGCCTTGCGCGTCACCCACTGAGGTCGGCCCGGATCGGTCCAGGCGGACCGCCACCCCGGCCATCGCCAGCAAGAGGGCAATCTGCACGACAGTGCCATGGACGTAGAGGTCATCCAGCAGGTTGTGAACCGACAGCGTTATGAGCATGCCAAGCGCGCCGGCCACGATGGCGTGGAGCAACGGATCGCGCATGTGCGCCGATGGCTGCCAGAGCAGGCGAAAGGCGCTAAACAGGAAGACCAGGTACGTTCCCAGGCCGATGACGCCCGTCTCCACCGCCTGGTTGAGGTAATAGTCGTGGGCGTGCTGGAGGCCCACGTTCCAACCCTGCACCGCGTAGTGCGGGTAGACGATGCCGAAGTTGCCCATACCGACGCCGAGCAGCCAGTGGCTCGCGAACATGCTTTCCCCGGCGATCCAGAAGGCCAGCCGCTGCGCCGCCGAGAAGGTGGCTGGGGTGGGATGGAGCACGTTGACGTTGTAGATATCGAAGGCGGCCACGACCCGCGTGCTGATGGAGCCTGGCACCAGGTGAATGGCAAACAGCCAGGCGACGATGACCGCGCCGGCCACGCCGAAACCGACCAGGGTGCGGGAGCGACTGCCGCCACGGTCTAGCAGCAGCACTGATGCCGCCGCCAGCGCCAGCCAGGCGCTGCGAGAGAGGGAGCACACGATGGCGCCAACGATCAGCGCGGCAGCCAGCGCCAGCCAGCGGCCGCCGCGTCGCCGGTAGGAGACTGTAGCCAGTGCCACCGCGAGTAGTACGCCCATGTTGAGATAACCGGCGAAGGGGTTCGGCTGCGCGAAGCTGCCGTAGGCGCGCATGAAGAGTCCGTGGATCAGAAAGCTGGGCGGGCCGACTTTGAGGACAAACTGGTAGAGGCCGACTGCGGCTTCCAGGGTCGTGCTGCCGACGATCAGCAGGGCGGCCAGGCCGAGCTGTCGCCGCGTCGTGAGCAGGTTACAGGCCAGGACATAGACGACGAGCAACTCGACCCACTTCACCAGTTCTTTGAAGCCCCAGACCAGCGAGCCCTGGTCCGGCGGGGCAGAGATGATGGACAGGAAACTCAAGGTGATGCCGGTCAGGAAGAGCAGCAGCGGCGGCAACAGCGGCATGGGCGCAAAGGTGTGGCGGCGCGTCACGATCACCTGCAGCAGCCAGGCGGTCAAGGTGACGGCCACCAGCAACTCCGTGCTGCTGGCCGGGAACGGTCCCAGCTTGAAGGAATGCAGCGACTGGACCGGCACCGATGGTATCAACAAGTACAGTCCCAGTAAGGGCCGACGCAAGATGGCGCCGACCAACAATGCCCCGAAGAGGGCGACCAGCCCGTAGCTCGGGCTCAACAGCGCCAGGGCAAAGGCCACTGCCAGCACGCCGAGCGCCCCAAGCAGGAGGGAAGGAGACACGCGCCGCGCGGCCGGACGACCAACAATCTGCATTCGGGCAGTATAGCGGACCTGCAACCGGCCCGAATCTGGAGGTTATCAGTAAATCACGCCCACACTGGCCCAATCACGCCGTCCGACCTCGGAACCAGCCGGAACAGGCGTTACGCTTAGGCGCGAGACACAGCGGCCACGCCAGGTGGCATGGATGAAAAAAGGGGGAAGAGCGCCATGACCTACGTCATTACCGAAACCTGCGTCGATCTGAAGGACGCCTCCTGCGTGGAGGTCTGCCCGGTCAACTGCATCTACAGCACCGACGACGACCGGCTGTACCTGATCAGCCCCGACGAGTGCATCGACTGCGGCG
>DHIZ01000176.1 GCA_002404055.1 Chloroflexi bacterium UBA4733
CAGTCGCCCCCGTCGCTTGGCCGCCGATCGCAATCGCGGCCCTGTACTCGGAGGAGAATATCGTTCCGTTGCTACGCAAAACTTTGCGGCGCACTCCTGTGCGGTTGTCAAGGGATCGTCGCCGGGCGGGTGCACTGCAGGCGTCTGCGTCGCTGATCGCCTGTCTGGCTGCAAAGGAGCAGGCGACGCAACCGCGGCGACGAGTAGCCGGAGGCATGCCAACGCGTGCTGCGAGGGGACAGGCTGCCGCGGCGCCGCACGCCTGCCCAGGGTTGCTGCCATGCGGTGCGCGCTGCGACGGGGAAGTGGGTGAGGCGATGAACGGCCTGGATCAAGCGGTTCGCAGGGCGGAACAGTTGGGCGCACAAACGTTGCAACTGGCTCAGGCACTGGTGCGAACCCACACCGTGAACCGCCACAGTGGCGATGCTCAACCAGGCAACGAGGCAGATGGTCAGCGATTGCTGGAGCCGCTGCTACGCGACCTCGGCGCACGGGTGGAGCGCTTCGATTGCCCGGCGGACATTTACGAGCGGATGGGCGTGCTCGGACCTCGAGACCGCGAGTTCGCTGACCGACCAAATCTGGTGGCCGACCTGCCGTTCGGCGCGGATGGTCCGACCATTCTGCTTCAGGGGCATATGGATACCGTCGGCATTGACGATATGCGCCCCGAGGACGCGCTCTCCGGTGAAATCCGCGATGGGCGCCTCTGGGGCCGTGGCAGCAGCGACATGAAAGGCGGCTTAGCGGCCGCCATGATCGCGCTGCAGGCGCTCCACGACCAGCGCAGCGAACTGCGGGGCCGCGTGTTGTTCGCCAGCGTGGTGGAAGAGGAGAGCAACGGCAGCGGGGCCGGCGCGCTCGCGCTCATCGAACGAGCCGGTGCGGGCCGCTTGTTCGGCGGCGCCTTCCAGCCGCACCGAACCGCGAGCGGGCAGGTGGTGCTGGCCGACGCCGCGGTTTGCACCGACGGCACAGGTCCCCAGGTGACGCGGGGTTATGGCGGCGTGCTGACGGTGAACGTTGGCGTGGAAGGCCGCTCCGGACACGCCGCCGGCTCGGACAGTGTGAGCGCCATCGAGAAAGCGCTGATTGTGAAGCGGGGGATCGACCAGTATCGGTCGGAACGGACGGCAGCAGGGCCGGGAAGACAGGTCAACCTCGGCGTGTTTCGCGGCGGCGTACACCCTGCTGTCGTTCCCGGTCACGCCCTGATGAGCCTCAACATGAGCTATCCCTTCGCAGACGCGGTCGCGGCCGAGGCCGCCGGTCACGGCTTCGGTAACGCACCGGGTCGTCAGCACTTTGAGGAGCTCATCCGCGCTGCATACAGCGATGACGCCTGGCTGCAGACTCACCCGCCGCAAGTCCAGTGGATAAAGGACCTCATCCCCTTCGAACTGCCGGAAGCCCATCCTCTGGTACAACAACTCGTGGCGGCGCACCACCTGGCGCTGGGCGAGACGGCCACGGTCGACGTCAATCCCGCCTGGAGCGACGCCTGCTATCTTGCACCGTTCGCCGGGACGCCAGCCGTCTGTTATGGCGCCGGGACGCCGGGCCAGGCCCACAGCGCGACCGAATCGGCCGAGACCTGGCGGATTGTAGCGTGTGCGAAGGCGCTGACGGCCTTCTTGTACGCGCGGTTGAAAGCATGACGGCGGCGCCGGCTCCCGGTATCATCCGAGTCATGCAACCGGGTGACATCCGTGCCGGCCTCCGCCTCTCCGGCCAAAATAACTGGAACCAGACAGCGGCTGATTGGCGTCGCCTCATGCAATGGGAGCCGGAGGGCTGTTTTGTTCTTGATGTTGACGGCCAGGTAATGGGCACCGTGACGACCACCTGCTACGGTACCGCGCTTGCCTGGATCGGCATGCTGCTGGTAGACGCTGCTTCCCGGCACCAGGGTTTCGGTCGGCGTCTGTTGTTGCACGCACTTGCCTGGCTGGAGCAGTGCCACGTCCACGCCATGATGCTCGACGCTACGCCGCTCGGCCAGCCGCTCTACGAGAGCCTCGGCTTTCGCCAACGGTACCCGCTCGAACGCTGGCAAGGAGTCGCGGCAAGCGCGGGCGGCATACCGCCCGCTGTACTGCCGCTCGATCAGCGCGGCCTTGCCGGGCCTTGCCTCGCCCTTGATCGACGTGCCTTCGGGCTGGACCGCGGTCGCCTCTTACGCGATCTCCTGGCGGTTCCGGACGCGCGGGGTTTCCGGACGGGCGGCGGCGCGGCGATCGAGGGCTTCGTCCTGCTGCGTCCCGGCGCTGCACGCTGGCATATCGGGCCCCTTGTCGCCGACAATGCGGAGCGCGCCGCGGCCATGCTCCAGGCCGCGATGGAGGTGCTAGAGGGCCGGCCGGTTCAGATCGACGTACCCGGCGTCTTGGCCGCGGTACACGTGGCACGCCGAGCGGGCTTGACGCCAGCGCGACCTTTCATACGGATGCTGCGTGGCAGTACAGATCCCGTTGCTGATCTAACCCTAATTTACGCCACCGCCGCGCCGGAGATCGGCTAGCGCCCTGCCGCCCGGGCACCAACGCCCCATTGCATCTGCACTCACTGTTCAACAGCGCCGACGTCTACGGCGATGGCAAGCCGACGCCCCTGGCCCACACGAGGCGCGATGTCCACCAGCCCGAAGGCAGTTTGCCGGTGAGCGAACGCATCGGCGCACGTACCTACAGCATCCGCTGGTTCAAGCACTAACGGCCCGTGGCCGTCGCCCAGTAGGCGGTGGCCTTCTGCAAGCCGGCGGAACAGTACCGGGAGCTCCTGGACGGCGATTCGGGCGGTCCGCCCCACCTCAGCAACCGGCACGTCTTCGCCCACGGATAGCGAGAGGGAGCGAGGCACGCACGCCACAACGGCGAGCGAAGAAGGGGCCACTACCCCGCCGGACGGGCGGACCAGGTCTGCAACCGGGCCATCTGCAGAACGTGGGGCGCCTGGAACTCGGGCGCGAACATGTTCCAGCCTTCGTGGAAGCGCAACCCGGCAAAGTCCGCACGCTGGGCCAGTTGCGGGAGTTCATCGGATTGATCAAGCGCCACACGCTGTGGTGATCCCTGCAACCCTCGCGCCAGCGTGCGCAACAGCGCCGACGGTCCGAGGAGACGCCGCCCGATTTCCGCCCCGGCCGGCACTCGCCCCTGCCTTCCGGCCTCGGGACTCAGGGCGGCAGCGATAGCAAATATCTCGCGAGTCTCGATTTCACCGGCAGCAGCGGTCAATACGTGCGCGTCAGGGCCAAGCAGCGGCCGGACAGTTGTCAGCAACGGTAGCTCCGCGTGCTCACTCCGCCAGGCCGCTGCATCCAGGAGCACGCCCAGTTGCTCTGCCGGGCTGAGCCAATGGCCGTCGACCTCTCGGGCGATCAGTGGTCCGCCTGCTTCCTGAATCAGGCGGCGCAACCCATCGCTGGAGAGCAGGCGGTCATCGTCGCGACAGCGCTGATACAGAGTGCGGTAGGTGATGACGTTCGCGTCCGTGTCGTGCGTAACCCAGGCCAGGAAGGCGTCGAAGTCGGCCATCAACTGCGCGATCTCGGCCCGCGGGCGCAGCGTCGCCGGCTGCCAGGCGGAACGCGGCCGGTTGATGCCGAAGCGAAAGGTATCTGTCGGTGCGGTAGTCATCAGGCGGCAAGGATGGGTGTAGATGACGAGGACGCCGCCATCGCGCCGCTGGTCCAGCAACGCCAGGAAGTCCGTACGCAGGCGCTGTGGCCAGCCCGGCGTATCAAAGTAGCGATCAAAAGCGGTGTGGTACTTGATGCAGAGTGCGCCGCAGTACCACATCGGCTTGCCGGGTTCCCATTCCACCGGTGCATCGCAGAAGACGGGGACGCCGAGCAGGGCCATCGCGGCCGGCACCTGCGGCGCCCAACTGGAGCCAGGTTTGCAATAGGCGACCGGCTGTTGCCCGGTCAGCCGGCGAGCGGCGGCCTACCCTCAGCGGCTTGCTGCCGGCTCCGGCAGTTCCCGCACGACCGTCGCCCGGCCGTAGCCGAAGCCGGGTCCGGCCAACGTCGATAGGTCCAGTCGCCCGTCACGGCGGGTGTAGAGGCCGGGGTGAACGGTTGCCTCCGGCAGGGAGGCGTGCGGGTAATACTGCATGCCGTTCGACTCGACGCCCATGATCGTGCCGGCGTGGGCGGCCAGCAGCAGGTGGGGGATCTGGCCGAGCATGTTGTTGGAGAGATCTTGCACCATCAGCGGCATGCCGTGCGCCTTGGCCCAGCAGAGGCTCAGAATGGCGCCGGTCTGCGTCTTGCAGGTCTTCAAGGCCACGCCGCTCCAGCCCAGTTGTCGCCCGAGCTTGATCAACTGCCAGTCGTGGGCACTCTCGTCCATGAAGAGCGGCTTGCGCGCCGCCACGCTACGCACATCCATCTGGTGGCGCTCCAGGTCGTAGGGAAAGGGCTGCTCGACGTAGAGCAGCATGCCGTAGAAACGTGGTTGCTCGGCCAGGAGCTGGTCGAGGATGGCGTTGACATAGGCGGGCTCGCTGACGGTGCAGTTAAAGTCCGCCGTCAGCCAGGGGCAGCCCTCCTTGATGGCGATCTCACCGACGGCGATCAGCCGGGCGTAGTCCCAGGCGGCATCATTGCCACGGAGCTTGACCTTCAGGCAGGTCAGGCCGTCCCGCCGTACCCAGTCGCGCAGGAGCAGGGGATAGCCGTCCTGCGGCTCGCTCCCGTCCAGATCCGCCTGCTCCAGCGGATCCTTACCGCCGACGAGGTGCCAGGCGACCAGTTGGCTGGGCGCCGGGCGGACCAGGAACTCCTCGGGATACTTCCCGGCGAAGGTCGGCGCGCCGGCTCCGACCATTGGCTCGGGCGTGACGTAGGCCGAGAGGTCGGCATTCATGTAGCACGCATTGTAGGTGGCATAGGTCCGCACGCCGTGCAGCATCCCATAGGCATCGTGGAGCGCCAGGTCAAAAGCGGAGCAACAGACCAACGCCGCCAGCCAGGGCATCGCCTCCCGTCCGGCGCGGCGGGTATTGGCCTCAGTAAAGAGGCGCGGGAGCTCGCGCTCCAGGAACGCCTGCCCAACCTCCAGCGGATGGCCGAACACGTCGAACTGCGCCCAGGCGGCCGTCAACTCGGCGCAGAAGGTCAGGAGCGTCTGCTCCCGCTCGGCCAGCGGGACGCTGCTCGGCCAGACCCAGGATACGCTCAGCGGCGTTTCTCCCCAACCTTCAGCAGATCCGCCGGTGCGGTCCTCGACACGCAACCAGACGCGCGCCGAGGTCACGTCGCGCGTCGTTTCCGGGCCGAACTTGACAGGAATGCGCGCCCGCAAGGGCAGCAAGTACAGCTTCGCCTCGGTCGGACGGATGTCGGTGGGCTTTGCCACGATATTGAAGCGCTCCTTGCGATACGGCCGCAACTGCGGTTTGCGGCCAAGGACGAGGGCGACTGCGGTCGCCGCCCCAGCAGGCTTATCTAGACCGCAGTATCTTTAGGACGACTTCAACACCGTATTGGCTTGGTCAACAAAGGAGTTCATGGCCGACGTCACCGTCGTCTTGCCGCTCAGCACGTCCTTCCAAACGGCGTTGAAGGCGCTCTGCACCTGCCCCAGTTGGACGGGGGCCCGATAGCCCTGGGTCGCTTGCGCCGCCTGATCGTAGACCGCCGCGTTCTCCCAGGGCAGCAGCGAGTCTATATAGGCCTTTGAACTGGCGACGGTCTGGTTGACCGGGCAGGTGCCGTGGTTCGTCAACTGTGGCGCTTCGCCAGCCGGACTGGAAGCGTACTTCAGGAACTCCCAGGCCACGTCTTTAGCCTTGCTGGAACTCAGGATCATCCAGCCGTTGGGCCCGTTGCGGACGTGCCGGCCGGCCGGGCCCTTGGGTACGGGCGCCAGGCCCGGCTCCCAACCGGTGGCCGCCTGGGCAATGCCGGGCGCCTGGAAACGACCGCTGTGGACAAAGGCAATGCGGCCTTTGTTGAAGCCGTCCTGTCCGCTATTGTCCTCTCCTGAGCCCGGCACGACCTTGTACTTGAGTTGCAGGTCGACGTAGAACTGCAGGGCGTCGATCGCCTGTGTCGAGTTGAGCAAGCTCTGCGTGAGGTCCTGGTTGTAGAAGTGGCCACCCCCCAACCAAACCCAGGTGGCCAGCCAGGCGAGCGTGCTGTCCAGTGTAGTGGCGCCCCAGGTTTTCTGGGCGCCGACGCCGACTGTCGCTTGCTTGGCAATGTCGAGGAAGGCTTGCCAGTCCCACTTTCCCTGCTTCTCCAGGTCGTTGGGATCGGCAGCGCCGATCTTTTGCAGCAGCGTCTTATTGTAATAGAAGACGGCCGGCCCCGAGTAGTACGGGAGGCCGAAGAGCTTGCCGAACCAGCGCGTGTAGTCCAGCACGCCCTGATAGTAGTCGTTGAGGTTGAACGTCTTGTCGCTGGCAATGTAGGAGCCCAGGTCCGTCAGCAGCCCCTTGCCGGCAAAGCTGGAAAACCAGTTGGGGTGCGAGTAGATGATGTCGGGGGCCGTTCCGGAGGCGATATTAAGGGCGACCGTCTCTGCGTAGTGGTCAAAGTCCACCGTGGCGCCAACGTCCGTCGCTTTGCCCTTGCCGGTTTTCGTAAAGCCGTCGAAGATCTGGACGAAGACCTGATCCTGTGGCCCGACCACAGGGTACTCAATCTGGATCGTGTTGCCGCCGGTTCCTGCCGCCTTGACCGACGCCGAGGTCGTGGCCGCGGCGGACGATGCCTGACTGGTCGCAGCGCCAGTGGAAGCCTGGCTCGTCGCGGTACCGGCGCCGGCGACCTGACTGGATACTGCGCTGTTCTGACTGCTGGCGGCGCTGGAGGTCGTGGCCGTGACAGTAGTGCTACCACAGGCGGTCAGCACCCCCAGCCCGGCAGTGCCGGCCAGGATGCCTGCCAACCGTAGCAGGGAGCGGCGGCTCAGTGTCGATGGAAGGTCAGGACATGCCATCTGGGGTACGCTCCTTATCTTGATCTTGTCGCATCTTGCCGCTCAAGATGCTTGTCTTCGCGCCGTGCTGGCGGCACACAACACGGGACTGCGCGGAATGATCTCTCGGTAGGCCGCCTCCTTCCTAGGCCAGCAGCTCGTACCGCTCCGCCGCGATCGCGTAGCGCAGCGGCTCGCTCCGGCTGAAGCGTTCGATCTCTTCCACCATCGCCAGGCCCTGCCGCTCATCATGGGAGTCGCGGCTGTGGCCGGCGGCGTGGGGTGTGACGATGACGTTGTCCAGGGCGAAGAAGGGGCTGTCCGGCGGTTGCGGCTCCTGATCGAAGACGTCGATCGCTGCCACGAAGCGGCCAGTTTGCAGCTCGCGCAGCAGGGCCTCCTGGTCCACCACCCAGGAGCGGGCATTCTGGATCAGGATGGCGCCGGGTCTGATGCGCGCCAGCAGGTCGGCGGTGATCAGGTGGTGGGTCTCCGCTGTTTTGGGGGCGTGGATGGCGATGATGTCGCTGTCGCCGAACACCTCCTCCAGTGCGGCAAGTTCGACGCCAAGCTCTGCCGCCCTTTCGGCGCTGAGGTAGGGGTCGGCCACGCGGACCGTGGCGCCGAAGGCCAACAGCAGGCGGATGTGGCGCTGGGCCACATAGCCGGAGCCGACCAGACCGACCCGCCGTGCCGCCAGCAGCGAGCCGGTGAACTGGCCGACCTCGCGCCAGGGGACGCCTGCTTTGAGTTGACGATCCATGATGTGCGGGCGGCGCAGCCACAGCAACTCCAGGCTGATGCAGAACTCGGCTACGGAGTCGGCGATGATCTGCGCTGCATGGCAGAGGGTGATGCCGCGGGCATAGATGCTGGGCGGGATGATGCCGCGCACGCTGCCCGTGCTATAGCCGATGAGCTTCAGCCTCGGAGCACCGTCGAGCCATTCTTCCTGTAAGGCAGGCGTTCCCGGCCCGGCCAGCAAGACTTCCGCCTGGGCCAGCAGGGCTGGGGCCTGTTCAGCCAGCGCCGCGCTGTTGCCGGTCGCTTGTGTCACCAGTCCGAGGCACGCAATGCGCGCCTGTACGTCGGGCGG
Organism: Chloroflexi bacterium UBA4733; assembly: GCA_002404055.1. Next base: position 8,029 of record DHIZ01000176.1, read on the forward strand.
GTACAACTGGGCGTAGGTCGTGTCCGGGATGAGAATGGCGACTTGCATCGGTCTCCTCTTCAGCGACTTCTTATGGAGCGCGAAAGAATAGTACCAGCAAACCCGGCTGCTGCCTAGTCCCCGAACTCGGCTCCCTCGGTAGCATTTTCACTTGAGTTGACACGGCCCACGGCCTCCCGGAACTGCGCCGCGTCTCTTCACGGGCGATCCGGCGCCACGACGCGGTCGGCGGCCCGACGGAGCACCAGCGAGGCGGCGCCGATGCTCCTGGCGTCGCTGCCCAGGGTCGTCCGGCAGATCTCGACGGCGCCGAACGGTACCGGGAGGGCGTGACGGCGCGCCTCCTCTCGCACCGCGTCGAAGAAGAGGGGCCCGGCCTCGGCGAGCGGCCCGCCGATGATCAGGCGGTCTGGATTCAGCAGGTTCACGATGGTTGCCGCGGCAAAGCCGATGGAACGACCGCTCTCCAGCACCAGGGGCCTGGCGATCACGTCGCCCGCGTTCGCCGCTTCCGCCAGATCCACCGTCGTCAACCGCGTCAGGTCTCCCTGACAACGCGCCCGCAGCAGCGCGCCCAGGCCGCTGTCGGCACCGAGCCGGCTGCGGGCGCGCTCCAGCAGGGCCATCCCCGAGGCCACCGTATGCAGACAGCCGCGGTTGCCACACTCGCACAGCAGTCCGTCCCGCTCTATGGCGATATGGCCCACCTCGCCCGCACTGGAATTAGCGCCCCCATAGATCTCCCCATCCTGCAGGAAGCCGGCTGCGATACCGTGACCAACATACAGGTAGACCAGAAACCGCGCGCCGATGCCGGCGCCACGATAGTACTCACCCAGCGCGGCAGCTTTGCTCCGATTGGCGAGTTGGACCGGGAGTCCGGTTTGCCTGGCGAGCAGCGCTGCCAGGGGGACATTGTGCCAGTCATAGCCGGCCGCGCCCCGAATGACACCGGAGTCCATATCGACGAGCCCCGGGGTGGCAAAGCCGAGGCCCAGGATGCGCCCGGGAGGCACGAACGCCGCCAAACGTTGCACGCATGCAGTCGTCGTTTCCAGCACGGCCTGCACATCCGTATCAGCAGCGACCCGTCCTTCCCGCTGCACGATCCGGCCATCCAGGTCAGTCAGGACAGCGTGGAGGTCGCGCTCGCCCATTTCGACACCCAGCGCGAACCAGGCGCTCGGCTCAAAGCGCAGGAGCTGCGGTCGCCGGCCGCCGTTGGACTCGCCGCTGCCGGCGTCAACGAGCACGCCGGCTCGCTGGAGTTCGTCGGCGATGCCATAGGCCGTGGCGACGCTGAGCCCGGAGCGTTCAACGAGCTCCGGGCGGGAAACCGTCCGTCGCTCCCGCGCGATGGACAGCAGCAGCGCCCGATTGCCTGTGCGCACATCCTCTACCTGCCGGCGGTTCCCCCGGTCGACCAAGGTGCGCTCCTTTTCCTTTTACCGATTCTGGACCGACGACACCGGGCTGCGCTCAAGTATGGGCCGCAATGTCCCGGTCTCGGGTGGTTCGTGGCTTGTCTCCGCCAAGCACACCCGGCAGACCTGTTCGCAGACAGTACGGTATACCACGCAACAACAAGCAAGCGCAGCCGCGTCGGTCCGCTGAATCGGTATCCCCCGCTGCAAACCCGCACGCACGGCGCTATGCTGAGTTCTCCAGTCATCAGCGCGCTGAGCGACCGGCAATCGCCACAAGCAGGCGCGCCACGGCGTCTGCGGCCTGTGGACGGCCCAGGGACGCCGCGGCCGCCCCAAGACGAAGGCGCTGCCCGGAGTCGTTGAGAAGCGCTACGACCTGGTCGCCAAGGGTGCTGGACGTCAGGATATCCTCGCGCAGTACCACCGCAGCACCGATCCTTCGAAACGCTTCAGCGTTGATCTCCTGGGGCGACCGGCCAAGGGCAGCAGGCAACGGCACCAGCAGCGCCGCCTTGCCGAGAGCGGCAATTTCCGATAAGGTAGAGGCCCCGGCTCGGCTGATGACCAGATCGGCGGCGGCCAGGAGGTGCGGCATCTCGTCGTCCACGAAAGCACGCCAGACATAACGCGCAGACAGTCCAGTCGGCAGGGACAGCGCGGCATTCTGGACAAGGGTCACCGAGCGCTGGCCGCAGAGGTGGACGACCGCGGCGTGCTCCAACACTGCCGGCAGGCATCCCAGGACGAGTCGGTTCAGATTCAGTGCCCCCTGGCTGCCCCCTGTCACCAATACGAGCGGCAGGCCGCTGGGCAGATGAAAGCGCTGTCGTGCCAGTTCAGCGTCGCCATGGTAGATCGCTGCTCGCAACGGATTACCAAGGGCAACCGCTCGCCCATTGGGAAAGCGAGGCAGCGACAGCTCAAACGCTACGACAACCTGCCGGGCGAACGGCGCGATCAAGCGGTTGGCGAGGTTCGGTTCCACGTCCTGCTGCAAGGCTAGCAGCGGCCGGCCAGTGACCCGGCTCGCCACGCCGGCCGGCACTGCCACGAAGCCGCCGCAGGTGAGGATGGCGTCCGGTTCCAGGCGGCGCACCAGCGCTGTAGCCTCGACCAGGCCGATGGGAATGCGCAACAGGTTGGTCAGCGTCTCCTTGCCGACGAATCGGTTGAGCTTGCCGGCCCGGATCGTGTGCAACCGGATGCCGGCGGCTGGCGCCAGACGCTCCTCGATGCTACCCCGCGCGCCCAACCAATCGAGTTGAACATCGGGCGCTAGCCGACGAACCGCTTCCGCCACTGCCAGCCCCGGGAAGACGTGTCCACCTGACCCACCACCGGCCAGCAAGAGGCGCACCGGTCAGGACCGATGCCGGCTGCTGTGCATGGCGCTGATCGCCGGTCTCGCGCGGCCGACACGGCTGCCTGGCGGTCCGCCGACCGGGCGGTGTACCAGCTTGCGGGTCACCGGTCGATCGGCGGCAGCAACAGTGTTAGGCACGGCCTGAGCGCCGATGTTGAGGAGGATGCCCACGCCCGCCATGCAGACGATCAGCGAGGAGCCGCCATAGCTGATAAATGGCAAGGGAACACCGGTAAAGGGAATGCTGGACGACACTGCTGCGATGTTGATGAACGCCTGCGCGACGAGGCTAGACGTGATGCCGGTCGCCACCAATGCTCCAAACTGATCCGGCGCGTCACGCGCAATGGTGAGACCCCGCCAGGCAAGGGCCACAAAGAGCAGGATCACCGCGACGCAACCGGCAAAGCCGAGTTCCTCGCCCACGATGGCAAATATGCTGTCGGTGTGGGGGGCCGGCAGGTAACTGAACTTCTGGCGGCTGGCCCCGAGTCCCAGCCCGAAGAGTCCGCCGGAGCCCAGCGCGATGAGCGCTTGCTGCACCTGGTAGGCAACACCCTGGGCGTTCTTGATGGCCAGGGGATTCAAGAAGGTCGTGAAGCGACTGAAGCGGTACGGTGATACCTCGGTCAGCAACGCCACGATGCCCCCGCCCGCTCCCAGGAGCACAGGGAAGAGGAGCAGGTTGGCGCCGGCCGCAAAATACAGGACGAAGCCGGTCGCGGCAACGATTATCGACGTACCGAGGTCAGGCTCGGCGACGATCAGCGCCACAGGCAGCGCAATCAGCAGGACGCAGTGGACAAGGCCACGCTTAAACTCCCGTGCCCGCCGCACGTCGCGCGCGAACATGCCGCTCAGCAAGAGCACAAGCGCCACCTTCATCAGCTCGCTCGGTTGCAACTGGCCGAAGATGCCGGCCTGAATCCAGCGCTTCGCCCCGCCGGCGTGATGTCCCATCACCAGGACCGCCACCAGCAGCAGCAGGCTCATTGCATAGAGCGGCTTACCAGCGATCATGAGCCGTTGATACGGTACCCGCGACAGCCCGACCAGCGCGACGACGCCGATGAGGAAGAAGATAATCTGGCGAATAAAGAAGTACGTCTCATTGTGGTGCAGGTCGACCGCCACGGCGACGCTCGCGCTGTAGACCATCACCAGCCCCAGGGAGACCAGCGCCGCGCTAATGCTGATCAGGGCCGGGTCAAAACGCCACCACCCCGGTTGTGCCAACAACTCCGCAGGACGCTTCATGCGCTTCCCTCGTCCGCTTCTAGCAAGGCTCGAAATCCGCTGATGCCGCGACCAGCGCTGCAAACCGGTCGCCGCGAGCCGCAAAGTCGACAAACTGGTCAAAGCTCGTGCAACCCGGCGAGAGCAACACAGCGTCGCCGGGCTGCGCCGCGCCAATTGCCGCCTGGACAGCGTCGTCGAAATGTGGCTCCTCAACCACACCTGGTAACACCCCCACCTGTTCGGCTGCGGCTGCCAGCGCTCCCCGAATGAGGCCCCGCGCTTCGCCCGTCAGGACGACGGTGTGCGCCTGCCGGCATAGCGTCCGCGCCGCTTCCGACCAGGGAAGGTGCTTGTCGCGGCCGCCGGCGATAATGACCAGCGGCTCAGCAAATGAACGCAGCGCCGTCAGCAGCCGCTCCGGCGTCGAGGCGATGGAGTCATCATAAAAGCTGGCGCCACGGATGGCGCCAACGAGTTGCAGGCGGTGTTCAACCCCCTTGAAGGAGGCGATTACGGCGGCCATGGCGCCATCGGTAGCTCCGGCTCGCCGGGCCGCCAACGCCGCCGCCAGCACGTTCTCCTGATTGTGGCGCCCGCGCAACTGCAGTGCCGCCAACGGAGCGATCCGGCGTACTGTACCGTGCTGGCGCAGAACGAAGTGGGTATCAAGGACGAAGGCGGCGTCACCGTCTGGCACGGGTTCCTCAACGCTGAACCAGCCGACCAGGGCCGGAGTGCCGGCGGCGAACGAGCGCACCTGGGAGTCGGCGGCGTTCAGCACTGCCCAGTCGGCGGGGTGCTGCTTCGCCACGATTTGGCGCTTGGCCGCCGCGTACTCCTCCATACTGCCGTGGCGATCGAGGTGGTTCGGCGTCAGGTTGGTGACGACAGCGCCGTGCGGACTGCATTGCAGCGGCTGCAGTTGAAAGCTGGAGAGCTCCATCACCACGGTGTGTTGGGGCGTCAACTGCGGGAGCACACCCAGCAGCGGCCTGCCGATATTGCCGCCTACGATGACCGGGCGGCCTGACCGTTCCAGCATCTCGCCCAGCATCGTCGTCGTCGTCGTCTTGCCGGCACTGCCGGTGACACCGATGATGGGCACTGGACAGCGCTGGAAGAACAGTTCGACTTCGCTCGACAGGGCGATGCCGCGTCGCACAGCTTCTTGCAGAACAGGCAAGGTGCGGGGGATCACCGGACTGACGAAGATGTGGTCGCTCCAGCTCAGGACGCGGTCGGCGTCGTGCCCACCGAGATTGAGTTGGACAGGCAGTCCCGCGATACGGGCGAGGCTTTCGCCATGTTCGGCGGCCGGCAGGCGATCGCTGACCAGGATATCCGCGCCTTCGCCGGCCAGGAAGCGAACCAGGGATACCCCTTCGCGTCGCCCAAAGCCGAAGACCGTGACCCGTCGTCCCGCCAGGTCGCCGGTCACGGCTGCGCTCGCGCCAGCGTTGGCGGCGGCGCCACCGTGTCCACAACGGGCGGTAGGTCGATATATGTCGTGGTTGAAGGCTGTACCGGCACCATGCCTTGCGCGTCAGCTTCGGTTTGGATGCGCTGCAACGCCTCCAACTGGTCGAGTTGCACCTTGAGATCGCTCTGCGTGCGCAGGAGTGAGCTCTGTTCGTTCTGCAGCGTGTTGATCTCATAGGTCATCAGCGCCGCCTTGTTGTCTTCCGTCAGATACAGCGTTGCCAGTAGCGCGATCAGGGCGCAGGCCACCGCCATCATCAAGAACGGCTCGGATCGGCGGACCAACCGGACGCCACGGGAGCGTGGCCGCTGGAGGATAGGCGGCGGTCGGCGCACTACGGGGGCCGGTTGCTGACCAGTTCCACCGTGGCTTCGGCGTAGCGGCAACCTCCAGCCAGGCCGGACCGGGAGAGTCGGCGCGGACAACGCCGTCGCGGTGCGGCTGCCACCGCGGATACCTACTTGTTGCATAGCGCGACCCCCTCCAACCGCTCCACTGCCCGCAGCTTGGCGCTGCGCGCGCGCGGATTGTGCAGTATCTCGTCGGCGCCGGGCGTTCGCGGCTTGCGCCATAGGACACGGACCTCGGGCCGGTGCCCGCACCGACACTCCGGCAACTCCGGCGGGCAGAGGCATGCCGCGGCCGCCCGCGCAAACTGTTGCTTGACGATGCGGTCCTCCAGAGAATGAAAGGAGATGACGGCCAGTCGACCACCCGGTTTAAGTAAGGCGATCGCCCGCGGCAGGACGCGCTCAAGTTGACCCAGTTCATCATTCACGGCGATGCGTAAGGCCTGGAAGGTGCGCGTCGCCGGGTCGATGGCTGCGCCGTGCCTGCCGCCGACAGCGCTCCAGACGGCCTGGTGCAACTGTCCGGTGGTTCGTAGCGGCGTCGCAGTGCGTCGCCTGGCGATCTCGCGTGCTATGCGACGTGCCGCCGGCTCTTCACCAAAACGAAATAACAGAGCAGCGAGGTCGGCTTTGGACGTTTCCGCCAGGATGTCGGCGGCCGTCGGGGTGGCGGCGTCCTGGTCCAGACGCATGTCGAGCGGCTCGTCACGTTGGAAGGAAAAGCCGCGGCCGGTCCCCGCAAGTTGCAGCGAGGAGAAACCCAGGTCGAGCAGGATGCCGTCGACGGCCGTCCAGCCGAGGGAAACAGCGACGTTCGCGAGCGAATCGAAGGCAGCGTGGACGAGGATGGCCCGCTCGGCGAAGGGAGCCAGACGGTGGCCGGCATACGACAGCGTTGCTGCGTCACGGTCGAGACCCAGCAGCAAGCCATCCGGGAACGAGTGCTCAAGGATGGCCGTGGCGTGACCCGCGCCACCGATGGTGCCGTCTATATACCGACCGCCACGCCGTGGAGCCAATGCCTCCAGCGTTTCGGCCAGGAGGACCGGCACATGTACCGGGGTGGGCAATGGCGGCGACGTGGCTACCATTGGCGGTTCCAGGAGGGTGTTCATGGCCGGAGTATACCGCCGGCTCATCGCCCCTCTGGACGTCCCACGCCGGAGCGTTACAGCGATAGACCTGATGGTACTAAGCGCAATAATTGCAATGCGCCTTACTGCGCCTGTCCGTTGTCACTCCAGCAGCGGGCGAATTTGGCGCCACCAGGACTCTGCCAGTTCGGCATGGCCGGCATCCGAGGGATGAAAGCCGTCCCGCGCCACGAGTGCCGGATCGGTCAGGATCCGACTCATCGGCAGGTTGACGAGCGTCGCCCCGTAGGTCGGCACGGGCCACAGCACGATCTTCCCAGCGTGGTCATGACCGGCTATGGTATGCTAAGCCGCTACACGACATTGGGAGAGTCAGTTTGTCCTACTTCACACTTGAGTTGCCATTACTCTACCCGATAGAGGAGGAACTGGAACTTGAAGAGTCGGATGAGATCGATGGTCGGCGGCTCGCCGGAGCAGGTCTCATGATCGCGCAACGCTTTTATGACACGGGTGTCATTTTGGACGATCTCACCGACCGCGGCTGGCTGGTACGGCTCATGCCCGATTCCGATGCCATCGTGCTGGTGCGGCAGGGCACGCGCCAGGTGGTGGAAGAGGACGTGCGCGAGGTGTTGGAGCGCCACGACGGCCTGCTCATCTCGATGGGCGATTTTTCCGAGCCAAGGGACTCAGACTTGCTATGGGAAACGGCCGAAGGTCATCTGATCCCGCACCGGCACGAACCGGGCGGCAAGCAACTCAGCGTCGGTGAAGAGGGGCACAATTAGCCGCCGGCCGAACCGGCCGGCGCGACAGCTCGAGCGTCCCCCGCGCGCGGCGGAGGCAACGGTGACGCAAGACGACACTGCCCGTGAGAATCTTCCCCTTTCCGGCAAGCGCCTCCTGCTCGTCGACGATAACGCGGGAATCGCCACGCTCCTCGCCGGCATGCTGCAGGNNCCCGCCCCCCGCCCCGCCCGGCGCCGGGCCCCCCCCGCCCCCCCGCCCGGCTTGAGCGCGCGCCGGAAGCTGCAATCGTCGAGGACGATGTTCCGCGCGAAAATCTTCCCCTGTCCGGCCAGCGAATCCTGCTGGTCGACGACAACCCCGGCATCGCCACCCTTCTCGCCGGGCTGCTCCAGGACTCCGGCGCCACTGTCGATGTCTGCCGGTCCGCCGATGCCTCGGTTGCCCAGGCGATTCGGCGCCTTCCGGCGCTCGCCATCATCCATTTACCCTTGCCCAAGGATACGGCCGCCGCGCTCAGCCAACGGCTGCGCCAGCACGCCTCCCTGACCGGCATTCGCGTCATCATTCTCTCCGGCGAAGAAGGGCTGCAAACCGAGGCCGCAGACGCTGCCGATGCCGTCCACCCCCGCCCGATATCGCCGCAACGCTTGATGGAAGACGTGGCGCGACTCTTGCCAGGGACGTAGTGGTGCAGGTTGCCCAGCGACTGAAGTCGCCGGGCAAGAGCAGGTATAGTGTTTACCCAATATCCCAAGGTACCGCCGACCGGTACCGGCGCAGAAACGGAGTGAACGCCCGACCATGGTGGTAGCAACAGGCAGACGCCCTTCCTACTTCATCTGGACTGTCGGCTGCCAGATGAACAAGGCGGACTCCGAACGCATCCAGAATTACCTGGAACGCGAAGGCTGCGCCGAGACCGACAACGCCCGCACCGCCGACGTCGTCATCCTCAACACCTGCGCGGTGCGCCAGAGCGCAGAGGAGCGCACGGAAGGGCAACTGGGCCAGCTTTCCGGGCTCAAGAAGCGCCTGCCCAACCTGGCAGTGGCAATGACAGGCTGCATGGTGACGCCGGATGCGACGGCCATGCAACGACGCTATCCCATGGTTGACATGTTCTTTTCTTCGCTGACGCCGGAGCGTTTGCAGCCGCTCTTAGATCGCCCGCTGGATGAGGCGGTCCCCACGACCTTCGCGCCGGTACCGATCGAAGCCGGGCCGGAGACCATCGCGCCGACCCTTCGCGGCAAACGCAGCAAAGAGGTCGCCCGCTTCATCCCGATCATCTACGGCTGCGACGAACATTGCACCTACTGCATAGTGCCGTCGCGGCGCGGCGGCGAACGCAGCCGGCCGGTGGCGGAAGTGGTCGACCACGTGGAGGAAGTCGTCGCCGAAGGCGCGCGGGAAGTTACACTGCTCGGTCAGATCGTCGATTCCTACGGCCACGACCTGCCGGAACGCACCGACCTGGCGGCGCTGCTGGAACGGCTCAACGACGTGCCGGGGCTGGAGCGCATCCGTTTCCTGACCTCCCACCCGCGCTTCATCGACGAGCGCCTGGTGCTGGCGATGCGCGATCTCCCGAAGGTCTGCGAGTACATGCACCTGCCGGTGCAGCACGGTGACGACGCCATGCTGCGTCGCATGGGTAGGCCCTACAAGGTGGCCGACTATGAGCGCCTGATAGAGCGCATCCGAACAACGCTGCCAGGTTGTAGTGTGAGTACGGATGTCATCGTTGGCTTCTGTGGCGAAACGGACCAGCAGTTCCAGCACACGCTCGAACTGCTGGCGCGCGTGCGCTACGACGTGGTGCATGTTGCCGCCTATTCGCCCCGCCCCGGCACCGCGGCCGGCGAGCACTTTGTGGACGACGTGCCGGCGCTGGACAAGAAGGAACGGCTGTGGGCCGTCGAACGCCAGCAGGAAATGATCAGTCAGGAAATCAATCAGCAACTGCTGGGCAGCGTGCAGGACGTGCTGGTGGAAGGTCCCGACAAAGGGGACAGCCCGCGTTGGAAGGGGCGCACCCGCACCAACAAGTTGACCTTTTTTGCGGTGTCCGATCCCGCTGCGCCAGTTGGCGTCGATTACACGGGCCGGACGCTGCCCGTCACCATCACGCGCGCCGGGGCACACGCGCTGCAAGGCCGAGTGACGCCGGTCGCCGAAAGGAGCAGCCATGCTTGATCAGCCCTCTGTCGTCGGTGATCGCGTGCCCAATAAGCGGCATATCGCCGAGCAAGCCATCGCCCTGGCCCTGCAAGGCCGCTGGGAAGACGCTGTGCAGTTAAATCGACGCCTCCTTACCTATTACCCGAACGAGGCGGATGCCCTCAACCGGCTGGGCAAGGCGCTCACCGAGTTGGGTCGCTATGGCGAAGCGCGTGACGCCTATACCCAGGCGCTGCAGGCCGATCCCGGCAACGCCATCGCCCGTCGCAACCAGGAGCGCCTCCAGGTGCTGGCCGAACGCCAGGTCAGCGGTGAGGTCGCCGGCAACAAGGGTGAAAAGTTGGACCCGCGGCTGTTCGTTGAGGAACCGGGCAAGACGGCGGTCACAGCCCTGCAACATCTGGCCCCGCCGGAGTCGCTGGTGCGCCTGAACGCCGGCGATATTGTCCGCTTCCGAGCCGCTGGTCGCTCGCTGCTGGTCGAAACCGCCGCCGGCGAGAAAATCGGTGAGGTCGAGACGAAGCTCGCCCAGCGCCTTATCCACTTCACCCAGCTTGGCAACCGGTACGTGGCGGCAATCAAATCGCTGGACGGCCGCGAGGTTCGCGTCTTCATCCGCGAAACTGTGCAGCATCCCAGCCTCGTCGGACGTGCCACATTCCCAACCCGCGCCGAGTCGGGTCATCGCGGCTACACGCGCGACACGTTGTTCCGCTACGACCCGGAAGATGACGATGAATACGACGAGAACGAGGGCGAGTTCGTGGAACGCGAACACCACGACGATGGCGACGACGATGAAGAGCCGCCCACGAGCGTCCACGAGCTCGACCGCGGCTTCAACATCGACCGCGAGGAAGAATAAGGTACACTGCGATTAGCACTCGACGCTTGAGAGTGCTAATCGTGCCCTGGCGAAGAGTCCGAGCCGGCGCCGGAGCAGAGGATGGGTGTGTCTGGAGCGCTCTCCAAACGCCAGTATGCCGTTTTGCGTGCGCTCGTTGAGCGCTACGTGGCCTCGGCAACGCCTGTTGCCTCCGACGTGCTGGTGCGCCACGACTTTCCATCGGTTAGCAGCGCCACCATCCGCAACGACCTGTCGGCCCTGGAAGGCGCGGGCCTGATCTACCAGCCACATACGTCTGCCGGCCGCATCCCGTCCGAGCGCGGTTACCGCTTCTTTGTGGAACACCTGCTGCCCGAGCGTGGCCTCTCGGCGGGAGAGCGGCATACAATTCTGCATCAGTTTTCCCAGGTGGAGGATCAAGTCGACGAGTGGTTGCGACTGGCGAGCACCGTATTGGCAGCCGCCAGTGGCGTGGCGGCGATTGTCAGCGGCGCCTCCGGCGACGCCGCCCAGTTGCGTCACTTCGAGCTAATCGCCCTGGACAGCCGGCGCGTGTTGCTGGTCGCCATCACCAGCGATGCCTCGGTTCACCAGCAACTGATTGAGCTGGATCACCCCGTCGGTCAAACGGAACTGCGTTCGGAGGCGGCCCGCCTGACCGCAGCCTGGTCGGCGTTTTCGGCTCCCCAGATTCGGGCGACAACCACAGCCGGCCCTGGTGCGAGCGCCGGGTTGGCAGCAGTTGTGCAAGAAGTACTGGCGGCGATGCTGGATCGGCACGACCAGCGGCAATGGGAAATACGCTACCACGATGGACTGGCGAACGTGCTGAGCCAGCCGGAGTTCTATCGGGGTAGCGACGACACGCTGCGCCGGCAGCGTTTGCACGGGCTGCTCGCTATGGTCGAGCGGGGCGACATCGTGCGCGACCTGCTGCCCGAAGTCGCCCAGCAGGGCACGCTGCGGGTGCTCATTGGCGAAGACCAGCCGGAAGAGTTACGTGAGGTCGCCCTGGTGCTCTGCCCGTATGGCGACGACCGCGGCAGTATCGGCGTGCTCGGCGTCATCGGCCCCATTCGCTTAGACTATTGCCGCGCCATCACCGGCGCCCGCTATGTTGCCTCCATCCTCAGCGCGTTGATGCAGGAATGGCATGGACCGTCTCAGTTAGAACCCAAAGGAGAGCAAATTCAATGACGAGCGAAACCGCCGCCGAAGCGACAACGGAGAACGGCGCCGAATCGGTCCTACGTGGGCGCATCGCCGAGCTGGAAGCGGAGCGCGACAAGGAGCGCGACCAGGCGACCGACTATATGAAGCGCTGGCAGTACGCCCAGGCCGAACTGGCCAACATGCGGCGTCGCACCCAGCAGGAGCGCGAGGACCTCACCAAATACGGGATCGCGCCGCTGGCAGCAACGCTGCTGGAAGTGTTGGACAACTTTGAACGGGCGGAGCAGGCCATTCCCCCCTCCTTGCAGTCCTTCACCTGGATCAGCGGCGTGATGCTCATCCATCGTCAGCTTGAGTACCTATTGCAGCAGCACGGCCTGGAGGCAGTGGCTGCGGCCGGCCAGACCTACGACGCCAACGTCCACGAGGCGCTTGTGCAGGAGCATCACGACAGCGTCGCGGAAGGCGTGATTATCGGCGAGGCCCAGCGCGGCTATACGCTGCACGGCCGATTGTTGCGCCCGGCCCTGGTGCGCGTGTCGCAAGGCCCCGCAGTTACGGGTGAGGAACCTGCTGCCGTGCCGGACAGCGCCGCCGCCGAACAGCCGGAAACCACAGCAACAGAGTCAGGATCGGTGGCATAACATGGCGAGAATCGTCGGGATCGACCTCGGCACAACCAACTCCTGCGTAGCGACGTTAGAGGCGGGCGAGCCGGTCGTCATCCCCAACGCCGAAGGCGCGCGCACCACCCCCTCCGTCGTCGCCTTTTCCAAGACCGGCGAGCGGCTGGTCGGTCAGGTGGCCAAGCGCCAGGCCGTGACCAACCCGGAGAACACCATCTTCTCCATCAAGCGCTTCATGGGACGAAACTATGACGATCTGGAAGTGCGGCGCAGCAAGGCCATCGTGCCCTACCCGGTCACCGCCTCGGACAATGGTGACGTGCGGGTCACGGCCGGCAAGCAGGAACATTCACCTGAACAAATTTCCGCCATGATCCTGCAGAAGCTGAAGGCGGATGCCGAAGCCTTTCTGGGCGACAGCGTCACCCAGGCTGTCATTACCGTGCCAGCCTACTTCGACGACGCCCAGCGGCAGGCGACGAAAGACGCCGGACGCATCGCCGGCCTGGAGGTGCTGCGCATCATC
>DHIZ01000393.1 GCA_002404055.1 Chloroflexi bacterium UBA4733
CATCCCGCTCCAACCGCCGTAGTAACCCATCATCTCGATTGCTCGCTTTCCCTTGACCTCGCTGCTCGTCCCAGGATTTGCTGAAACACTCGGCTCCGAAGCCTCGTTCTTTCAGCGTAGGCGGGGCAGGTTGCAGAGTACATCTGCAACGGTCAATAGCAGGTAAACGCCAGCGTTAAGCCCCCCGCATTCACCGGATGTGTACCCATCGCGCCGTCCCTATTGACCTTCCAGCACTATCCTCAGAGTGATGGAAGCGATACCAAAGGGGATTGGAAAGGGATGACAGTTGTACCAACGCATCCTGGTAGCGATTGACGGCAGCAGCACCGGCGATCTGGCGCTGCGTGAGGCGATCCGGTTGGCGCAGGACCAACACGCCCAGTTGCGCGGCATCCACGTACTGGAAGACATTCCGGCGATGTACGCCGGGCTTGCCGATGGCGTTGACCTGGCGGCGCTGGACGCATCCGTCCGCCAAGCCGGACAGGAGGCGCTCGACCGTGCAGTTGCGGGAGCGCAGCAGGCCGGCGTGCAGATGGAGGCGGCGCTGGCGGCCCTGCTCGGCCTGGGCGTCCTCTATCGCCAGATCGCCGACCTGGTCAAGATCCGGGTGGTTTGCGCGCTGAGCGTGCGATAGATAACATGCGCTCGATTGGAGAAGCGCAGTGCAAGGTGATGACTGGCAACTGCTACCGACGAATACTACGGACAAGGGAGTATCCGAGAGATGCCAACTTCACCGAGCGTGACTACCAACGCTGCAGCGGTGAGCATACCGACTGTCTCGGTCGACCTACCATCCGGCCATACCGACCTCCATGCTCCCTCGGAGGCGATCAACCTCGACTTCGACTCCGCCGGCCACCTGTATGCCACGCACGCGCTGCACGCCTTCGCGGCGCGCTGTCCGCCGCAGTTGGTGCGCTGGGCGATCGAACGCTACTCCGCTCCCGGCGATGTCGTGCTCGATCCCATGTGCGGCAGCGGCACGACCCTTGTGGAGGCCGGGTTGTGCGGCCGCGTACCCTGGGGCGCCGATATTGACCCGCTGGCCCGCCTGCTGGCCCTGGCGAAAGCGACTCTCGTCGACCCCGCGCTGATCCTAGCGGCGGCTGCCGACCTGGCCGTTCGGCTCGGCACGCCCGACCTTGATCCTTCCTGGCGACCGCAGCTGACGGGGCTGACTTACTGGTTCCGAGAAGACGTGGCGAACGATCTGGCCCGCCTGCGGCTGGCGATCCGGCAAGCCGACGTGGGCGAGGAACTACGCCGGCTGCTGTGGGCGGTGTACTCCTCGCTCATCGTCGCCCGCACGTCGGTGGCCAACGCCCGCGACCTGGCCCATTCCCGCCACCACTACCGCGCCTGGGAAACGGCGCCGGACGTCGGCGACCGATTCCTCAAGCAACTCCGGCGGGCGGCACGGCAAATGACGGAGTTTCGCGTCCGCCTCCAGGAGAGCGGCCATCCGACGCCACAACCGCGCCTGGTCGGCGCTGACGCGCGCGCCCTGGACATCGCCCCGGACGGTGTCGATCTCATCTTCACGTCGCCGCCCTACTGCACTGCGCTCGACTACACGCGGGCACACAGCTTTTCCGTCGCCTGGCTGGCCGACGTGCTGGCGATGTCGAGCGATGACTACCGCACCCTCGCCCGCCGCTACATCGGCTCGGAACGGGCGCCGCTGGCGGAGGCGAACGCCGCACAGCCGCTTCCCCCGGCGAGCGGCCATGCCCTCGTGGACACTGCCGTCACCGCCCTGCGCGAGCACCCAAAGCGCGCCTGGATCGTCTCCCGCTACTTCCGCGATATGGTCACCGTGCTGCAGGAGTGTGGGCGGGTGCTGCGACCGGGCGGGCACGCCGTGCTGGTCGTCTGCCCCTCCAATATCCGCAAAGTGCGTATTCCCACTCACGAGGTCTTCGCCGAGCTCGCTCCCGCGGTGACGGGCGGCGGGTTGCACCTGGCCGCCCTGCACGAACGCACCATCCACGACCGCCGCCGCCTGATGCCCTACCTGGAAGCCTCCTTCGGCGAACGCATGCGGACGGAGTACGTGTTGGTGCTGCGCAAGGGCGCACAAAATTGAGTAGGGCATCCGGCAAGGTCGGCGCATTATGGCGCCGTGGTTCCCGGCGACTGAAGTCGCGGGCTATGTGAAGCCAAGCCCGCCTGCGCGGGCTGAGTTGCGGTACGGCAAGCTGGCAACCAGTCCGCGCAGGCGGACTTCGCTCGTTCGTAGCCGCGACTTCAGTCGCCGGGCGAGTTGCTCCCCCCTCAATCCACCAGCCGTAGCTTGGCGGGGGTGGGATCGATCGACACCAGCAGGGGTCGGGTCATGTGCGGGAAAGAGACGACGGCCTGGCCGGGGGCGAGACCACTGAGCCGTTTCCAGAGGCCCTCGTCGATGCCGCTGACGGTGCGGTGGAGGGTACTCACGACCTGGGGATCGGTGATCTTGTGTAAAACGTAGGAATTGACGAGCCCGAACAATTGCCGCGGCAGGTGCTGCGGCAACTGCGTCACGAAGACAAGACCCAGCCAACGCTTGCGTCCGCGCTTGGCGATCCGCGCCACCTGCTGGAACAGGATCGGCATCTTCTCGATACGTTCGGCGCTGAGGAACTCGTGCGCCTCCTCGATGATCAGCAGCACACGTGAGGGCGCCGTGGCGCCGCCGCGCGCTTTGGCCTGCTCGTAGACCTGGTAGGCGTCGTCCTGTGCTTCCTGCACGCCGCGCAGCAGGTCGGCGATCACGATGTTGCTCAACTCGGAGGCGCCGGCGTCCGAGAGGTCGATCACGGCGACGTTGCCGGGATGCAGCAGGTCGGCGTAGCGCAGGGGCTGAGTGACGTTGCCGGCCCTGTCCTTCTCGCTGATGTCAAAGACCTTGAGGCGATTGAGGCGCGCCAGCCGGCCCAACAGGGCGCGCCAGGAGATGGCGTTTCCCGGCACGTTCTGCGCCTTGATCAGGCGCTGCAGCTCGCCCAGCACTTTCGGGTCTTTCAAGCGGTCGTTGTACGGCGTGAAGGCAGCACCTGCCGCGTCGCCCGGGTCCTCGGCCACCAGCGGAACCTTATCCGCCACGGCCAGGCAAGCGGCGACCATATCCATCAGGAACGACAGCGTCAAGCGGGGGTAGCCGCGTTCGAACTCGTCCAACTCCAGCGCCAGGCGCTCCTGCTCGGCGTTGTGGAGCACCGGGAAGATGCCCAGGGAGCGCAACATCACTTTGGCGATGTCGTAGGCGCGCATGAAGCGTTCCGCCTGCGCCTCGGAGAGATCCAGAATCTCGATCACGGCATACGGCGAGAGCCGGGCGAACTGCAAAGAGAAAGTCCGGCGGTTGGGGTGGCCCGGGTTGGCGGTGTCGCGTCCGGTCAGGTGATACAACTGCATCTGGTTCACCGGCACGCCGGCCGGGGTGAGGCCCCGGCGGGCCAGGCCCGTCAGCATGGCCTGGTCGTCGGTCGGCTCGTGCAGGAAGGTGTACTCGCCCTCCACGTCCAGTAGGATCACGGCCATGCCGGCCGCCTGCGCCTGCTGGACGAGGCGGGCGATGGTGGTGGACTTGCCGCCGCCGGTCGTCCCGAGCACGGCAGTGTGCCGCGGCAGCACGGACTTGAGGGTGGAGGGGACGCCGACCACCAGGTTCTCTTTGCCGGCGACGATGCCGAGGCGAATGTCCCCATCGGCCTGCAGCACCTTCGTTGCTTCTTCGTCGGTCAGGGCAAAGACGGGGCTATTGGGCCGCGGCCGCAGGCGGGGCGGACTGAGCGTGCCGTCGGCGTTCTCCTCGCCCAGTAGCGCCACCTGGATGCGCCCATGGAAGGGCGGCAGGTAGATGCCGCCGCGTGTAGCGATGGTCACGAGCATCGCCGAGTCGCCGCGCAGGCTATCCGGCTCGACGAAAGGCCCCGCCGTGACGATGCCGAGATAACGCCGCCCATCCCGGCTCTTGATCCGCACGAGCGCCTGCGATGGCGCAAGGTCCAGACTCTCCTTGGGCAGCAACACCGTGATGCTGTCGTCCTCGCTGTTCGGCAGGTCGAACATGGTGAGGCCGAGCGAGCCGGCGGCCAGGGTATCGTCCGCCAGTTCCCCGCCCGACTGCGCGATATCAGCGTCGAGGCGCTCTTGCAGGTCCTCCGGCATCACCTGTTTGGGCGCAAAGTTGAAGCTACCGTTGACCTCGGGCATTTTCATTCCTTTCTGAAGCCCTCACCCACCCCTTGTCCCCCGTTCGCTCTGGTAGCGCCAGGGGGCCCCGGCGTCGGCGTAGGCGGTGGAGACGGGGGCGTTGATAGTATCGCTGCCGAAGACGCCGCGGCAGACGTTGTCGGCCAGGTCGATCAGCAGCGGGAAACCGCGCTGCTCCTGCAAGATGCTGTCGGCCAGGATAATGTGGGCGGCGAGAGCTGCATGATCGACGTGAGCGTAGAAGAGCTGGGCCGGCGCCAGGCGCGTCGCCCGGTAGACCCCGACGACGATCTGGGGGGCGACGACGTCGCGGAAACGCCTAATCCACTGGTCCGGCGTCAGTTGCACGCCGTCCCAGGTGGTATCCGACGTGAGGCTCCCCCGGTAGTGGCCATTTTCGACAGTCTTGTCGATGTGGTCGCGCAGGGTCGTGACGACGGCGTACTCCATCGGGTGCAGCGCCTGACCGATGGTCAGCAGCACCCGATCGGTCGGCTCGCTGGCCACGTAGACGAACTTCTGGTGGCCCTCCACCAGTTCCCGGATGACCTTCGTCGATTCCACCATGAGGTCGAGGTTGCCGGAACCGGTCAGCAGCTCGTAGGGAGCTGGGTTGCCGTGGCCCATGCGCCAGGTGGCGGTGGAGCGCTTGAGCAGGATCGCCCGTTCGGCATAGGCCATGATGCCGCGTTGCGCCAGTTCGGAGAGCGTGTCGCGGCGGCTGGGCTGGTTGAGGCCGCCGCGTTGCTCGCGCCGCTCCAGCAACTCCTGCATCTCCTCCGTCGGGTCGCCGCCAGCCACGCGCAGGTCGCGCCGGAACAGGCGCTGGAACCAGGTACCCTGGTTGCCCTGGTAGGAGACCAGACTGACGCCGATCTGGAAGATGGTCAGCGGCAAGGTGTCGTGGACTCGCCGCGTAGCATCGCAGGCTTCGACGCCGCCGTTGAAGAGCAGGCCGCGGTGGATGCGCTCGATCCCCGGCACGGTCGCCGCGTAGACGCCGGCCCCTGGCGGCGCTCCGGGGTAGCTGCCCAGGCGCGGGAAGATCTCGGCGCGAATCTTCTCCAGCAACACGTCCTCGCGCGCCACCGCCGCGCGCACTTCCTCCTCCACCCGCCGGTAGTCGGCGCTCAGGTCTTCCCCGGCCGACCAGGTAGAGAGGTCCAGCGTCCGCCGCAGGTCTTCGCCGAAGCTCTGGCGGAACTGTTCGGGCGTGACCTCCGGCGCGTCGTCGGACGCCGGCTGCCTACTCACGCCTAACGACAACAGTGAGGCGCCGAACAAAACTCTCGGCGGGAGCCGGGAAGAGCTGGTTGGCGTACTCGGTCGCAGCCGCCGATGGCAAGCCATAGTCACGCCGCAGACTCGCCTCCGCGCCTTGTCGGCGCTGGTCCAACGCTCCAGAGGTTGCCTCCTCGCTGACCCGCGCTGCCGGGGCCAGCAACTCGTAGGCGAGGAGGTCGGCCTCGCGTTCGGCGGTCAGCGTCCGCCTATCCGGCAGGCTGCCGTCGTCGTCCCGGCGCATGAGATGCACATAATATCCGATTGAAACGCCGGCGAGCAGGGCATCGACCCGTTCCGTTCGGCTGGCGGGGCGCAGGCCATCCAGCACATCTAGAGCGTCCGCTCCCAATCTGGCCTGGACCCGCTGGCGCACCTGGCGGTAGTGGCGCAGGTAGTGGGCCAGCTCGTGGGCCAGGGAAAGTCGTTGCTCGTCGTCGCTATCGGCGCTGTCGAGGAAGAGGCAGCCCTCACCGTAGCGGGCGACGAGCGCGGCGTGCAAAGGGCGATCACCGGCGCCGACGGCACACACCACGCCACAGCGGCGCAGCCAGGCTTCGGCGGCGTGGACACGCAGGTGCGGCACATGGACCAGCGTGAGCGGCAGGGCATCGGCGATCGGCCGGCGCAGGCTGCGCGGGAACGCTTCAGCCGTGCCGACCAGGCGCCAGAACTCGTCGGCTGCCTCCGCGATCCAAAGAGGGGTGCTCACGGCTGTTCCGGTTCATCGCTCGCGATGGGAGGCTGGTCATCCCGGCGATCACGGGCGGCGATGAGCGCCCCTTGACCACCCTCCGCCTCGCGGCGCAGGGCGGTGATCGCATCGGCCCGACGGACGGCTGCCGCCAGCACGTCGGCGTGGAGACCGAAACGTGCGGCGATCATCTCCACGTCCTGCCGAAAAAGGGGCGGCTCCGCTCGCGGCCGGCGGCAGAGCCGCACCGGCGCCAGCGTGTCGACCGTACACCCAAGCTGTTTCGCTAACTGTTGGTCGTCCATGGCTTCACTTTCGGCGTAGATCGCCAGCGCGGAGGCGAGGAAGAAGGGATCTTGACGCACGCGGTGCGCCAGGGCCGGCAGGGCACTAGCCATCGCTGACTCCAGCACGCTTCAGACGCATGTTGATTCGGTCCTTCACTCGCTTCACTTCCCGTCGCTGCTCCTCGATAGGGCGGTCGGCAATATGCAGCACCGCAGCATAGGCCGTAGTTTTGCGCTCTCGCAGCCACATGAGTTCTCGCACCTGTTGCTCCTCCTCGGTGAGGGCGGCCTGCACGTCGGACGGAAGGACCGGTAGCCCGATCACGGCCGGCGCTTCGTCCTCGCGGTGTGCCACGATCTCCGCCGGGTCGCCGTCCTCCTGTACCAGTTTCCCTGCTTCCGACGAATGTTCGACATCCTCGAAAGAGCGACTGCGCCCGGTGTGGCGGCGAGCGCTCGCCAGCAAGTTCAGCAAGTCACCGGTAGCGGCCATCTGCAAGTAGCCACGCAGGCTGCGCAACACCGGTTTGTAGGCTGCCGGATTCTTGATAAGCGCGAGCAGCGCATCGGCGGCGGCTGTCTGGCAGTCGTGAGGGTCGGCCCGTGGATGGCGCGCGGTCAGCCAACGGGCGAGGTCGTCGAGGTAGGCGAGGCAGAGTTCTGCGGGCGCCACCGCGTCGTCGGCGCGGAGACGCCGGCAGAGGTCCGCCCCCTCAATATCCGCAACTGCCATCCTGGCGCCGATTCCCTTCCGGCGCGATATGACGGCGCCGGAGCGATTATCAACTATGCGGGCGTGGAAGGAAAGGACGATGCGCCGAGCCACGCTAGGCAGCATGGCGGTCGCCCCACTGCTCTTCCCAGGCCAGTTCCCGATGGCGGACATACGTTTGCTTTCGACAAATGCGGCGGTAGCTCTTTCGGTGGCGGTAGACGGTCACTACCGTGTTTCCTTTGACGAGGACCACCGCGCCCTCCAGGTGCGCAATGTCGTCGCTCACCAGGTCGCCAGGGTCAATGTCGCAGCGGCGCAGGATGTGGAAGGTAGCGCCGGTGCGGTACACCTGCTCGCCATATGTCAAGACATAGACGAGCTGGTCGATGCGCAAGCTGCGCTGCGCCCGCCGCAGCGAGGCGTGGGCCGAACAGGCTGCGGCGACGGCCTCGGCGGCGGCGCCTGCCCAATCAGTCGGCAAGGTATCCACCGCCGACTGCCCAGCCAGTTCGCCGCGCTTGCGGCGCGGCGGCATGCGGTGCGGACAGGTCCCGCACTCATCCTCCTCCGTTGCCCACCAGTACGGCATCGCCATTGCAGGTCGCTCCTCTCACTCCGTAGCGCCGGATCTCGGCGCGCTTCATTGCCTTACTCTTTGTTCCCTCCGGCGTGCGATTGTGCGACGGTGTCCGGCTGGGGACCTCCCGTCCACCGACGCCGCTGCAGACCTCGTGCTACCATCCGGCACAGCATGGCCGGGCGCCACTCCGACGCCCGATGGACTGAAGAAAGGGAACACCACATGGGACGCCTGAGCGGCAAATCGACGATTGTGACGGGATCGGCCGTTGGCATTGGGCGGGAGATCGCCATCCTGTTTGGTCGGGAAGGCGCCGACGTGATCGTCAACTACAGCAAGTCACAGGCGGAGGCGGAGGAGACGGCAGCACAGGTGCGGGCGACAGGGGCGCGGGTGCAGGTGGTGCAGGCGGATGTGGCCAGGCAGACTGAGGCCGAGCGCTTGATTCAGGCGGCGGTGGGGCACTTCGGCCGCCTGGACGTGCTGGTCAACAACGCCGCCATCACCCGCTTCGTGGACTTTGCCGACCTCGACGGGCTGACCGAGGAGGTGTGGGATGTGCTGTACGACGTCAACGTGAAAGGCACGTTCTGGTGCTGCCGGGCCGCCGCCAAGGTGATGCAAGGGCAGCAGCCGCAGGGCGGCAGCATCGTCAACATCGCCTCAATGTCCGGTCTGCGGGCCACGGGCAGTTCCATCGCCTACTGCTCGTCCAAGGCTGCCGTGATCCACATGACACGCTGCTTGGCCAGGGCGTTGGGTCCCGACAACATCCGGGTCAACGCTGTGGCGCCGGGTGGGGTCAGCGACACGCGCTGGCAGGCCAACCGCACGGGCCCGGCGCCGGCAGCCACCGGGTCCCCGGCCGCCGGCACGCCGATGGAGCGCATCGCCAATCCAGCGGATGTGGCCGATGTCGCCCTCTGGCTGGCAAGCGGCGCGCCGCTCACCACCGGCGACGTGATCAGCGTAGACGGCGGTCGCAGCCTCGGCGGGTAGGGCGCAGCCCAGCGGGTCCGACGGAAAGGAAGAAGGCAACGCGGTGCAAGTGACGGACGTGAAAACCTGGCTGGTGCAACCGGAGCGGGGGAAGAACTGCCTGTTCCTCAAGGTGGAGACAGACGCCGGCATCCACGGTTGGGGCGAAGCGTATACCCTCAGCGGGCGGGAACGCGCCCTGGAGCGGCTGGTGCTCGATCTCGGCCAGTACCTGGTCGGGCGTGACCCCTTTACCATCAAGCACTTCTGCCAGGTGCTCTGGCGCGACGTCTCGATCAAGCGCGGCGGCTTTGATTTTTACTGCGCCTTGAGCGGCCTGGAATTAGCGCTTTGGGATATTGTCGGCAAAGCGCTCCAGACGCCCGTATACAACCTGCTCGGCGGCCCTTGCCGCACACGTATCGGCGTCTATGGCCAACCCTCCGGCGAAGGCGACGGCTCACCGGAGGGCCTGGGTCGGCGGGCGGCCAACACGGTGGCGCGCGGCTATACTGCGCTGAAATTCGACCCCTTCCCAGGCCCCTGGCAGATGCTGATCGACCACGCCGCCGAAGAGCTCGCGGTGGCACGGGTGGAGGCGGTCCGCGCCGCGGTGGGACCGGAGCCGGAGCTCTTGATCGAGGTCCACCGCCGCCTGGCGCCCATGCACGCCGTGCGCGTCGCCAAGGCCATGACGCCCTTTCGGCCCTTCTGGTTCGAGGAGCCGACGCCGGCGGAAGACCTGGCGGCAACGGCGCAGGTGCGGCGCAAGATCGACCTGCCGGTGGTCGTCGGTGAGGCGCTCTACGGCAAGGCCGAGTTCCGCCGTGCTTTCGAGGCGGAAGCGATGGACATCATCAACCCGGATGTGTGCAACGTGGGCGGCCTGCTGGAACTGAAGGAGATCGCTGCCATGGCGGAAGCGTACACCGTCGCCGTGGCGCCGCACGGCAACAACAGCACAACAGTCGGTCTGGCTGCCAGCTTGCAGGCAGCGGCGGTGATGCCCAACTTCCTGATTATGGAATATCCGTTGGCATGGGAGCCGACCGGCAACGCCATTGCCAGGAATCCATTGCGGGTGGAAGGCGGCGCCATTGCCCTGCCCACGGCGCCCGGCCTCGGCATCGAGCTAGACGAGGCGGCGCTGGAACGCTATCCGTTCCATGCCGCCATAACCCGCCGCTTGCTCACGCCGGATCAGGAGCGGCCCTGAGCTACGGGGGGGCGGCCCATCTCACTGCGCGCGCGGCCGGTTTGCTCCAGGAGCTTGGCGACCAGGGCGGCCCAGCCGGTCTGATGACTGGCGCCGAGGCCGGCGCCGGTGTCGCCGTGAAAGTATTCGGAGAACAGCAGCATATCGCGCCAGTGCTGATCCGTTTGCCAGCGCTCGTTGGCGCCGAAGACCGGACGGCGGCCGTTGGCGTCGCGCAGGAAGAGTCCGCTGAGCCGGCCCGACAGTTCCTCGGCGATCTGTTGGAGGGTGAGCTTTCGACCGGAGCCGGTCGGGCACTCGACAAGAAAATCATCGCCGTAGTAGTGGTGGAACTTCTGCAGGGCCTCGATCAGCAGGTAGTTGATCGGGAACCAGACGGGGCCGCGCCAGTTGGAGTTGCCGCCAAAGAGTTCGCTGGTCGACTCGGCCGGCTGGTAGTCAACCGTGTAGGTGGCGCCGTCGACGTGCAAGGCGTAGGGGTGCTCGGCGTGAAAGCGGCTGAGGGAGCGGACGCCGCCAATGCTGAGGAACTCCTGTGGATCGAGCATGCGGCGGAGCAGGCACTTCATGCGGTGGCCGCGCACCAGGGCCACCAGGCGGCGCTCTCCCATGCCCGGTTCCTGCCAGCGCGAGACCAGACTTGCCAGATCAGGCCGGTGCGCCAGGAACCACTGGAGCCGCACGGCAAACTGCGGCAGCGCCGCCAGCAGGTCGGGCTCGATGGTCTCCACGGCCAGCAGGGGGATCAGGCCGATCAGCGAGCGCACCTTCAGGCGTTGGGCAGTACCGTTGGGCAGGTGCAGCACGTCGTAGAAGAATTCGTCGGCTTCATCCCAGAGCGACATCCCTTCACCGCCGACATCGTTGAGAGCGGCGGCGATATACAGGAAGTGCTCGAAGAACTTGGTGGCGACATCCTCGTAGACCGCGTTCTCCCGCGCCAGTTCCAGGGCGATCGTGAGCATGTTCAGGCAGTACATGCCCATCCGGGCGGTGCCGTCGGACTGATCGAGGTGACCGCCGGTGGGCAGGGTGGCGCTGCGGTCGAAGACGCCGATGTTGTCCAGCCCCAGGAAGCCGCCCTGGAAGACGTTGCGCCCTTCGGTGTCCTTGCGGTTGACCCACCAGGTGAAGTTGAGCAGCAGCTTGTGAAACATGCGCTCGAGAAAGGGCCGGTCGGTCCGTCCGTGGCTGCGTTGCTCGATCTTGTAGACACGCCAGACGGCCCAGGCGTGGACGGGCGGGTTGACGTCGCCGAAGGCCCACTCGTAGGCGGCGAACTGACCGTTGGGGTGCTGGTACCACTCGCGGCCCAGCAGCACCAGTTGGGCCTTGGCAAACTCCGAGTCGATCAGGGCCAGGGGGATGCAGTGGAAGGCGAGGTCCCAGGAGGCAAACCAGGGGTACTCCCAGGCATCGGGCATCGACAGAATGTCGTGGGTATTCACGTGCCCCCAGTCGCGGTTGCGCCCCCGCCGACGGTGGGGGTGTGCGGGCAGACTGGGGTCACCCTGCAGCCACTCGTCGACGTCGTAATGGTAAAACTGTTTGCTCCAGAGTAGCCCGGCGAAAGCCTGGCGTTGCACCAGGCGCTCATCGGCGCTGAGGCCGCCGGCGAGAGGGACGTAGAAGCGATCCGCCTCCGCCTGCCGCGAGCGAAAGACCGCCTCGGCGTCGGCAAACGGCGCGGAATGGCGGTGGGCCGACAGGCGCAGCACCACCGTTTCCGTCGCCCCCGGCGCCATGGTCGACATGTAATGGGCAGCCACCTTTGTACCGGCGCCCGCCGGGTTGACGGCGGCACACAACCGGGGTGGGGGGCCGAAGCCCTCATCACGGCCCCAGGACCACGTGTTCCGACACCAGAGGGTGGGCAGGAGGTGCAGCGGCGCCGGGTCGGGTCCGCGATTGACGGCAGTGATGCGGATCAGGATGTCGTCCGGCGCCGCTTTGGCGTACGTAACCTGGATATCGAAATAGCGATCCTCGGCGAAGACGCCGGTGTCCAGCAGTTCGTACTCCGGCTCGCCGCGGCTGCGGCGGTTCTGGGCGACCAGTTCGGCGTAGGGGAATGCTCGCTGCGGATATTTATAGCCTGCCTGCATGAAGGAGTGGGTAGGCGTGCTGTCGAGGTAACCGTAGTATTCCTTGACGTCCTCCCCGTGGTTGCCTTCGCCACCGGTGAGGCCAAACAGGCGTTCTTTGAGGACCGGGTCGTTGCCGTTCCAGAGCGTCAGGCCGAAGCAGAGCAGCCCCTGGTCGTCGCTGATGCCGAGCAGGCCGTCTTCATTCCAGCGGTAGGCGCGGGAGCGGGCGTGATCGTGCGGGAAGTCGTCCCAGGCGGCGCCGTCGGCGGAGTAGTCCTCGCGAACCGTGCCCCAGGCGCGATCGGCCAGATATGGCCCCCAACGCTGCCAGGGCACACCCTGGCAGCGTGCTTCAGCGAGGCGGAGACGCTCAGGATCAGAAGCGGCTGCCGGGGAGCCGTTGTGCGGCGTCTCGTCGTGCGCCATCGGGGTCCCGTCAGCCCTGGAACGTGTCGGGATAGGAGCGCCAGGACTCCAGGATGTCGCCATGCAAGGTCTTCGTGTCCGGCTGCCATTGCAGGATGACTTTTTGCATCGCCTGGACGGTGAAGCCATCCCAGACAAAACGGCCACTGATGGGATAGCCCAGCACTGCTGGACCGCCGAGTTGCTGGTACGCCATCCAAAACGGCAGGCCATCGTCGTTGGTGATGGCGAAGCCGCTATCGCCCTGACCACCCTGGCCGTTGGCCTGCTGATAGAAGTGGCCGCTGCCATCGGGCAAGGCGTAGTCCGGTGTCCCCGCTGCGCCGACGGTTGGGGTGAAGGCAACTAGAACAAGCAACGCCAGTAGGAAGCGCCAGATCGGGCGGCGCAAGACTGTCGCCATTGCTTCTCCCCGTTCCCATAATGGATGAGGGCCACGTCACGGCCTGCTCCAAGCATACGACGCACGATGTCGCCGCTGATCACGCGGCGCAAGCGGTGTCCCAGCAACGGAGCAACGGGCCTCGCTTCCGGCATGCCGCGTAGTTGGGGTCCTGTGGGGCGCTTTGCCGGCCCAGAAGGCATCCGATCTGCTAGGATTGTGGCAGTATGCGCACTGGGGCTGGACGGGGTACGAGCGGTCGTTGGCGGATCTCGAGCAAGAGCCGAATCCGCATCTGCCGCCACGGACGGCGACCCGGCCGAACGCGCGCCACACAGCGACGCAAGTGACGCAACGAAGCAGAGCGAAGGAATACAACACTGTCATTGAGCCGGGCGTCGCCATCGCCGGCGACGTCGCGGCGATCAATCAGGGGCGGGCGATTCGCATCGGAGATCAGTTCGTCGTCAACGGGCGACGCTATCAACAGGAGCCGTCGGGCACGCTCTTCCCGGTGGACGGCAGCGGCTTTCATCCGTTGAATCGCGGGGCCTATCGGGCGCTGGGGACGTATAATGCTCTTGGGGATGGAGCGACGACGGAAGCGATCCTCGATCGGGCCGGCATTGGTCCGGAGGAACGGGCGCTAGCCCATCGCGTATGGCAGTTGGTTCAGCGAGGGAGATCGTGATGCTCTGGCAGGATCTGCTGGTGGCACGCCGAGTGGAGTTCGCCACTATTGTCAAGGCGGTCGCGATCGCCTTCGACGTCCCGACTGACGGCGTGGCGGTGGTGAACGAGCTGGAAGAGACACTGGACCAGGTAACGCCGTTGACGCGCCTGTTGGTGCAGCGAACGATGACCAGGGGTGACTTCCCGATGCTGTTGTCCATCCACGTCTTGGATCGTCTCATCGAACAGCGTTTGGCCGATCGGGCCGTTGGCTTTGTCCATCTGCAACGACTCTCCAGGGCGCTCGGGGCCGACCTCCTGTTCTCCGACGAAACGACGCCCGGTGATGAGGAGGAGCTATTGGTGCGATCCCAGGGGACCGTGGAGCGGGTCCTACTGAACGCCGGCGACCTGGAGCGGGACGAATATCGCATCGCCCAGCGAGAAGCGCACGCCGGCTCCCACGGAGAGACCAGGGTGTCGATACCAGCATAGGCGAGCACTTCGAGGAATAACCGCCGCCGTAGGGATGACCCACGGCGGCGGTTTTTGTTGCCAGCCAAAGAATGCGGCTTGCCGCGCTTCGGAGAGGAGGAGGGGCGAACAGCGGCAGGACCAGCCACGAGCCAGGCGCCCAACGCGAGCGGCCTACGAGCGGCAGTTGCAGGACGAGGCAGCGGAGACGCGGCGCAAGCTGCGCAACCTGGAGACGGTCAGCAAGGCAGCCGCGCCGCCCCCCGAAGGGGGACCATCCAAGCTCCGCGAGACGGAGTGGGCGAACAAGCGGCTGGCAGAGTTGGAGCAGCAGACAACGAGCGGTAGGATGCTGAACATCCCGGCGACAGGCGGCAGCGGGTCGGGCACGTTCACGCAAGCGCAGGTCGCCGACCGGGCGTTCTGGACGGCAAACAAGGACGCAATCTTGCAGGCGATGTGCGAGGGGCGCATCATGATGGATTAAGCGCCAGCGGGCCCGCCGAGAAGACAAACAAGCGTGACAGACATTGATCGAACCGTTGCGGACACCAAAGGCCTTGTCTCCCAGGCGTGGGCGAAAAGTGCGTTCGCCGTCCTGCGAGCGAATCGAAGCGGGTGGCGCAGAACAGTGACTACGCTCCTGTTTCAGTACCCTTCCTCGGGTCTATGTGATTGTCGCCAGCACCCCTGCTACTCGTATGAGTGCAGGAATACGTTTCAGTACCCTTCCTCGGG